>CAZTCD010000048.1:0-31169 GCA_964612065.1 uncultured Bdellovibrionales bacterium | reverse complement strand
GCGGATCATCGGTGGCGGCATCGGCTTCGATTTCACGATCGTGCGCTCGATGAAGTTCACCTCGGGCGGCCTCGGTTATGTGCACAGCCCGATGGATCTCACCGGCTCTTTCTCCGTGGGAAAGAGCGCCGGCGTTACCCTCGTGAAGCGCGGCTATAGCGTGAACTCCGCCATCTCGGTGAAGAAGCACGGCAAAGGCCTGGCTTTCGAGCTCGGATTCATGGGTGAAAAGGCCTATGGTCTCGGCGCCCGCCTGCACGGCACCGTGATGACGGTTCGTCCTCTGCGCAACTAGGAGCAGGCCCCCTGTACCAGGGGTGACTGACAGAGCAAAGGAGCTTCTCTCGTTGGAGAGAGGCTCCTTTTTTTGATTATTTATAAATAAATATAATTTAAATAGGAAAAATGTCCGTATGGCACCCGGCAGCGTGAGCAATCTTGGGTTTACATAAAGGATCAGAGTGGTATGGTTGGAGTACCAATCCAACAATCAAGCTCAGCCACTCATCCCTTCACGGAGACGTTTTGCCGATCCCATTCCTTCTCATTTTCCTTGCCTTTTTCGCTCTCCCTTCCTCCTTGGAGGCCGCGCCCTGCGGAAAGATAGTGATTGGCGGGCTCGATTGGGGCTCCAGCAATTTTCAGGAACATCTCGCGGCAAAAATCCTTCGGCATGGCTACGGCTGTGAGGTGGAAATCATTCCCGGCACCTCCGTGCCGATGATCGCGGCTCTTGAAAGGGGCGATGTGGATTTCATGATGGAGGTTTGGCGGGCCAACAATGAAGTGGTTTGGACCAGGCTCGAACGGGAAGGGAAGGTGGTTTTTCCCGGTGTGGCCTTTCCCGATGCCGTGCAGGGCTTCTATGTGCCTCAGTATCTCACCGATGGGGATCCTGCCCGCGGCATAGAGGCTGCAGCGCCGGATCTGAAATCCATATTCGATCTCGCCAAATACAAAGATCTTTTCCGCGATCCTGAGCAGCCGGAGAAGGGCCGATTCTATAATTGTATCCTCGGATGGACCTGTGAGGACGTGAACACCCGCAAGTTTTACGCCTATGGCCTCGATAAGGATTTCGTGAATTTCAAGTCGGGCACGGGCGCGGCCCTCGACTCCGTGATCAGCTCCGGCTACGAGCAAGGCCTTCCTTTCGTGGCTTACTACTGGGGCCCCACCTGGATTCTCGGAAAATACAAACTGCGCCTTCTCGAGGAACCTCCCTACGATAAAAAAGTCTGGGAGGAGATGCTTAAGACCAAGAGGCCCAAGCGTGCCACGGCCTATCCCGTGATCAAGGTGTTCATCGGCGCCAATAAAAAGTTCGCCGATTCCCATCCCCTGGTAATTGGATTTCTTAAGGCCTATGGCCTCACTTCCGCCACGATCAATGAGGCCCTGGCCTTTATGCAGGAGAAGGAGGGCCGCACGCCCGAAGATGCCGCGGAATATTTTCTCCGCACTCAGGATAAAATCTGGAAAACCTGGGTAAGCGAGGACGCCGCCAGGAAAGTGGTGGCCTCTCTAGAGCTTGAAGCCGCCCAGCCCAAGGAATGGTCGCTGGACGTGCGAGGGGTTGTGAACCATTTCGTGGGCTGGGTGGTGAGCCGCTATGGGCCCACTTTCAAAGCGATGGGTAAGCCCGTGCTTTGGATGATTCTTATGGTGGAGAGGGTTTTGCTCTTCGCGCCCTGGTGGCTTCTTACCCTGCTCACCGGAGGGCTCGCCCTGTTCACGATGCGCCGCTGGCTTCCTGCCGGGGTGATCCTGTGTATGGTGGGGATCAAGGCTCTTGGCCTTTGGGATCTCTCCATGCAAACCCTCGCCCTCATGCTGATCTCCACCCTGATCTCGGCGGCGATCGGCCTCCCGATCGGGATTCTCTCTTCCCGTTATGATCGCTTTCGTGCCGTGCTGCTGCCGGTGCTGGATGCCATGCAAACCATGCCCAGCTTCGTCTATCTCATCCCAGCCTTGATGCTCTTCGGTCTGGGCAAGGTGCCGGCGGTCTTCGCCACCGTGATTTATGCCATCGTGCCCACGATCCGCCTCACGGATCTTGGGGTTCGAAGCACGGATCCCGCTATCGTGGAGGCGGCGGAAGCCTTTGGCGCGAGTTATTCCCAGGTGCTTTTCAATGTGCGTATCCCGCTGGCTTTGAGCACGATTCTCGCGGGAATCAATCAGACCACCATGATGGCTCTTTCCATGGTGGTGATCGCCTCCATGATCGGTTCCCGGGGCCTCGGAGAGCAGGTGCTGCTCGGGATCCAGAAACTCGATGTGGGGCAGGGCTTCACGGCGGGCATTGCGATCGTTTTGCTCGCTATCGTGCTCGACCGGATCACGCAGGGAATCGGCCGCAGGTTCGACAGGAACGCGAGGTAGGCAATGGCGAAAGTGGAATTCAAAAACGTTTACAAGATTTTCAGCCGCAGGCAGGCCGAATTGCTGCCAAAGGTAAAAGCCGGAATGGGCAAGGAGGCGCTACTCAGCGAATACAACGCCACGCTCGGCGTGAACGATATGAGCCTGGCGATCGAGGAGAATGAGTTCTTCGTGCTGATGGGGCTCTCCGGATCCGGAAAGAGCACCGTGATCCGCCACGTGAACGGCTTGATCGAACCCACGGCCGGCGAGGTGCTGGTGGATGGGCAGGACGTATCGGGCCTTTCAGGTGAACCGCTGCTACAGCTGCGCCAGCGCAAGGTGAGCATGGTGTTCCAGAAGTTCGCGCTTTTTCCCCACAAAACGGTGTTCGAAAATATCGCCTTTGGCCTTCGAGTGCGTGGAGAGCGCAAAGAGGAGTTCACGCCCAAGGTGATGCATTGGCTAGAGAGGGTGGGGCTCGCGGGCTATGAAAATCGCCTTCCTCGCCAGCTCTCGGGAGGAATGCAGCAACGGGTGGGGATCGCACGGGCCCTTGTGGTGGAAACGGAGATCCTGATGATGGACGAGCCGTTCTCGGCGCTGGATCCTCTGATCCGCGCGGAGATGCAGGAGACCATGCTGGGATTGCGCAAGGAGCTCAAAAAAACCATCCTCTTCGTAACCCACGATGTGGATGAGGCCTTCAAGCTGGCCGATCGAGTGGCCATCATGAAAGACGGAGCCCTCGTGCAATGCGGAACCCCCCAGGAGCTTACCGATCGCCCGGCCAGCGATTATGTGCGCCGGTTTACAGAGAAAATGCGCGGCTGAGCCTGCGGCAAATATTTGTTTTTATTCCAGGCTTTATATTCTTGATTAAATAAATCAATTATAATATTGTTACGGCTCTTCTACGAAAGTTAACAAACCGTGAAAGGCCCTGGTATGAAAAAGCTATTCCCATCTCTCTTCCTGTTTTTGCTCTCGTTCAATGCTCTCGCATCCCCTCAGGTGATGGAGATCAACTGCGAAACCAATACCAAGCTCGAGTTCTACCTTCAGAAGGTGGCCCAAGAAGTTTATGGCGAGAAGTTCGATTGCGATACGCCCATTCCTTCCGACGACAGAGCCTGGAACCTCGGCAGCGAACTCTCCAGCCTCTGCCGCTTCGACATGTTCTCCAAGGATGAGCTCTGGAAGGTGGATTACAACTTCAACTACAAGTTCGCCAAGCCCACTACGATCCGGACTCTGATGGCCAATCTTCAGTATCTTGAGCTCAGCGATGTTCGCTGCGATCTGAGCCGCCGGATGTGAGCTGTCCTCTACACGCTTTCTTCCGCTCGTGGCCTTTCTCGGATTCGTCCCTTATCTTTAGATAAAGGAGAGCTCGATGAACTGCGTGCGCTGTGGATCCGCTTCCACCCTGAAGGCGGAAAACTATGAAGGTGTAGAGATTGATCGCTGCTCCCGTTGCCACGGCGTATGGCTTGATGACCGCGAGCTGGCCAAAATCGTGGGGAAAGTGGATAAACGGTTTCCCCACGATCTTCTGCAAAAAACCATACAAGGTGCCTTCGCCGGCATCACCGAAGAGGAAGAGAAGTCGCTGGAACATTGCCCGAAATGCTCCGCGCCTCTCCATCCCCTGAATTACAATTACAGCTCTGGCGTGATCATTGATCGTTGCCCCTCCGGGCATGGGATCTGGCTGGACAAGCTCGAGCTCGAGAAAATCCAGGCGCACACTGAGGAATGGAACAAGCGCAGGGTGGAGCAGAACGATAAATGGCTCAAGCTGGTGGAAGCCGCCCGGGACAACCATCTGAGTGAACAGCTGGAAAAAGAGAAAAAGAACGGCACTTCTCTGATCGCCGGTATTCTGGGGGGATTGGGTGAGTGGCTGGAGAAAATCTAGCCCGGGCTGATCCTGTCTAGTGGGAGAGGTACCCCTCCTGCTTGAGCAGCCTCTCCAGCCTCTCCGCGATCCAGGCGTGAGTGAAGTCGTTGGGATGCACGTGATCGCAATATCTGTCGCTTCCGAAAAACTCGCATCCGATGCCGAGAAATGGAAGTTTCAGTCGCCCCGGGATTCCCAGAAACGTTCCAGCTGAGCAAGGAATTCCGCCCCGCTGTTTTCCGCTCCGATCACCAGCCCCTGCTTTCTCGCGAGCAGTGCCGCCGCGCGAATGCTCCTGGCTGCACCACCGGCAAAGAGCTCGGCCGTGCGAAACGCTCTTCGGGGAAACAAAATGCCTCCGCTACGCACCGGAAAGGGGCGGAGCGGGAGCACATAGGCGCTCTTCATCAGAATTTCTTTGATCTGCAGCACCGAAAGCTCCGGGAATTTTTCCGCGAGCGCCAGTGCGCCGTGATTCAAGGCGAAGGGGGAGGCCATCGAGGTGCCGGAGAGCGCCACCGTGCCGCCCCCGATGCGGGCGGCTTCGATTTCGTCCCCGGGCGCGAGGAGATCCACGCTCCGGATCCCCTTGTTGGAGAAATCGGCCATCTCGTACCGGGGGATTTTTTGCTCTTCCAGGGTGTTGGTGCTCAAGGCACCCACCACGAGGAGATTATCGAACTGGTAGGAGGCGGGAAAGTCGGCGCCTTCCGGGCTGTCGATATCGCTGCCATCGTTTCCGGCGGCTACGAAGAAGAGAGTGCCGGGGCTCAGGCGGATCAGCTGGTAGATCTCGTGGAAGGCTCCGCTGTCGGGGGCGATCGGGCTGCGATCATCACCGAAGCCGAAGCTCATGTTGCCGAAGCGGATCTTGTGCTGGGCCACCAGGCTGCGGGCGCGGGCCAGATGATCTTCCTTGGTGAAGTCGCCGGCCAGAGCGAGCGCTCGGAAATGGGACTCCCGCCCGGATAGCGCAATATCGAGCACGTGGCTGCCGTGGGAGATCGGCCGGCCGGTATGCTCTAGGAAGAGAAGCTCCGAGAGGGAGTTGGACTGCAGGTCGCCATGCCAGCCGGCGTAGTCGTCGGTGAGGCCGTTGCCGTCGTTGTCGCGGCCATCCACGGGATCAGCGGCGTTGCACCAGATTTTTCCGGGAATGCGATCGTTGTAGAGATCGAAGCCGGTATCGAAGATCAGCACAGGTTCTTTGCGGCCGCAATCTTTAGGGAGCCGGGAGAGGGCTTTCTCCGAAAGCTTCGCCTCCTGCCGGTAGCGAGCGATCTCTCGGCCACCTTTATCGAGAGCGCGGAAGCCGATGGGGCGGGGCACGCGATAGCTTTTCTTTTCGAGATAGTCGGCGAGCTCTTTCGGCTGGAAATCGAATTCGAGATAATCCGTAACCTCGCCTTTTTTGCCGATCACAGCCCTGCGTTTTACGAGATAGGATTCGGGGAAAAAGGCGTCGATCTGCACCAGAAGGCGCTTTTTAACGGGTTTTTGGTCTTTGGCCACCTCCACGTCTTCGTAGCGGAAGGAGCGGATGGTCCAGAGCTCTCCCTTGATCCATTGCTGCTGCACTACGCTCGCGATCGGCATTCCCGGGGCCCGGAAATCGAGGGCGGTTTTGAGGATGGTGCCGTCCGCCTGGTAGCGGAAACGCAGTTCCTGGGTTTGCTCGCCATCGATATTGAACCAGCGCTCCTCCGCCACTTTGCCGTAACGTACGATCTGCTCCTGGGAGAGCACGGAAGGTTTCGAGGCGAAAAACGCCTGGCGGCGGAAGGAAGTGAAATCGAGGCACTCGATGCGGAAGGGGGTGCCTTCGGCATCCCGGCCTTCGCGGATTTCGGGGCAATAGGAGGCCTGGGCGTGGACAGAGAGCCACAGGCTCCAGAGCAGCAAAAGAGGGAGGTTCACGGGTATACCCACTTTCTTGGTTCGGATGCAGGGAGCGCAGTTTCGCCTCTTGGCGCGGGATCGGCAATGGGCAAAATGCGAAAGTGGAGGGGGTGGGGTTCACAGGTTTTTGCTGGGTGTACAAAGCTTTTACACCCCTGTCTCCTGCCAACAGCCCGAAAAAGGCCCACAGAGGGCGGCCCCGCCCTTGCTCCTTATCGGGGGAGTTTCATGATTAACCACCTCAAAAGGAGACCCTATGCGCATCCTCACCATCACCCTTCTCGCCCTTCCGCTCTTGACCTTCGCTTCCGTGGCCAAGGCCGATTACTATATCGGTGCCGGGCGCTGTGAAGACGGAGACAAGCTGGTGCATTTCCGGGAGTGCGTGAAGGCAGGAGTAAGCGGCCGCCACGACGGATTCGCCGTGGGCGTGTGCTGCAAAGTGGGCGAGAAGGAATCGAAGTATGAAGCGGACGAAGAAGGCCAATATGACGAAGAAATGATGCGCGACCAGTAAAAAGTTTATTAGTGCTCCAGATCGGTCGGAAGGGGGAATTCCTTTTCTGGCCGATTTCGCTTGGGCAAGCGCTAGCTCGCTTTGATTAGCGGCCTCGGTAGTAGCTTGGTGCGCTGGTGCACTTTCGAGATATCCACCGAGTGCTGGAGATTGAGCCAGAACTCCGGGCTCATCGAAAACGCAGCCGCAAATTTTACAGCCAAATCGGGTGTAACCGCTGTATGCCCCTTGATCACGCGATTCACGGTTTTGATGTCCACTCCGATATGGTCGGCAAAAGCCTTCTGGGTGAGTTGCAAGGGTTTCAAGAAATCTTCCACCAAGATCTCTCCAGGAGTTACAGGATTTTTAATCATTCGTCTGCGCATATTGTTCTCCTAGTGGTAGTCCACCACATCAACTTCGGAAGGCCCCGGGCTTCCTCCCGGCCACTGAAAAATCACTCGCCATTGATCGTTAATGCGAATGCTGTAATAGCCTGAAAGATCGTTTTTCAAAGCTTCCAGCCGATTCCCGGGGGGAGAGCGAAGATCTTCGAGCCGATGAGCTGCATCCACTGCAGCAAGTTTTCTTCGTACAATCTTGCTCACATTAGCCCATCCGGTACCGCGCGGCAGCCTTTCATCGAAGAAAAAATTCTCTAGCTCTCTGCTCGCGAAGGACTGGATCATACAAAGCTGAATATACCATGGAGTGGGTTACCATGCAATGGTAATTTTAATGGGATTTTGAGTATCCGCGCCGGCTTTTCCCTCGGGGGCAAGTTGGGCGTGAACAAGCTTTTCAGAGCCGCGATTTCGTTACGGCGTGAAAAAGTCCACACAAAACACACCTAGCGGATTATTCTCCCGAGCAGCTCCGTTCAATGCTCTGCAGTAGCATCTCCTCCATCAAGAAAGAATTGACGCGAATGAGGGAGGGAAAAAACGCGCCCATTTCAACGGTTGAAGAAACCTCATCGGATCCGAAAGAAGGCAGCGCTATCGATGCGCGATAGATCCCAAAAAACTTAATGTAACCCTTAGCACCGGGCCCCCAAACGAAAAGGGAGCCCGGTTCTTTTTTTGTCAAACACCAAACGCCCTTTCATGGCTGATTTCTCTCAATTGCTGCAGGGTGCCTGTGGCTCTTAAACCTTTACCCTTTTCGTGCTCCGTAATAGGATGAAATCCCATGAGCAAGGTCGCACTCGTGATCCCCGCCCGCATGGGTTCCACCCGATTAGCAAGAAAAGCCCTGGCCGATATCGAAGGCCAGCCCATGGTAGTGCGCGTGGCCGAACGCGGCTCCCAAGTTAGAGGAATCAACCGCGTGCTCGTGGCCACTGATTCCGAAGAAATCGCTTCTGCGGTAAAAAAAGCGGGCTTCGAGGCCATGCTCACCCCCGAATCCCTGGCTTCGGGCACCGAGCGCGTGGCTTTCGCCGCCAAGAGCCTCTCGGAAGACGTGATCGTGAACCTGCAGGGCGATGAGCCGGTGATGAATCCGCTCTCCGTGGAAGCGGCGATGGAGCCTGTGCTGAAAAAAGGCCGCCTGATGGGCTCCGCCTATACTTTCTTCCGCACTTTCCAGGAAGTGATGCAGGCCTCCACCGTGAAAGTGGTCACCGATAAAGAAGGGGATGCCCTTTATTTTTCCCGCTACGCGATTCCCTACCGGCAGAACGCCGTGGCCGATGGCGATATCACCCGCGATCCTTACTTCGGCAAGCACCTCGGCATCTATGTGTACCAGAAAGATTTCCTGCTCCAGTATTCCACTCTCGAAGTGCCGATGATCGAGCGCTGCGAAAGCCTCGAGCAGCTCCGGGCCCTGCATAATGGCGTGAAGATCGGAATGGGCCGCACGAATTTCAATTCTCAAAGCGTAGACACCGAGGAAGACCTCGAGCTCGCCCGCGGAGCCTTCCGCGAGCAGAGCGGTGGCTGGGCCAAAACCTAGTTAGCAGGCAAGGAAGCGATCATTATGGCAAAGCATAAGAAATTCATATTTGTGACCGGCGGCGTGGTGAGCTCCCTCGGAAAAGGACTGGCCGCGGCTTCGATCGGCGCGCTCCTGGAGGCTCGCGGGCTGAAGGTAACGCTGGTGAAGATGGATCCCTATATCAATGTGGATCCCGGCACGATGAATCCCACCCAGCATGGTGAGGTGTTCGTGCTGGAGGATGGCACCGAGTGCGATCTCGACCTCGGCCATTACGAGCGCTTCACTTCGACTGAGCTCTCGCATAAAAATAATTTCACCACGGGAAAAATCTACGACACCGTGATCCACAATGAGCGCAAAGGGAAGTATCTGGGCCAAACCGTGCAGGTGATTCCCCATATCACCGATGAGATCAAGCGCCGGATGATGGACGCTGCCGATGGCTACGACGTGGCCATCGTGGAGGTGGGCGGCACCGTGGGCGATATCGAAAGCCTTCCCTTCATCGAGGCCATCCGCCAGATGAAGTTCGATCTCGGCCGCGAGAACGTGCTCTATACGCACCTCACGCTCGTGCCCTATATCGCGGCGGCGGGCGAGCTCAAGTCCAAGCCTACCCAGCATTCCGTGGCCCAGCTCCGCCAGGAGGGCATCGAGGCCGACATCCTCCTCTGCCGCACCGATCGCCCGATCTCCCCCGAGATCAAGAAAAAGATCGCGCTCTTTTGCAACCTCGAACCCGGCTGCGTATTTACCGCGCAGGACGCTCCTTCGATCTATGAGGTGCCGCTCAACCTCCACAATGAAGGCGTAGACGAGAAAATCGTGGAGCGCCTCGGGATGTGGACTTCCAGCCCGAACGTGAGCCAGTGGAGCGGGGTGGTGGAAAAAATCCGGCATCCTAAGAACGAAGTTACGATCGGCATGGTGGGAAAATATATGGATCTCACCGAGAGTTATAAGAGCGTGAACGAGGCCATCGTTCACGGCGGCATCGCCAACAACTGCAAGGTGAACGTGGAGTTCATCGATTCGGAAGAGATGACCAAAGAGGGCACCCTCGAAAAAGCGCTTTCCCGCGTGGACGGCATCCTCGTGCCCGGCGGCTTCGGTGTGCGTGGTACGGAAGGCATGATCGAAAGCGCCCGCTACGCCCGCGAGAGCAAAAAACCCTATTTCGGCATCTGCCTCGGCCTGCAGATCGCGGTGATCGAATTTTCCCGCAATGTGGTGGGATGGAAAGACGCCGCCTCCGCTGAGTTCCAGCCCGGCAGCTCGCATCTCGTGATCGACATCATGGAAGAGCAGAAGAACGTGGACAAGATGGGGGGCACCATGCGCCTTGGCGCCTGGGAGTGCGAGCTCGTGACCGGCACTCGCGCCTTCGACGCCTACAAAAAAGGCAGCATCTCCGAGCGCCACCGCCATCGCTTCGAGGTGAGCAATAAGTTCCGCGATGATATTGCCGCCAAGGGCATGGTGTTCTCCGGCTACTGCCGCGATCCCCGCCTTCAGGGCAAGGGCGGTCTGGTGGAGATGATCGAACTCAAGGATCATCCCTATTTCGTAGGCTGCCAGTTCCACCCCGAGTTCAAGAGCAAGCCGCTCGCGCCTCATCCTCTCTTTTCCAGCTTCATCGCCGCTTCCTTCGCCGGAAAAAAGAAATGAAACATCTTCTGATCGGAAAGAACGGCGCCCCCACCTTCAGCGGAATGCTCGGCGTGGGATTCATCGCCATGGCCGGAGGCATAGTGATGTTTCTCTATGTGGTGCCCCGGGATCTGGCCTCCCATTCCGCCGACGGGGTAACCCGCGATATGGCTCTGCTGTTCACGAATGTGTTCATGGAGCAGAAAGCCCAGTTCAACGAGAAAAACCGTTATGCGGCCGCGCTCGCGGAAGTGGGAGTGCCCCCCGAAACCTGCGCCCAATATTCCTGCCGCCTCACCGTGCCAGCTGATGGCAACACCTACCAGTTTCGCCTGACCAAAGACGGGCAAACTTTCGGTATTTCGGAGAACCAGAACGTGCCCAAGGAGATGGATCCATGAAGCTTTCTCTCAAAAAGTGGAACTGGGGCATTGGCCAGGGAGAGCCTCTGGCTCTGATGCTCGGGCTGAATGTGCTGGAAGATGAGGCGCTCGCGATGGAAGCCGGAACCGAGCTGAAGCGTGCGCTGGGCGGCCGGGCGTTTGTGTTCAAGGCCTCCTTTGATAAGGCGAACCGCTCCTCGATCAAGAGCTTTCGGGGCGCCGGGATAAGGGAAGGCCTTCGCATCCTCGAGGCCGTGAAGGGAAAGTTAAATCTCCCGGTGATCACCGATGTGCACGAGCCTGAGCAATGTGATTCGGTTGCGAATGTGGCCGATATCGTGCAGATTCCGGCCTTCCTCTGCCGCCAAACCGATTTGGTGGTGGCCGCGGCCCGAGCCGTGGAAAAGAGCGGCGGCCTTCTGCATGTAAAGAAAGGGCAATTCCTCGCGCCCTGGGATTGCCGGAACATTCTCTCCAAAGTGAAAGAGGCCGCGCCCTCCCGGGACCTCACGATTCTCTGTGAGCGGGGCGTGAGCTTCGGCTACAATAATCTTGTGGTGGATATGCTCGGCATTCCCGAAATGCAGGCTCTTGGTGCTCCGGTTACGATCGATGCCACCCATTCCGTGCAGCTCCCCGGTGCGGGCAAGGGCAATGGGGGCGAAAACACCGCCACGGGCGGAAGAAGAGCCGGCGTAGAAACGCTTGCCCTTGCCTCTGTGGCTGCAGGCGCCGACGGCGTATTCCTTGAGTTTCACCCTGATCCCGACAAGGCCAAATGCGATGGGCCTTCGGCTTGGCCGCTCGCGGACGCCGGCCGCCTGCTCGGCAGGATCGAAGCCGTGCACAAGGCTGCGAAAGAGGCGAAGTGATCCGTGGCTTTCTATTTCCTCTGATCTTGTTGCTGGCGCTGCCGGCTTTCGCTTCCGAAATCGACGATTTCACCGACTATTACAAGCCTCTTCCTGATTCCGATGAGGCGCTCGATCGCAAGGTGAACGGCGTGATCGATGCCTCGCTCGCGAAAGCAAAAGGCTGTGACCTGAATTCCTTCGGCGAGGCGGTGGCCGGAGAGCTGGCTTCGATTCGATTGTACTCTGGTGCGATGGAACGATTCGCCTGGAGCGATCCGGGGGTGAAGCGCATCAAGCGCAAGTTGTCCCAGTCCGTTTATGCCGGCACTCCTTTTTCACGATCCCTGATCGGCACGGTATATGGCCTCGATCCTGTGATCGCGCTTTCCGGCGTGAAGATGGGCACCGATAAGGTGGGCCATTTCGTGGACCACGGGCTGAACCTTTTTCGTATGCATAAGAGCGGAAAAACAGTGGAGGAGCTGGCTCTTTACTCCCTCGAAGAGGAAGAGGGAGCCTTTGGCCTTCTCACCACCGGGATCAAGAGCTATGCCGATATCGCCGCCGATCTCGATGGCTTTCGTTTCTGGCAGGATATTTTTGGCCAGGGCCCCGGGCCTTTCGTGCAGTGCCGCGCGGGTAAGCTGGTAAAGGTGAGGGCGTTTCGTTTCGGGGATTATGTAACGGCGGCCTGGAACGAGGCCGTGAACTGCAATGATTACGATGGGAATTCCCTCACGATCCCAAGCCTGCTTTCCGTGCAGATGGCGCTCGAAGACATGAATCATCCGCCCGAAGCCTGTGATGCTTTTTATGAAGAGCTCGTGAGAAAGAGCAAGGGTGAGTTCACGAGATCGATAGAGGAGAACCTGGCCAAGCTTGAAATGCAAACGGCGAGGAAGTTTCGCTGCCCTATGGAGCCGGAGAAATGCGTTTCCCTGCGGGCGATCTATGAGAAACGTTATGGCTCCAGGGCGGCCTCGCTGGCGTTACACCCCGGCTGTGGAGCTCGTTAGGGTGTCCGGCTTTCTTACAGCTTCTTACTCATGGCTGTTTTGTTTGGGGCGATTTGTCTAAAGAGGAAAAAATTTCCTTCGCCCTGTGTCCATTTCCCTAAAAACAAAAATAATGTTTGGGCAAATCAAGCAGTCCTGCTACGCCTTTTATGGAGCTTGTTTGGAACAGGCGTTTTTCCACCGGAGGGTTTATGAAAGCATGGCTTCTTTCGTTCATTTTTCTTTTTTCTCTAAGCGCGGCCGCCCAGGAGGCACGCGAAATGGGCACTTGGAGCCTGCAGCTCTCGGACGATCCTTCCTATGAGCAGGGCGTGCCACCCGGCACCACGCTTCAGAAACTTCTCACGCTCAGCACGGACCGGGACTCCAATACTTACGACCTCCACGCCATGGTGGAAACCCGCGGCAATTCTCCTACGGGAATGTACGTGAGCACTGACCGTGGGGGCCGCGCTTTTTCCTTGGCGGAGATTGCCAAGCCGGCCGGTGTGTCTTTGTTTGAGGCCCAGGGCCGCAAGGTGCTGATCCTCCAGGGGCGCCTGAATTCTGAAAGCCATGAGGGCCGGATGCACCTCAAGTATCTCGCCAACGGCCTTTCCATGACCTACGAAACCTGCGATGTAATGGTGCGACGCTCCGGCCAGAACTTCTGGCTGCAGAATGCCTATACCGGCGCCCGTATTACTTCGGTGAAGGTGCTCACGTATTGGGCCGGTGTGGTTACGATCGAAGGGCTTTGCCCCAAAAAGGCCCTTTAAGAGGCCCTAAAGAAGCCAGGCACAAAAAGGCCGTTACCCGCCATACAGGGCTGGAGCGGCCTTCGCCTTTCCTCTAAACTGTTAGCCATGGCCCGATCCAAGAAAAAAGCGGCGTCCCAGGCGAAAGCTCGAGCAACAGCCCAAACAACAGCCCGACCAAAAATCCGGAAGCCCGGATTCCACAAAGCCCTCCCTGGCATCAAAGCCCTGATCCTCGATATCGATGGAGTGCTCACGGATTGCAGAATCTATTTCACCGAGTCGGGCGGCTTCAGCGCCGCCTATTCCATCTACGATGGCTTCGGCATCAAGCTCCTGATCAGGAACGGCATCCACGTTTGCTTTATCTCCGCCGGAAATTTCGAGTCGCATAAAAAGAGAGCCGAGGTTCTCGGCATACAGCACGCTTATTTCGGGAACGAGAACAAGCTTCTGAGCTTCGAGAAAATCTGCCGGGAGCTCGGCGTACGCGAAGAGGAATGCGCCTATATGGGCGATGAGCTCTTTGATATCCCTGTGCTGGAGCGGGTGGGATTCGCTGCCTGCCCGCCTCACTCCACCCGCAAGGTGCTCGGTGTGGTGGACTACGTGACCAAGCTCGAAGGCGGCAGCGGAGCGGTGCGGGAAGTGTGCGATATGATCCTGCGGTCGAAAGGCGTGGATGTCTAAGCGACGGATCCTCCGCTTTCTCAGCTCTTTCCTCCTGTTCTTCACCGTATGGTTTCTTTGGCCGCGCGATCTCGACGGCTATTCCCTTGGCCGCGACGGCAAAGCCACCGTGCCCGATTACGCCATGGCCAACGCCCGCTATGTTTCCGTGAGAGAGGGAAAGGTGGAGGTGGAAACCCACGCCAAAGAAGCCTCCTTCAATCTTTTTACTCATAGGATGGAAGCCAAGAACGTGGTTACCTTCCTCTACAACTCGAACGACGAACGCTCCATCATCACCGGCGACTACGCCACTTTTCTGATGAACGAGAGAGAGCTGCACCTGCGTGAGAATGTGCAGTCGCTCTCCTCTGACGGCTTTCTGATGCGCGCGCCCGAAGCGATCTATTACCTGAATAAGCGCCTGGTGATGGCGCCTAAACCGGTGGAAGGGGAAACCTTTGAGCGCGAGGTGCTGGTGTGGGGCGATCGTGCCGAGGCGCCGCTCGACCAGCAGAAGATCTACCTGTATGGAAACGCGCGTTCCCAGTTCACGGAGAAAAAGCGCGGTCTCACCAAGATCAGAGGCGATTCGGCCCTGATGGAAAGATCGGAAGACAAGATCACTTTCTTTCAGAACGTGAAGGTGGAGCAGGATCAGACGGTGGGAACTTCCGAAAGCGCGGATCTTTACTATTCCAGCGCCGATAAAGCTCTTCGTTATATGTCGATGAATAGCGACGTAGTGATCCGGGAAGAGAAGGGACGGTATACCCGTTCGCAGGTGGCAGAGTTTTTTGGTCCCACGGATACCATTGTGCTCACGGGCTTCCCGGCCGTTTATGATGGAGATGACGCAGTGACCGGTGATAAAATTACGGTCTACCGCGCCACGGGGGTAGTGGAAGTGATGGCCACGAATGCTGCTGGTGGTCAGCCGGATCCCGCCCGCGAAAAGAAGGGCCCGGCCCCGCTCACCAAGGAAGATGAAGAGCTGATCCCGGAATAGTTAGACGGTAGGAAAAGGCTCTGTTCTTTTAGAGCGGAGAGAAAGCGTAAGAATGAAATATTTGCGCGCCGATAATTTAAAAAAGAGCTTCAAAACTCACCTGGCCGTGAGAGGGGTGAGCTTTGAAGTGCCTCAGGGCAAGGTGGTGGGATTGCTTGGCCCGAACGGGGCCGGAAAAACCACTTCGTTTTATATGGTGGTAGGCCTTCTGCATCCCGATGAGGGCAGTGTGAAGATCGACGATAAAGATATTACTTCTCTTTCCATGCACGAGCGCGCGCGTGCGGGCCTCGGCTATCTGCCGCAGGAAGCGTCTGTGTTCCGTCGCCTAACCGTTTATCAGAATATCTATGCCGTGCTGGAAGCGCAGGAGCATCCCGATTCCTATTGCGAAAACCGAACCCGGGAGCTGATTGAGGAATTTAACCTCCAGCGCGTGGCAGAAACCCACGGATCCCTGCTTTCGGGCGGCGAGAGAAGGCGGGTGGAGATCGCCCGGGCGCTCGCACTCAAACCGGATTTTCTGCTGCTCGACGAGCCTTTCGCGGGCATCGATCCGATCGCGGTGGCTGATATTCAGAAGTTGATTGCGGGGCTCCGCGACAAAGGCGTCGGAATTCTCATTACCGATCATAATGTGCGCGAAACCCTGAAAATTTGTGATGTAGCTTATATATTGATCTCGGGCTTGATCGAGGAATCAGGATTTCCGGCTGATATCGCAAAAAGCGAGAAAGCCCGGGCTTCCTACCTCGGCCAGGATTTTCACCTCTAACGGGGTGAGGAGAGCGAAACCTCGAAGGGTTGTCCAATATGGCGTTCGAAATAAAACAGAGTTTAAAGCTTGGCCAGCACCTGGTGATGACGCCTCAGCTCCAGCAAGCCATCAAGCTGCTGCAGCTGAACCGCCTCGAGATGCAGGAGCTCATCAACCAGGAGCTCGTGGAGAACCCCTGCCTCGAAGAGCTCGGCGAGCTCGATCAATACGAAGAGGATTCGGGCGATTCGGGCGATCAGAACGATCTGGGCAAGATGGAATCCGAATCCGCCGAAGGGAAAACGGGCGAAGAGCTCATGACCCCTCAAGGTGAAGAAAAAATCGTAGACGGCAAGGGCGAGATCGACTGGGAAGAGTATATGGAGAACTTCGCCTCCGGCCCCGCTCTCCCGAGCACCCGCGAAATCCCCGACGAGCTGCCCAACTATGAAAACATGGTGGCGTCCACCACGGATCTCGTGGGCCATCTCGAGTGGCAGATCTCGATGAGCGATCTCACGGAAGAAGAGCGAGTGCTCGCCAAGATGATCGTAGGCAACCTCAACGAGGACGGCTTCTTCATCGGTTCCCTGGAAGATATCTCCCGCGAGCTCAATTTCGACTTCGAAGACGCCGAAGAGGTGCTCAAGATCATCCAGAAGTTCGATCCGATCGGCGTTTGCGCGCGCGATGTGCGCGAATGCCTGCTCGTGCAGGCGAGAGTGCTTTTCGACAAAGACCATCTCGTGATGAAGATCATCGAGAACCACCTGGAAGATCTCGAGAAGCGCAATATCGCGGCCGTTACCAAAGCCACGGGCGCGCCTGAAGAGGATGTGAAAGAGGCCGCCCGCCAGATCAAGGAAGAGTTCGATCCCAAGCCGGGCCGCTCCTTCGGCGGCGGCACCGACACCCATTATATCGTGCCCGATGTGTATGTTTACAAAATCGCCGACGACTTCGCGATCCAGTTGAACGAAGACGGAATGCCCAAGCTCCGGGTGAGCGCCTACTACAAAAAGATCCTGATACAGGCCAAGGCCGAGGCCAAAGTGCACGGCAAGGGCGATCCCAAGCTCACCAAGGATTACCTTCAGGACAAATTGCGCGCAGCAGTATGGCTGATTAAGTCCATCCATAATCGTCAGAAAACGATTTATCGCGTGATGGAATCCATCGTGAAACACCAGCGCGATTTCTTTGATAAGGGCGTGCACTACCTGAAACCCATGGTATTGCGCGAGGTTGCGAGCGATATCGGGGTGCACGAGAGCACTATCTCCCGCGTGACAACCAATAAATATGTGCACACCCCCGTGGGCACTTTTGAGTTAAAATATTTCTTCAATAGCGGGATCTCCTCGGGCGATGGCTCGGGGGATGTGGCTAGCGAAAGCGTGAAGGAGAAGATCCGCAGCTTGATCGCCAAAGAGGACAGCAAGCGTCCTCTCAGCGATCAAAAGCTCGTGGAGCTGCTCCAGGACGATGGTATTGAGATTGCGCGCCGTACGGTGGCGAAATACCGGGAGAGCATGAACATCTTGAGTTCTGCTCGACGCAAGAAACTGTTCTGATGGTGTCCGGGTGATTCGGTGGCACGTTTTCGTTAACGCTAGTGCGATACCAAATCAGCCGAATACGAAAAGGAGAAGCCTATGCAAATGGAATACGTGCTCAAAAACACCCACGCCAAGGGAACGGAAATCAAAGAGTTTCTGGAAGACAAAACATCCAAGCTCGAACGCTATGTAAGCGGCCATTTTCACGCCCGCTGGAACATCGTATATGAGCAGGATGAGCACGAGGCGCACCTTCACGTAACCGCCAATAACGTGGATCAGATCGGCAAGAGCCGTCACCATAACATCCTTACCGCGATCGAAGAGGCCGTGGACAAGGTGGAGCGCCAGCTCAACAAGCACCGGGAGATCGTGCAGGACCACCACAACGTGACTCCTGTGCGCAAGATGGAGAACGGCGGCTTGCCCACGGAGGGCGAGGAATAGGCCGCGCGGCATCCATCGCTACTGGAGATCAGGCGGGCTTCCCCCGCCTTTTTCTTTTCTCCGGCGTGCAAATCCCCCAGCCTTCAGTATCCTAATCACATGCGTCTCGTGATCCTGTCCAGATCCCGCAATCTACATTCCACCCGCCGCCTGGTGCTCGAAGCCCAGAAGAAAAAGATCGAGTGTCTGGTGATCAATCCGCTCCGTTGCCAGCTCATCGTGGGCCCCAACGGCCCGGAGATCTATGTGTACGGCAAAAAGCTCGAGGGCGTGGATGTAGTGCTCCCGCGGATCGGCACTTCGATCACCGAATACGGCCTGCTGGTAGTGCGGCATTTCGAATGCATGGGTGTTACGGTGGTAAACAGCTCGGAAGCCATCCTCAATTCACGCAACAAAATGCGAGCACTGCAGATCTGCTCCATTAAAGGCGTGCCGGTGCCGCATTCGGTGATGAGCCGCTCTCTTTCCGATGTTCCTCTTGCCTACCGGCGGATCGGCCAGTTCCCGATGGTGATGAAATTGCTCTCGGGAGCCCAGGGAATCGGAGTGATGCTGGGCACGGATCGCTCTTCCGTGGAAAGCGTGATGGCTACTCTTCTGGATTTTGACAAAGACCTCATCCTGCAGGAATACGTGAAAGAAGCCTCGGGCGCCGATATGCGCATTCTTGTGGTGGGAGGAAAAGTGGTGGCGGCGATGAGGCGGCGGGCGAAGAGCGGCGAGTTCCGCGCCAACGTGCACCGCGGGGGATTCGGCGAGCGGGTGGTTCGGCTGCCCAAGCGTTATGAGCAGGCCGCGCTGGCTGCCGCAAAGGCGGTGAATCTCGAAATTGCCGGTGTAGACGTGCTCGAAACCAGCCGTGGCCCTGTGCTGCTCGAGGTGAATTCCTCGCCGGGATTTCAGGAGCTTGAAAAGGCCACGCGGATCAATGTGGCCGCCGAGATGATCCGGATGGCGCAGCGAAAGCACGCGGCGGGAAAAAGAAAAGGGCGCAGAGCGCGCTAGGTGCTAGGGAACGCTTCGGCGGATTTCCTCGAGCATGATGGGGTCGTAGAGCTTGTTTTTCACGTCCCGGATCGTGGCCTCCAGTCTCAGCTCGATCTCTGATCTCTCCACCAGCACGCCCACGTTTCTGTGGTCTTTGGAGGCCAGCTGAAGGATCTCGCTCTTGAGGCCGCCGATGGTGTCTACCTCTTTGCCTCCCAGTTTTTTGATCACGTCACGCGCGTGCAGAGGGCTGTGAAAATTCAATTCCGTTTCCTGCACCTTGAGCACGGGCTTCTTTCCCAGGCCGGCCGCGAGATCGAACTTCACTCCGAGGGAAGGGGTGCGGTTTTCCTTGAAACAAAAGCCTCTCACCGTAGAGGGGCCGAGAGGGCCGAGGTCGAAAAACAGATAGGAGCGGGCGAGGCATTCCTCACCCACGGCCCGGGTAAGATAATCGAGCCTTTGCTTTTCCGATAAACCGGGAACAAGGGCCGTTACCTCGAATACCTCATTCCGTTCTGTGCTTTTTACTCTATAGCCTGCTTCGTTTTCCTGCTCGGCCTTCCGAAATCTAGGCGGGGAGGCACAGCCAGCGAGAATTAGAACCAATACGAGTATGCATTTTTTCATCGTCGGTCATCATCTCCCACGCCTTGCGAAAATAACAGCCCGATGAGAGCCTTTAGGGCATGAGCGCTGCAAGCACGATCGGGATTCTGGGAGTGGGCACTATGGGCGAAAGCCTGATCAAAGGGCTGCAGAGCTCGGCTCTGGCAAAAAGGTATAAAATCGTGGGTTCCACCCGCAGCACGGAAAGCGCGGCCTCCATCGAAAGCCGCTACGGAATCGAATGCTTCACCGACAATGCCGAAGTGGTGAAGCGCGCGGATATCATTGTGCTGGCGGTGAAGCCGCATCAGGCGGAGGAGGTGCTGAGCGCGGTCAAGGCCGGGCTTGGCAAGAACAAGCTTCTGATTTCGATCTGCGCGGCGGTGACGCTCGAGAAGCTTCGTGCCTGGAGCGGAGGGAAGTGCGGAGTGCTTCGTTCCATGCCGAACACTCCGGCCGTTGTTTCAGAAGGTATTACCGTGCTTTGCGCACCCAAGGGCCTGCCGGAAAGCGAAGTGCGGAAAGCGGAAGAGATTTTTTCCACGGTGGGGAAGGTGGCTCGTCTCGAAGAAAACTATATGGACGCCGCCACCGGCCTTTCCGGTTGCGGGCCCGCTTATGTGTTCCTGATCATCGAGGCTCTTTCGGAAGCGGGAGTGAAGCTCGGGATCCACCGCAAAACCTCCACCCTTCTTGCCGCTCAAACCTTGTTGGGCGCCGCCAAAATGGTGCTGGAAAGGGGAGAGCATCCTGCGGCGATGAAGGACGAAGTAACCACCCCGGCCGGTTGCACGGTGGATGGGCTGATGGCGCTCGAAGACGGAAAATTGCGCGTGACCCTCATCAAAGGCGTGCTGGCCGCCGCCAAGAAAAGCGCATCCCTGATTTAGTTGGTTTTGTGCGCCGCGGCTCGTGCGCTGCTCTGTGCGCTGGTATTTGAAGCAGATGTTCCTTCGGATCGCTCTTTCTCTCATTCTTCTTCCTTCTCTCGCTTCCGCCGATTCGGCCTGGATCGAAAAGTCCAATGCGATCGCCCGGGAATACGCTCTCGCCGATGCGGAGCTTTTTCCCGAGCGTGCCTCTGCGATGGGGTATCGCGAATTCGACGGGCAAGCCCTTCGCATGGAGAAGAATCAGAACGAAAGAGAATCCGCCTTTCTCCGGGACTGGAGGAAAAAGATCAGCACCCATCTCGCCTCTGCCAAGGACAAGAAACTTCAGCTCGATCTTCGTATCCTGCGCGACCATCTGAGCCGCCGCTTGGAAGAGATCAGGCTCGAGGAAAAGCACGGCGTGATCAGTTTTCTTCCCGGCTCCCGCTTTGTGTTTGAAAGCCTGTTCAATCTCCTGAACGATCAGCAGGATCTCTCCCGCCGCGCCAAGGCCGTAGAGCGATTTCATCTGTATGTGAATGGAAAAGATAGTTCTGCCTCTCTGCTCGGAGCTTTCCGCAATCGCACGATGGCGGATGAGCTTCGCTTCCAGAAAAAGCAGCTTCCTCCCTTGAAGGCCGAGATCGAGCAGTATCTGGCCGAAAGCGGTGAGTACGTGAATGGGGTGAAGGGCCTCCTCGATCATAGCGGGCTGAAAGGTTGGGAGCAGGATTTCGAAAAGTTTAAAGCGCAGAGCGAAGCATACGACGATTACCTCCGCTCCCACTTGTTGGTGAAGGCGAGAACGAGCTTCCGCCTGCCCAAGGAGATTTATGCTCATCTCCTTCGTATGAAGGGGATCGAGGAATCGCCTGAGGGCCTGATCCAAAGCGCGCGAAAAGAATACCGAGAGCTCTTCCGCGACTTCAGGAAAGTGGCCAAAGAAGTGGCGAAGCTCGAGGGCTTGAAACCGAACACGGAGCCTGCTGCCGTGATTGCCCACCTCAAGAAACGGCAGATCACGAAGCCCGAAGAGGTGAAGGCTCTGTTCGAGAAGGCGAATAAAACCCTCGAAGAGATCGTGCGCAAGGAGCAGATCGTAAGCCTTCCGCTTTCCCCTTTACGCATCCGCGTGGCGGGTGAGGCCGAGAGCCTGGCGAATCCCGTGCCGCATTTGCGCGAGCCTCCGCTTCTCGGAAACACGGGCCAGCGCCCGGAATTCGTGGTGCCAAGCTTCGGCAGCGGCCAAGCCGTGATCGATGATTTTTCCTATGAGGCGGCGGCTCTGGTGCTCACTGCCCATGAAGGACGGCCCGGGCATGATTTGCAGTTCTCCACCATGCTCGACCATGGCACCTCCGTGATCCGCGCCCGCTACGCTTTCAACAACGCGAACGTGGAGGGCTGGGGCCTTTACGCAGAAGAGCTGGTGTATCCTCATCTGCCCAAGCCGGCGCAGCTTGTGGCGCTGCAGATGCGCCTAATCCGGATTGCCCGCGCTTTTCTCGACCCTGAATTGCAGCTCGGAAAGATCGCTCCCCGAGAGGTTACACGGCTTCTTACGAGCGAGCTCGGTCTCTCGAAGCGCTTGGCCGGCCTCGAGCTTCGGCGCTTCCAGTTCGACAACCCGGGCCAGGCTCCCTCCTATTTTTACGGCCATGTGAAGATGGCGAAGACGAGAGCTCGCTTGCGCTCTCATCTCGGAAAAAAATATAACGATCGCTGCTTCCACGACGGCGTGCTGAGTCTCGGAATGCTGCCCGTAGGGATGATCGGTGGGGAGCTGGAGAGGGGATTGAAGTGCGGGGGCAACCAAGCCCGCCTACCTTCTGGCGTTTCCACGAACTAGATTGGAAAGCCTGGGGCTATCGCGCATACTGTTGGTATGCGGTTCGGCGTGCGGTTATTGGCTTTTTCCCTTTTCTCGCTCATTTCCTTTCCTTTTCATTCCTTTGGAGCGATGGGATGCAGAACTGAATCTGTTCAGGCTTCTGCTCCCTGTAGTCTGGTGATTGGATGCCAGCTCGGCGAGTATGCAAGTGCCCTCCTAGCTGCAATGGTGAAACCCAGAACGGGTGTGAATCGCTAGCCACAACCAATATAGGTGGAGGGGCTTTTGTTCGGTACGCTGTAAGCGGAACGCTAGGTAACGTGCAATATGCGGCTCCCCTGTCTTGCTTTATGTCTTGCTGTGGTGGGGCTCAGGGCCAACAGACGGATCAGGATACGAATACGGATACTGGAACTCAGACCCAGACTCAGACTCAGACTCAGACCCAGACCCAAACCCAGTCCCAGACTCAAACCCAGACCA
This sequence comes from uncultured Bdellovibrionales bacterium, assembly GCA_964612065.1. Lineage (GTDB taxonomy): Bacteria > Bdellovibrionota > UBA1018 > CAIPTA01 > CAIPTA01 > JAKFYM01. The sequence goes on along the minus strand of CAZTCD010000048.1, from coordinate 8,691 downwards.
GCACGAGCACTTATACAAATACCCATACCTACACTCAACCAGACACCCGCACGTCTACCGCCACGGACACTACCGATTCCGAGCAGAAAAAATATCTCGACGCCCAGAAAGAGCTTCTCGAGGATTCTGCCAAACAGGCGATTACCCTCGGCGCAGTGAACTGCATGGACGCCGCCGTAAACGCCACGGAAAACCAGGAGGCCGGAGCGGCGGGCTTGGAGCGTTGCCAGCAAGAGATCGGAAAAGGAATCGATCTCGCGAAAGCGGCCGAGGAGATGGGGCGGCGTTCGGGCAATGAGGGCATCAGCGGAGATCTTTTTCACGAGGGTCTTGGCATGAATGATCGGAGCAAGCAGGTGTTCGACCGCTTCGAGGCTGCCTTCGGGAAACCCGGCGAAGATATGCTGCGGGCCATGCTTTCCAAAGGGGTAGACATGAGCGAGTTTCGGGACGCGCTCGTGGAAAAACTCGGGGAGGAAAAGGCCGACGAGCTTTTGAAAGACGCCGAGAGGCTGAAGTTCGAAATGAATCTCAAGGCGGGCAGAAAAAAGACAGTGGCAAAACCTGCCAAGAAACAGAGCCTGCGGGAGGCCGCCAAAAAAGCGTTCGCGGAGAAAAACGAAAACGATGAGATCCTCGGCGCTCATTCGGGCGAGCTGGCTACCAAGAATGATTTCGATCCTACGGCCCTCACGCCTCTTTCCGGTGACCCGCTCTTCCAGCAGCCCGAACCTGAGAAAGAGGAGATGGAAGAGCTCACGATCTTCGAGGTGGTGAGGCGCAAGTACCGGGAAAAATGGAAGATGATGGTGCCCTATAAGGTGCGGCCTTAGGCGATTCTTTCCCAACCAAAGAATTCTCTTTCAATTTAACGCAATGCATATAATCTATTTCTGCACCCACCCGGCAGCGGGTAGGGGCCTCGTTTTCAATCAGGAAGACGAAGTCATTCTCAGGAAGGGAAGCTCATGAACACCAATACTTCAAACATCAACGAAACCACCACCGGCCAGAACCAGACCAATACCAAGGCCGCAGGCGGCAGCGATCTGGGCGGCCTGAGCGCGAGTTCCGGCCAACTGATCCTTGGCCAACAGGCCGAAATCCTGGCCAAGATCGAGCTTCTGGTGGAAAGCCAGGCGCGCCTCGAGCAGGTGCTGCAGAACTCCCTTCAGGCCGGCAATGCCGTGCTCGCAGCCCTCGGCCTGCAAAATGGCGAGAGAAACAGAGTCAAGATCAGCGCCGAAAACAACACCAACGCCTAATACGCAGCCAAGGCCTCGGCGAGGCCACGCGCGAAATCCGCATTGCCGTTGAGGCAGGGCACGAGCTCGAAGCGCTGCCCGCCGGCTTCCGTAAAGGATCGGCGCCCCTGGATGCCGAGCTCTTCGAGCGTTTCCAGGCAATCGGCCACGAAGCTCGGGGCCGCCACCACTAAATCTCTCTTTCCTTCGGCAGGCAGGCTTTTGAGGAGGTCTTCCGTATGCGGGCCTATCCATTTGTCGCGCCCGAAGCGGCTCTGAAAGCTCATGGTCCACTGGTCGGAGCGCAGGCCGAGTAGGCGTGCCACCTCTATGCTCGTGGCTAGGCAGTGCGCGCGGTAGCAGCTGATGTTTTCCGCTACCGATCGTTCACAGCAGCCTTGGCTGTGGCAATGTCGGCCGGTGAGCTGTTTCATCGGCAAGCCGTGGTAGCTGAGCAATAAATGGGTGCTCGGGCGAAGCGCGGGCCGGATGGTTTCTGCTACCGGCTTCGCAAACCACGAAGCTTTCGGAAACGCGCCGAATACATTCACCTTGCCGGAAAATCCTCGGCGTTTGGCGAGATCGAGAAAATAAGCCGCGCTCGATCCCGAGGTGGCTTCGGCAAATTGCGGATAGAGAGGCACCAGAGTGATGCGCGAAGCGCCGAGCTTTTTGGCTTCTTCTAGAGCGTTGCCGAGCGAAGGCTGCCCGTAGCGCATTCCGAGCAAAACCGGCGTACGGCTGTGCTTGGCCACTTCTTTTTGCAGTGCTTTGCCCCACACAAGAAGAGGAGAACCCTCATCGCTCCAGATCTCTTTGTATTTGGCGGCGCTCTGCTTCGATCTGCGCGGCACGATCAGCCAGTGCACGAGAGGGTAGCGAAACAAGGCTGGAAGCGGGATCACGGCTGGGTCATAGAGAAATTCTTTGAGGTAGGTTCCCACTGCTTCAGGATCGGGGCTGGCTGGCGTGCCGAGATTATTCAGTATGATCACGTTCATGCGTATTCCCTCGCCACTTCCGAGGCGCGGTAGAGCACTTGGCCAAGGCCGAGATCCCCGCAATAGGTGCCGAATACGCGGTAGATCCCTTCCCGGAAATGCAAAGTACGCAGATTGCCGAGAGCCTGCTCGAGAGTGAGATCGTAATGAGGCACGGCTTCCGGCCAGCGGGTGATCCTGGAGAGAAGCAGTCTGGCCTTGAGTCCGTGCAGCTTGGCTCTTTCTCGCTGGAGAAGGTCGAGGAGCTGGGAATCATCGAGGCTCAGAATTTCGGGATCAAGCAGCCCTCCATAGATCCAGGTTTCGGCGGTGGAGTCCACGGTTCTTCCCGGGAAGATCTGGTTATTGGCCAGCACTCCGAGCGCGCGGAATCCTTCCTTTCGCGGAAAGAGGCAGCCAAAGCCCGGGATCGGGGCGGTTTCAGGAGGAAAAAAGGCCGTTATGGTTATCAGCGGCACCATCGTGATCTTGCGAAGCTCGGAGGCCAGAGCGGGAGCACGCTCGGAGAGAAAGTGGGCCGCGGCAGGAGGCGGAAGGCAAACAATAGTGGGAATTCCTGGCTCCGGATTTTTCACGATCGTGCCGTTGGCTTCGATCACTTTGCGAAAGGCGGTGGCCCAAACTCCCATGCCTTCACGCGGGGCAATCGAGCCTCGCAGCTCTCCTCTTGGCGGCCGCTTTTTGCTTCGCACGCCGAAGAGCTTTCCCACGGTAAGAGAGGCCGAAAGCAGGGCCGGATCGCCAGCATAGATGCCGGAGAGAGCGGGGCAGAGAAGATAGCGCGTGGTCTCTTCTCCTATCGTGCGGTAGCCCCAGTCGAGAATGCTTTCTTTTTCCTTGGGAGCCAGGGCAGGAAGGCGTCCGAGCCCGGCAGGGAGAGCGAGGCCCAGCAGGCGAAGCGTGGGCGCCAGGCGAAGCGGCCAGCGGCGGAGGCGGCCGTCGCGATAAATATAACGGCGGCGGGCTGCGCGTTGTGCCTTTACCAGCTCGATCCCGAGGTCTTTTGCAGTGGCTTCCACTGTGGCATTGGCGATCACGGCATTCGCGGCCGTTTCCACCATTCCGTAGGGGGTGTGAAGGGTTTCGATCAAGCCGCCTACTCGCTCGTTTTTCTCCACGAGGCGCACTTTATGGCCGCGGCAGGCGAGAAAATACGAAACGGCGAGCCCCGAAAATCCGCCTCCTAATACCTGAATCTCGGCCATCTTGGTTCTTCTTTCCCCTAAATCGACTTCGAAAATAGATTCTTTTCCGGATGTGCCCGGCGCAAGCGAAGGTCGAAAAAGGCGCAGGCGTTGCGGAGGAAGGGGCGTCCTCTCTCCGTGATGGCCAGTTCTCTTTCCGTTACTTCCACGAGCCCGTCTTCGAGCATGGGAGCAAGATAGGCGCGGGCATCGTTGGCTTCCGGTTCCTCGAGCGGAGCGCGCCCACGTGTCATGAAGGCCAGGATGCGCTCCCGCTGGCGGCGGTCTTCGGAATTCAGCTTATGGCCCCGGTGGGTGGGGATATTGCCTTCGTTAATCTTTCTTTCCCAGAGCGGCTGCACTTTCTCGTTCTGATGGAAAGCGCCTGGCGCCTCCGAAATCGAGCTCACGCCTAAGCCCAGCATCACATCGGTGCGAAGATCCGCATATCCCATGAAGTTGCGGTGGAGGGATTTCCCCTCCTGCGCCTTGGCCAGGCCGTCGCTCGGGAGGGCGAAATGGTCCATGCCGATCTCTTTGTAGCCGGACGAAAGGAAGGCGGCGCGAGCGAGTTCGTAGAGCGCGCGCTTTTCGGGCGGGGCGGGAAGATCCTCGTCTTTGAACAGGCGCTGCGCGGGCTTGATCCAGGGCACGAGCGCAAAGCTGTAAAGCGCGATGCGATCCGGGCGCAGGCGGATCGTGGCTTCCACGCTTTTGGCAAAGGAGGATGCGGTTTGTTTGGGTAGTCCATAGATCAGATCGAAATTCACGCTGGTATAACCCAGCTCGCGGGCGGTATCGGTTACCCGCCGGGTTTCCTCTTCGGGTTGATGGCGGTTCACGAGGCGTTGCACTTCGGGATCGAAATCCTGTACGCCGAGCGAAATGCGGCCGAAACCGAGCTTATGAAGGGCCTCGAGCTGATCTCTCCGGGTGCGGCGAGGGTCCACTTCAATCGAAGCTTCGCTCGATTCCGGGTTCCAAGGCACGCTCTCGAGCAGCGGGCTCAAAAGACGCGTGAGCTCATCGGCGGCGAGGAAGGTGGGCGTGCCTCCGCCCAGGTGCAGCTGGCGGAGCGGGCGGCGGGAAAAGAGCGGCATCTTCTCGCGATAAAGCGCCCATTCCTTGAGGAGAAGGTCCACATAGGGCATGCCTTTCCCGTGGTCTTTCGTGATCGTGGTGTTGCAGCCGCAAAAGGTGCACAGCGACTCACAGAAAGGAATGTGCAGGTAGAGCGACCAGGTGGCCATTTCGGGCGACAGGCCCTCTGCGAGCGCGGAAAGCCACTCGTTTTCGGAAGGTGAATCGCTCCAGTAGGGCACGGTGGGATAGCTCGTATAGCGAGGCACCGGCTGATCATACTTTTCAAGCAGCGAGCGGATATCCGTCATGCGAACACCTCCCGGATCGTTTCCACATAGCGCTTCACATTGCGCTCGGGGGTGGCGGGTAGCACGCCATGGCCAAGGCCGGCCACCCAGCCGGCTCTTTGTTCCGGGGGGAGCGCGAGAATGGGTTTCAGGTATTCACCGAGCGCCTTTTCGAAATCGGCGGATTCCAGGTGCAGAAGGCTCTGGTCGAAATTGCCCTGCAGGAAGCCTCTTTTATGCGCAGGGAGAATTCTGCTGATGGCGAAGCGGTGATCGATGCCGAAACCGGCGAAAGGCGCGGCCTTGAGGAGGGGCGAAGCGAGGTGTGCTTCCGTGGTGCCTTTTCCGTAATAACCGAGCTTGCCCGGGAAGCGAGCGGCGAGCTTGCTGAGCCAGGGCGCGTTCCATTTCTCAAAATCCATAGGGCTGAACTCTCCGGCGGCGGTGTCGAAGAGCATCACCAGTTCAGCACCATTGGTTAACTGCCGCTCGATCGTGAACTCGAGCAGCGGAAGGATCAGCTCGCAGAAGCGGGAATAAAGCGAGGGCAGCAGGCGCTTACTTTGGGTAAGCGATCCTTTGTGGCTGCCTTCCACGGCATACACGAAGAGGGTCCAGGGGCCGCCCGTGAAGCCGATCAGGCTTTTGTCTTTGGGCAGCGCCTGGCGGCAGGCCGCGGTGGCTTCTCCCTGGAAGGCGAGCATGGATTTGGATTCCTCATCGCTGCGCAGCCGCGAGAAGGTTTCGGGATTCAGCTGGAAATCCAGGGTAGGAGCAGGATCGTACTTCAAGCCCATGCCCATCGCTTCGAGCGGGAAAAGGAGATCCGAGAACAGGATCGCAGCATCGAAATCGAAATCGCGGATGGGCCCCAAAGTAGTCTCGGCCGCGAGCTCGGGCACCTTGCAAAGCTCCACGAAGGAGTGCTTGCTGCGCAGGCTCTGGTAGTGCTGGTGGTAGCGGCCCGCTTGGCGCATTAGCCAGATCGGAGGGATCTTTTGAGGCTCGCGTTGCAGGGCTGCTTGAAATCTCTTATTCATTTTTTTCTCCTGGAAGCCACTGGTAGCCTACGCCGCGCACGGAGCGGATAGGCGAATGTTCGAAATAGGTGCGGAGGCGCACGATGGCGTTGTCCACGGTGCGGGCATTGCCGAGATGATCCTTGCCCCAAACGGCATCGAGGATTTCGTCGCGGGTGAGGGCGCGGGGCGCGCGCTCGATCAGGAAGCTCAGCAGCTGGAAATCTTTGGCGGCGGGGTGCTGTAGTTCCCCGCGGGCGTCTCGAACTGTCATGGCGGAGAAATCAATCTCGGCTCCGTTTACATTCAAGGTGCGCTTTACGGCATGGTTTTCGAGCACATGGCGCACACGAATCAGCAGCTCTTTCAGGTGAAAAGGCTTGGGGATGAACTCTTCGGCCCCGAGTTCAAAGCCATGCAGGCGATGCTCGGCATCGGATAGAGCGGTGATGAAAAGAAAAGGCGCGCGATTTTTCCATTCGGCCGCGAGCTCAAAGCCCGAGCCATCGGGCAGGCCCACATCGAAGAGCACCAGATCCCAATCGGAGCGATCGGTGAAGGCGGCGCGAGCGGCAGAAGCGCTCGAAGTCCAGAGCACCTGATAGCCTTCGCTCGTGAGGCGCTCTTTGAGAGTTACGCCGAGAGTGGGATCGTCTTCCACGAGCAGGAGGTTTTTGCCGCTCACGAGAGCCTCCCTTCGAGCTCGAGGCAGGCTTCGAGGCCGGGCCCGCCCACGGGCCGGGTGAAGGCGAGCTTGCCGTTCATGCGCGAGGCGAGAAGGCGGGAGAGATAAAGGCCTACGCCGGAGCCGGAGCGAGTGGTGTGGCGTACGAGCCGGGCGCCGAGTTCATTGGGATCACCGGCGAATCCTTTGCCGTTATCCTGCACACGGATCTTTAGGCGGCCGTCGGCGGGAAGAGCCCGCACGGAAATTTCGGTGGCCTGCCCGTGCACGGAAGCGTTTTGCAGCAGGTTTTTCAGGATGCATTCCAATGCTCTTTGATCAGCGCGCACGCGGGCATCGCTTTCGATCTGTACTTTCAGTTCCGGCCAGTGCGCCGAAATCGCATTCACGAATTTGCGGAGCGGAATCTCTTCCAGGAAAAGCTTAGAACGATCGGCCTGCGCAAGCACCAGCGCATTTTCCAGCTGCAGCTCGAGCCTTACCACGTCGCGGAGCAGGCGGCGCATATTCTCATTTTCGCGGATGCGGGGATCCTCTTCCAGGATCTCCGCCTGCAGGCGCAGGCTCGTGAGCGAGGTTTTCAGCTCGTGCGTGAAGGTGGCGAAGAAATGCCGCAGCTCTTCGTTGCGTTTTTCGTCGGAATGAATCGCGAAAAAAAGGCCCGCTCCTCCGATCAGCACGAAAAGCAGGAGAAAGCTCCCTTCCCAGAAAAACATCCGGTAAAGGCGGGGATCCGTGGCCTCCGAGGCCTGGCTCATCCCGTGCACCATCCACCAGGCAGAAACGGAAAGGGTGAGCAGCAGCCAGAGGCCGGTGAGGCCTACGCGCCATTTCTTATTGAGCGCCCACTTCACGCGCGGCCTCCGAGAGAGCCTTCGCCGCCGTTTGCAGGATTTCGGGCGTATGAGCGAGCGAAACAAAGCCCACTTCGTAGCCGTTCGGGGGAAGGTGTACACCGCGGGTGAGTGCCGCGCGGAAAAAGGGCGCAAACCTCGCGCCCAGGTCAGATGGAATCTGCGAAATGGCGCGGATCGGGTTCTGCGCCCGCGGGTGGATCCAGAAGAGCGAGCCCTGGCTGGTTACCGAGAAGGTGGTGCCTTCGAAGCCTTCCGCCAGAGCGGCGGCGAAAGCGTTGGTGCGTTCCTCGAGCTCGGCCCAGATATTGAGCTTCGCACATTTCTGAAGAGTAGCGAGTCCGGCGCGCATGCCCACCGGGTTCGCGCTCAGCGTGCCTGCCTGGTACACAGGGCCTGCGGGCGCCACGAGGTCCATGAGATCGGCGCGGCCACCGTAGCAGCCCACGGGGAATCCGCCGCCCAGAATTTTCCCGTAGGTAACAAGATCGGGTACGATGCCGGTGAGTTCCGTCATCCCGCCCATGGCCACGCGGAAGCCCGAAATCACTTCGTCGAAGAAAACCAGGGCGCCATTCGCACGGGCGAGGACGGCTACCGTTTCCAGGAAATCCCGGCGCTGGGGCAGAAGGCCGTTGTTGGCCGGAAGCGGCTCGATCACCACGCAGGCGATCTCATCGCCATGGGCTTCAAACACGGCCTTGAGGGCGGCTTCGTCGTCGAGGGGGCACACAAGCGTCTGCGCGGCGGTGGAAGGAGCGATTCCGGCGGAAGTAGTTTCAGCCTCGCCAGCGAGGCCCGAGCCTGCCTGCACGAGGAGCTGATCGGAATGGCCGTGGAAGCAGCCGTCGAACTTCAGCACCTTCTCGCGCTTGGTGAAGGCTCGCGCCACGCGGAGGGCGCTCATCACGGCTTCGGTACCGCTCGACACAAAGCGAACCTTTTCCGCCCACGGAACATTCGAGGTGATCCATTCCGCCAGCTCGAGCGAATAAGGCTCCGGGGCGCCGAAGGTCCAGGCGGTGTTCACCATCTCGAGCACGGCCTTTTGCACATCCGCATCGCGGTGGCCGAGGATCAGGGGGCCAAAGCTCTGGCAGAAGTCGATATAGCGGTTGCCGGTTACGTCTTCGAGATAGGCGCCTTGCGCGCTTTTGAAATAGAGCGGGCCGATGCCGAGGTTTTTGAACGAGCGCACGGGAGAATGCACTCCGCCCGGGGTCACCCGCAGGGAACGGGCGTGCAGTTCGGCATGGATCTCAGGGTTCTTGATAGGCATCGCCTGTCCTCCAGTGGGAGTAGTTGTAGTAAATGTCGATGGGGTGGCCCAGCTC
>CAZTCD010000047.1:0-31328 GCA_964612065.1 uncultured Bdellovibrionales bacterium | reverse complement strand
AGAGAGGTCGCCATAAAGGAGCAGGATATGCAACTCCAGTTCCTCGAGGCATTTGCCCTCCTTGGGTTGCGCACTCGAACCGTCGCCCCAGTCCACGGAAAATCCATAGCTGCCAAAGGTGCTCACGCATTCGGTGGCTTTCTGCCGGAGGATATTCGGGCCGCTGACTTTCACCACAAGAGGAGCGGGCCCGGAGGCCGCGTTTACCGTCAAAACGTCAGGCGCTCGCTTGGCTTCGGCGGCAGGGAGCGCGAGAAACAGCAGAAACGCCACCGGCAATCGCATCAATCCACCACCTCATAGTTCCGGTACTGGAACGGCAACCAGCCCGTGGTGCGCTCGATCCAGCGCGCGATCACCTTACGGCCGTCTTTCCACTCCCAGCTGAGCGGGAAGCTCATAAAATCCACTTTCCATCTCTTCGCCTCCACCCTCTCCTTCATTACGGCAGGATGGGAATCGAGGAAACGCTCGAGGCCGTAGATGCGCTTGTAGAGGTAATTGTCTCCGGTGCCCTTGTCTCCATCCGCGTGGTAGAGCTTGTCCATCGCCACGGTTTTTTCCTTCATCACCTCGGGCGGCCTCACCCAGCCGTAGTGGTAGATCTTCGCGCCTGTGCGAATCACTCTCAGCTTTTCGAAATGATCGTGATCTCCATGGGCGATCCTCTTGCGGAAGCCCTGGGCGTCCCTCCAGGAAACCACGCCCTGCTTCAGGCGAATGGCGCGGATCTCGTGGCGATAGGCCGAAGGGGAGCGGTTCACCACGAAAAAATCGCCGTAGAAGTGCACGTAGTCGAAGAGCAGCCCTTCCACTTCGGGCCGCGCGTGTGCGGCTTTGATGGCTGCGCGGACTTTTGCGTAATCCTCCTCGTGCATCACCTCATCGGCCTGCAGGTAGAGGCCCCAGTCGCCCGTGCAATAGGAAATCGCGAGATCGGTTTGCTGCGCGAGAATGGCGCCGTCCTTGCGGAGGGAATCGTCCCAAACGCTCTCTTGCACTTTCAGCTTGGGATCAGAGGCGGCCAGGGCCTTCACCCGCTCGAGCGTTTCGTCGCTGCCTTTCCCCACCACCACTACCAGCTCATCCACGAGCGGCAAAAGCGAGCGCATCGATTCCTCGAAGGGATAATCGAAACGCACGCCATTTCGCACGAAGGTGAAGCCGGAAATCCTGGGCTGCATTCCGGGATTTTAGGGGGATTTGGCCGCGCGGGCCAGGGCTTTCCGCCTGCTTCAAGGCTTGGCGCGGAAGCTTTCGCAGAGAAGGGCGAACTGAGTCATCCCATTGTGCGTATTGCCAGCCACGTAGAGAAGAGGCTTGCCGTCACGCACCCCCTTGTAGAGAGCCACGAACTTCCTCGAGCCGTCGGCCTTCTCCACGCCCTGGTAGCGATAGGCGGTGCCGTCGGCCACGCAGCTGAGCTCTTTCAGCTTATGGTCTACATGAAAGCCGTTTTTCTTGGTGAGATCGTTCTTGGGGGCGGCGAAATTATCGCGGCCGAACCAGATCACCTCTCCGGAAGATAGCTCCGGGAGAACGAGAGAGGCCGTTTTCTGCTGGAAGGTTTTGTTGCCGATCTTCAATTGGGCGTTCACCTTGGCCTGGATCACGATGGGTTTGGCGGCGAGAGCTTTTTCTAGTTCCTCTAGATCCACGGCCGGGCGGGCTTCGGTGGAATCGCTCTTCAGGTTCTGCACCTTGCACTGGGTCCACTCACCGGCGATCGCTTTTACGGCGGTCTCGCAATGATCAGGGCTTTTGGCGGCAGGAATAAAAACTGGCTGGGCCGCCTGGAGGCTGGAGGGAAGAAGAACCGAAAGTAAGATCACGGCGATCGACATAGGAAACTCCAAAAGGATCATTTCCAGGGGTGGCGCATACTATGGCAGAGCAATCCCAATTACAAGACCATTTAAGTCGGGGAATTGGGTCCGTAACCAATTCTAGCTGGCCCCCTTGCCTGTTGACGGCTTAGTGAATTCTCTTTCGAAATTAACGGGCTGTAGCGGCTGTGATGGAGTTTTTCGGGTGAAGCTGGAAAAGACCAGCTCTCCCAGGCTCTTAGCTTGGGTTCATCAACAGGCAAGGGGGCCAGTTATTAACCAATTAATATCTATAGGATTTTATAGACCCAAATCTTTACGTAGCGCCGTCAATACATCCAAAGGATCGATCCCCACCATACAGCGGTGCCTATCCCCACCCCGAAGGTCGCACTCCTGCAGCCCGCACCAGCGGCCTCCGTCTTCCCTGCGGCAATCGAGACCGGGCTGAAAGAACACCGGATGCGCGGCCTTCGGATAGGGATGCCATTCCTCCGGATCCTCCGGGCCATAAAAAGTGAAGGTGGGAATGCCCGCGGCCACCGCGAGATGCTTGGGGCCGGAATCATTTCCCACATAGCATCGCACTGCGGAGAGCACGGCAGCCAGACGCCTCACGGATAATCCCGTGCCATGAAAAAAGTCTCCCTTGCCCTGGCTCCCCATAGAGCGAAGGCCTCGCGCCCGCATCTGATCGAGCACCTGCGCGGTGAAAGCTTCCTCTTCCTCTCCGGGCCCGGTGATAAAAGCCGGAGTGAGCTCTAAGCGGTCGCGGAGCAATTCCGCCAGACGGGCAAAATGCGCCGGCGGCCAGCGCTTCGTGGGCCTGGAAGCTCCGAGCCCGAAAAACACCACCTTCTCGGGCACAGCGCCCAATCGTTTCCAGTAATCCCGTCCCTCGGCAAGCTCCGTAGCGGTGAGATGAATCCTGGGCACCGGAGCTGGAATCGCAATGCTGTCGCCAAAAACAGATCGCAGAAAGAAGGCGTCCCACTCCAGGGCGTTCGGGTGCTTTCCATACGCCTTTTCTGTTTCATTATTCTGCACCGACCAATGCACCTTCCCTGCACCCGAGAAGCGAGCCAGCCAGCGCTGGCTGGGAGAGGCATGCAGCTGCACGAAATGATCGAGATGGAGGGAGCGTATCGAGCGGGCCAGAGAAAAAAATCCGCTCTCGTAGGTGAACACCTTTTTGATCGCGGGATTTCCCTCCAGCGCTCCGGCAAAGGCCGCGGGAACAAGGGCATAGAACTCTGCAGCGGGACAAGCCGATCGCAGCAGCTCAAAAGTTCCGCTCATCAGCATGGTATCGCCAAGGGCTCTTCGCTTGGCCAGAAGGATGCGCAACGGAGGAGTCACACCTTATCCACCGCTTCGAGCTTACGGTTCTGCGAAGCTGCGAGCTCCATGGCGGCTCGTGGATCAGGCAAAGAAGAAGCCCGCCCCTCAGCGTGCAATCTCTGAATTTGCCAGAGCTTGATGTGGCGCACGGTTCGGGAAACCGCTTCCATCATCGAGATCACGAAGCCGTGCACCCCGTCCTGGTAAGCCTTGTAGTAGAAAAAATTCTTCAGGAAGGTGCTGAAAAAAACCACGCAGAGATGCGGGATATTCGTGCGCTGCCCGGATTCAAACCGATCGCGCGCTTCGATCGTGGTGTAGCGGTTCATTTTGTCGAAGAAGCTCTCCACGGTCACGTTCGGATTGTGCTCGATATAGGCGGAGTCAGGCGCGCGCACGAACCCGCCTTCTGCCACGGGATATTCGTGGATCACGCCCACGTATTTGGCCTTATCGCGGCGGAAGAAGCGATCCTGAAAGCTCGGATTCCAGCAGGCGCCGTGGATCTGCTGGCCCAAGAAATATTCCGCGCGGCGGATCTTGAATCCGAACTGGTTTTGTTTCTCGCGCCCGGCGGCGAAGAAATTGCGGAGCCAATCCTCGAGCCCGGGAGTGGTGGCTTCGTCGGCATCAAGCACCAGCACCCAATCGTGCTTGGCCTGGGAAAGCGAAAAGTTTCTTTGGTCGCCAAAGCCGGTCCACGCCCGCTTCTCCACCCGGGCTCCCGCGCCCGCAGCAATCTCGGCGGTGCGATCCGTGCTCATGGCGTCCACCACCACGATCTCCTCGCAAAACCAGGCCGAGCGCACGCAGCGCCCGATCAGGGCCTCTTCATTGCGCGCGATAATGAGAGCGGTAAGAGGAAGTTTTTCCCGGCTCATTTTTTCCACCACACCGCCCATACTAGCCCAGCCGCCCACAAATGAATACTGGCGGCGTCCATCCGGGTGGCCAAGGGTGCCCCCACGAGATCGGGGGAGGAAGAGGTGATCAGAAGCACGATTCCGATGCCGAGCGCCCAAGCTTGCTTCTTGCCCAGAGAGGCAAACAGCTCACGTAGCGGAAAATAGAGAAGCAGAAGATAATCTTTCCACACGATATGGGAGAGAAAGAGGATCGAGAAAGCCCCGGCGGAAAGAGCCGAAGCCGGATCCAACCCTCTTTTCCAGGCCCGAAGCCAGGAGGCAAGAGCAAGGGAGGCACCGATCACCACGGCAATCCCCCTCAGCAGCGAAGGGCTCAGATCGAGCACGCCCCAGCGCATCGGCCCCACGGCATGGAGATAAAATTCCTGATTGCTGAACACTCTCTGCAGAAAGGCCGAGATGCTCTGGTTATGGGAATGAAGCGGCAAGCCTTTATTGCCAAGAGCCACTAAAAATTCCCTGTAAAGCTGAGCGCCCAATGCAGGCCCGAAAATTACAAACGGAGCAAGAGCAAAAAGTGCCGCCAGAAGCAAGGCACCCGCCCAGGCTTTCCAGCGTGCGCGCGTTAAAAACACAGGCCCGAAGGCAAAAGGGTATACTTTCAATCCCGAAGCGAGAGCCCATAACACTCCACCACCCATCCACCTCCCACGCATCCCACTATAACCCGCGAAAGCCATCAGCCCGATCACCACGAGATTGATCTGCCCATAGTTGAAGGTGATCGCCAGATAGCGGGTGAGCACCGCCATCGCGGCTAGAGCTGCTCCCGATATCGACGACAAAGCAAAAAGAATCACAGCCAGAAGCGTGTGCCAGCTCCATTGGTGCAAGGGATAAAAATCCGAAAAGGCGAAGGGCGTTAACAGGAGTGCGGTGGATGGCGGATACAGGTAACGGTCCGGGCTTATGCGATAAATATTCTCGGGATCTACCAGCGCGTGGCGGGCCGCCGTATAGAACACCTTGAAATCAGGGCTCTCCAAGCCACGCGCCTTTTTCACGCTACCGAGCGCTAACCCGGCGCTCAATACCGCCGCCATCAAAAGTAGCCTACTTTTTCTCATTCCCCATGAACCTACCTCAGCCCTCCAGGTTTGACAAAAGCTCCCCCCTTTCCTAATCTGAACATAGATGAAAAAAATCAAAGCCTTAGCTCTTTCCCTGGGGCTCGCCCTCACTTCATTTTCGTGCCCAAAAGCAGAAGCCCAATCCATCATCACAGGACTCACGGATCCCATCGTGTTCGTGGACAAGAAAACGAACAAGATTCACCTCGCGAACTACGGCGAAGGCTCCTACCAGGTGCTCAAAACCTACAGAGCCACTTTTGGCAAAAGCAATGGCGACAAGCTCTGGGAAGGCGACGAAAAAACCCCCGAAGGGATCTACGAATTCCTCTATCAAAAGATCCCCACGCAGAAAAAGTTCGGCCCTCTCGCTCTCTACATCAGCTATCCCAATTCCATGGACAACCACGGCCGCAAGACCGGCAACCAGATCCTGCTCCACGGCACCGACGATCCTTCCCGCCTCGAGCGCCCCTTCGATTCCCTCGGCTGCGTGGTTACCGACAACGAAAACGTGGCCGAAGTGGCCGAGAACGTGAAGATCAAGAACACCAAGATCATCATCACGCGGGACTTCGAAGCGGTGAAAACCGCGCCCCGCCTGGCCAAAGCCAAGGAATTTTTCCAGAACTGGCTCAACGCCTGGAGCAATAAAGATCTTGCGGCCTATATTGAAAGCTATGCCGACGAATACATCCCGCAAGCCGCCGGCCGTAACCGCAACGAGTTCGCCAAGTACAAAGCGAACCTCAACAAAACCTACGACACGATCAAGGTGACCGCCTCCGATGTGAAGTACTTCTTCCACGAGAAGTACGACCTCATCACCTTCACCCAGCACTATGAAAGCACCTTCCCGAACGGAAAGCCGGCCTATAGCGGGGTATCCCAGAAGAACCTCTATATCCAGGAGCGGAACGGGCACTATAAGATCGTTACGGAAGAGCAGCAGAAGTAAGCTTTTCCGCCTTAAGCCCGTTCTTTCCCCCCGCTTTTCTTTTTCCCTCCGCCCGTTTTCCGGGGTAAATACTCCCCATGGCCAACACTCGTGAGTTCGACACTCTGATCATCGGCGCCGGCCTTATGGGCTCCAGCACTGCCTATCACCTAGCCAACCTCGGCGCCGCGGGCAGCATTGCCGTGATCGATGCCGATCTCGCGGGCCGCCTCTCCTCCTCCGAGCTCAACGCTGGAGGCGCACGCGCCACCTGGGATCAGGACATCAACGTGCAGCTTGCCCGGGCCTCTATCGATTTTTACGCCAAAAATCCCGAGCTAACCGGCTACCGCGCCTGTGGCTATCTCTGGATGTGCCAACCCGACTCCTGGGATCGCGCCCAGAAGCGCGTGAAGTTTCTGCAGGATAAGCACGGCATCGGCGCAGAAGTTTGGAGCGTGCAGCGCTTGCAGGAACATGCCCCCTTTATCGACAAAGTGGATGATCTTGCCGGGGCCACATTTTCCAGCCTCGATGGCCTCTTCAATCCGAATCTTCTGAAGAACCACCTGCGAGACGAAGCCCGCAAACTTGGCGTGGAATTTCTCGAAGGCCATCGCGTAAAAGCCGTGAGCCTTCCCAAGGCCGATCACGTGGAAGTAACTTGCGAGCTGATTCCGCCCAAAAATGAAACCGAGCTTAAAGATTTTTACGAAAGCGATCCTTCGGTGCCGCAGAAAATGTCGGGGCAAACCGTAACGGTAACGGGGAAAAAGATCGTGAACGCCGCTGGCCCCTGGGCCTCTCGCCTCGCCAAGCTGATTGGCTATGAAACCCCCGTATACGCTCTCCGCCGCCAAGTTTCGATCTTCGACGTGCGCGGCTTCGATCTGAGCCACTACGGCATGATGATCGATCCCTCCGGCGTTTATTTTCACCCGGAAGCCACCAATATTCTCGGCGGCTATGCCGACCACGAAGAAAAACCGGGCTTCAACCTGAACTACGACGGCGAAAGCTTCTTCCAGGAAAAGATCTGGATGCCGCTCTACAACCGCAGCACAAAGTTTGAGGAGCTAAAGCACCTCACCGGCTGGGCCGGCCTCTATGAAGTGAGCCCGGATCAGATGGGCGTGCTCGGAAAAGTGGAAGGCTTCTCCAACGTTTTCGAAAACCACGGCTATTCCGGCCGGGGCGCGATGCAGAGCTATGCCGCGGGCCGCGGGCTCGCCGAGCTGATGCACACAGGAAAATTCCAAACCATCGATCTGAGCGGCATGAGCGCGGATCGATTCCGCACCGGCAAGCTGCTGCCGGAAGGATTGCTGATCTAAGCGAGGGCCGGTGCCCCTTCAATCACCTGGATCGTTTCAACTTCTTGGCCGGCTGAAATGCTGGCAGAGATTTGATTCGGCTATAAATCGCTTCCGCCACTCGCTCATGGGTGGCGGAAGTCCAATGCAGATCCGGCTTGGGTAACAGCTCTGATTTAAAATCCTTCCCTGCCTCGATCAGCTCCGCCCCGTATTTCGACGCCAAAAGGGCCACACCGGCCCGATAATCTTCAGCGATCTTTTTGCCGTAGGCCCATTCGCCCCAATCGCTGGCCTGAAGAAGAACCACAGGAATCGCCCTTTCATTGGCAAGCTGAAGTGTTTTCTCCAGAGAGAAAAGCAAACGATCCAGCCCTTCCCTGGCCTGCTCCTCTCGCAGCCTGCCGCTCACCAGAAAGCTCATCACCAGATCCCAGGCTCGCGAAACGCCGGAGAAAAACGCATACGATCGAGGGGGAGAAAGGGTGGCAGGCAGGCCCGATCCTCCCACTCTTCCCCAGATATGCCCGGCCACGTCTTGCACATCATTATTGGAAAGCTGAATGGCCACGAAAGCCCAGGGAAAAGCGGTGATCCAGCGCAGCCCCAGCAGGGCGTATTGATCGGGAGCATAGCCCATATGCGCAAAGCTCCAAACGTTCAGGCCGCTGATCTTGCCTTCCAGCCTTTCGCCATAGCGATCTTTTTCCTGAACCCCGATACCGAAGGTGAAGGAATCACCTAAAAGAAGTGCATTCGCCGGCCGGGCAAGAGGAGTGAATTCCCTTCCCCTCCATCCGTTCTGATTGATCCTGTAAGCCACTTTTTCGCCCAGCGGATTCTCGATCAGAGCTTCGGCTCCGGGCCTGCCCGTCCACACAAAAACTGGATCTGATTTCAGGAGCGCCCCCATCACCTTGCGGTAATAAAAAGAAGGAATGCGGGCTTCCAGCAAAGGCGTGCCTAGCCGTGCCGCCCCCTCCATCAGCGAAAGGGAACCGAGAACTACAAGAACTGCCTTCAGGCTGCGGCGCAAGCGTTACTCACCTTTGCTCGGCTTCGGATAATCCTTCGCGGGATCCACTTTGGCAGAATAGTCAGAATCCCACAGCTGCTCATGGAGCTCCGAAATCCTTTTGGCCATTTTCTCGTCTCGCAACACCACTTCCAGATTGCGAAGGCGATCAAGATATCCTCCGGACCAATTGGAGGTGCCGATCCAGGCCACATTTCCGTCGATTGCCATCGTTTTGGAGTGGGTTACGCGGGCGAAAGGAATTTTTCCTTCCTTGGCTTCTGGAATGGTGGCGATCTTCACTTCAAAGTTGGGGATAAACACCAGGCTCTTGAGATAATCCACGGCCGGCTTGTCCTGGTTCCAGTGAGAAACCAAGAGCTTCACCTTCACTCCTCGCACAGCTGCCGCACGGAGAGCTGTATCGATGGGCGGGTAGTAAGTTTTTTTGTCCCGGTAGGTGGGATAGTAATCGAGGAGCTGCACGCGGATTTCATTTTTTGCTTCGCCGATCAAGCGCACCAGCTCGTGCTCACTCTGGGCAATTCCCTTGGGCAGAAGGCCCGGTGGGCTGGCTACAAGGTAAGCCTTTTCTTTATCGGAGATTTTGCGGGAAGAGCCGGCTTTAGGTGGCGTTTTGGAAAGCTTGGTCTTCGGATCGGAGAGTTTCCAGTCCCGCTCGAAAATCGCGCGCATGGGGCCTACGATCTTGGGATCCGTAATGCGCAGGCCGGTCTCGTGAATATGCTTCAGCGATCTCCAGTCGAAATTCTGGGACCCCAGGTACGCGGTTTTCCCGTCCACCACGAAAAACTTCGAGTGCTGAATGCCATCGGTGCCGCCCTTGGAAAAATCGAGGATGCGAAAGGTAACGCCATCCATGAGTTGCAGCTTGAGCAGAGTTTCGGAGCTGGATGCTCGCATCATCTTCTGCTCCACGAGAAAGCGGATCTTCACCCCTCTCTTGCCAGCCGCTTCGATAGCGGCCATCACCATTTCCAAAGGTTCGCCCTCTTTGGAAATGGCATACATTTCCTCGAACTCGATCGTTTTCTTGGCTCCCTCAATCATCTCCACCCAAACTTCCGTGGGATTGCGTAGATCAGGATTTTCGAGTTTGGTTTCCACCGGAGCGGTGTATACGAGCTCGAATCCGTTCGACTCGAAAGCGGCGGAGGCGGGAAAGGCAGGAAGAGTGAGCGCAAGAACGGAAAAAAGGAATTTGATACGGATCATCATAATGGGTTCCTAAAAAGAATAGGTTCCGGGGGGGCGCCTAGGTTTTACCTGCGAACCCCGAAGCTTGGCTAAGGAAAAGAGGCTGTGTTACGGATGTCTAACAAATAGGGGGAAAGCAGATGAAACTAGCTTCATTGAAACATGCGCGCGACGGTAGCCTGGTAGTGGTAGACAAGGCGCTCCAATTTGCCGTGAAGGTGCCTGATATCGCTCCCACCCTGCAGCATGCCTTGGATAACTGGGCGGATCTCGCCCCCCGCCTCGAAAGAGTTTACGAAAACCTGAACCAGGGAAAAGCCGGTGGCTCCTTCCCTCTCGATATGGCGCAGCTGCACTCTCCCCTGCCCCGCGCCTATCAGTGGGCCGATGGCTCCGCCTACCTCAACCATGTGGAGCTTGTGCGCAAAGCCCGGGGCGCCGAAATGCCACCCGAGTTTCTGAAAGACCCTCTCATGTACCAGGGCTGTTCGGATGCCTTCCTCGCTCCCCGGGACAATATCCTCCTCGCCTCGGAGGAATGGGGCATTGATTTTGAGGCTGAAGTGGCCGTGATCACCGACGATGTGCCCATGGGCGTGAGCGCTTCCGCCGCGGAAAAACACATCAAGCTGCTGATGCTCGTGAACGACGTGAGCCTGCGCGGCCTCATCCCCACAGAGCTGGCCAAAGGCTTCGGCTTTTTCCAGAGCAAACCCGCTTCCGCCTTCTCTCCCGTGGCGGTAACCCCCGATGAGCTCGGGCCCGCCTGGAAGGGTGGCAAGGTGCATCTTCCTCTTCGCACTCATTACAACGCCAAACTGTTCGGCCAGCCCAATTGCGGCACGGATATGCAGTTCTCTTTTCCGGAACTGCTCGCTCATTGCGCCCGCACCCGAAATATGTGCGCGGGCTCGATCCTTGGATCAGGCACGATCTCGAACCGCGACCGCACTGCCGGGTATTCCTGCCTGCAGGAGATCCGCATGGTGGAAACGATCGATCACGGCAAGCCGCAAACTCCTTTCATGAAGTTCGGCGACAAAGTGAAGATCGAGATGCTGGATGAAGAAGGCAAAACGGTCTTCGGATCCATCGAGCAAACCGTGGTGAAATACACAAACCCCTGATTTTTCAGGAATCGCCATATAAAAAACATTTAATTCTGTTTTCATCCCGCTTTCATCGCGGGCCTGTAGTGTTGATTCATGGACGAGCCTCTCTCCCTCCATAAGAGGCAAATCCGGAACCACATAGGAGACAAGAGAACACATAAGGCAACGCGGGATAGGGCTTTCGGGATCCTTCTTTAAGGCGCAGGGGATCCCGGAAGCCCCTCGCACGCCAACCTAGAGGGCACACACGCAAGGCGCTACTTCGTCCCCTCTTTTCAAAGCCATGGCCCTGCCTTATATTGGCTGGAAGCCTTTCTTTCCAAGCCTCTATTAAAGGAAACCATGCTGCCCATTATCACACTGATCACCGGTCGCCAGAAAAACGGACTCCCCACCTGGGTGAACAAAGATTGCACCAATCTTGCCTGCACCAACCTCAGCCGCCTGAAACTGAGAAACATCAACCTGGCTCGCACCGATCTTTTCAAAACCAACCTTCACCATGCCGATCTTTCCGGCTCCAATCTCTCTTACGCCTATCTTTATAAAAGCAATCTCGCAGGAACGAATCTCTCGAAGGCGAATCTCAAAGGCGCCAACCTGCGCGATGCCGATCTGAGCGGAGCGAATATTTCCGGAACTGAATTCAAGTTCGCCATCATCAACGACAAAACCCAACTTCCCTTTTCGCGGGAAGACGCGCTAGCGCGTGGCATGGTGGTGGAAACCGAGTAAAGCGCTGAAAATTTTTTGGAATCAGTAATTTGTTGCGCTGCGGGAAGAATTCCCGCCAAAAACAATTCTTGCAATCCCTTTCAGATCGGGGAATTGTGCTTATAGCCAGACTCAAAACCCATCCCAAACTATTGGGGTCGATTTTGAGCCTGGCTTTGAACTAAAAGCGTTAGGAATTTGGATCAAAGCTGAGAAAACAGAAACAGTGAAACAAAACGCTCTCATCATCGTTGAGTCGCCCACGAAGGCGAAAACCATCAAGAAATTCCTAGGGAAAGATTTTACGGTTCTGGCCTGCAATGGCCACGTGCGTGATCTCCCCGGTAAAGCCAGCGAGATCCCCGACGAAGTAAAAAAAGAGAAGTGGAGCCGGGTGGGCATCGATGTGGCCCATGATTTCCGCCCTCTCTATATAATACCGCCCCAAAAGCACAAAACCCTCACCGAGATCCGCAAGGCCCTCAAAGAGGCTGATATGCTCTATCTCGCGACTGACGAAGACCGCGAAGGAGAAAGCATTTCCTGGCACCTGCTCGAGGTGCTGAAGCCCAAAATCCCCACCAAGCGCATGGTGTTCCACGAGATCACCAATTCCGCGATCAAGGAAGCCCTCGAGAACCCCCGCGATCTCGATGATAAGCTTGTGCGAGCCCAGGAAACCCGCCGCATCCTCGATCGCCTCGTGGGCTATACGGTTTCGCCTCTCATCTGGAAAAAAATCGCTTTCGGCCTGAGCGCCGGCCGCGTGCAGAGCGTGGCGCTGAAAGCCCTGGTAGATCTCGAGCGCGAACGAATGAGCTTTGTGATGGCCAAGTACTGGGGCATCGCCGCCGAGCTTCGCAAGGGCGAAGATCCCTTTGATGCCAAGCTTATGGGCCTGGGTGAAAAACGGATCGCCGTGGGCAAGGATTTCGACGAGAAAACCGGCCAGCTCGTGCAGAACAAAGAAGGCAATATCATCCTTCTTGACGAAGCTGCCGCCAAATCTCTTCTCGAAGAAGCGCAAAAGGGCGAATGGAAGATCACCGAGATCGATGAGAAGCCGGTGAACCGAAAGCCAGCTCCTCCCTTCATCACCTCCACGCTGCAGCAGGAATCCAACCGCAAGCTTGGCCTCTCCGCCCGTGATACGATGCGGATCGCGCAAACTTTATACGAACGCGGCTTCATCACCTATATGCGTACCGATTCCGTGAACCTCTCGGAAAGCGCCATCAACGGCGCGCGCGGTTTGGTGAAGAAACTCTACGGCAACGAATACCTCTCTGAAGCTCCCCGCCGCTATACCTCGAAAGCCAAAGGCGCGCAGGAAGCCCACGAGGCGATCCGCCCTTCCCTCGATTTCACTCCTCCTCAGGAGATGGGCCTCGGCGGCAAAGAGCTCGCGCTCTATGAGATGATCTGGATGCGCACGATCGCCACGCAGATGGCGGATTCGAAGCAGCTGCAAGTTTCCGCCTCCGTGGAAGTGAAAACCTCCAAAGGCGCGGCCCGTTTCCAGGCTTCCGGCATGAAGATCCTTTTCCCCGGCTTCCTCCGCGCCTATGTGGAAGGCCACGACGATCCAGAGCAGGCGCTGCTGGAACGCGAGCGCTTCCTGCCCGATTTCAAAGTAGGCGATACCGTGAAGCATATGAAGAGCGAGGTTACGGAGCACGAAACCAAGCCGCCTTCCCGCTATTCGGAAGCCGCGCTGATCCAGTTCCTCGAAAAAGAAGGCGTGGGCCGCCCCAGCACCTATGCCAGCATCGTGAGCACCATTCTCGACCGCGGCTATGCTCTCCGGCAGAACAATGCCCTCGTGCCCACCTTCACCGGCTTCGTGGTTACCGAGCTGATGCGCAAGCACTTCCCCGATCTCGTGGACACCAAATTCACTTCCAATATGGAAGAGAAGCTCGACGAGATCGCCGAAGGCAAAATCAACTACCTGCCCTATCTCAAAGAATTCTATCTCGGCAAAAACGGCCTCGAGCAGAAGGTGGCACAGGAAGACAAAAAGATCGTGCCGGAAGAGGCGCGCTCCCTTCACTTCGACCACCTCAAGAATCTCAATATCTTCGTGGGTAAGTACGGAGCCTATTTCATCTACAATGATCCGGATTCCAGCGAGCCAGTGAAGGCTTCGCTGCCCGAAGGCCTTGCCCCATCCGATCTGAATCCCGATAGCGTGAAGAGCCTCGTGGAGCAGGTGAAGAAGGGCGCTACCTCTCTCGGCACCGATCCTGTTACCAAGCTGCCGATCTTCCTGAAAACCGGCTCCTACGGCCCCTATATCCAGCTCGGCGATCTTCCGCCCGACGAGAAAACCAAGCTCAAGCGCGTGAGCGTGCCCAAAGGCATTGATCCCAATTCGATCGATGAGAAGCTCGCTTTGCGCATTCTTGAGCTGCCACGCCTCGTGGGAATGCATCCCGACACAGGGAAAGAGATCCGCGCCTCCGTGGGCCGCTTCGGCCCCTATGTGGTGCACGAAAAAGATTACCGCTCGCTGAAAAAAGACGACAGCGTGCTCGATGTGGACCTCACCCGCGCGCTCGAGCTTTTTGCGCAGCCTAAGGGCCGCGGACGCCGCTCGGCCGTGGTTCGCGCTCTTGGCGAACATCCGGAAACCAAGAGCCCCGTGGAGATCCTGGAAGGCCCCTACGGCCTCTACGTGAAGCACGAAAAAACTAACGCCACGATTCCGAAAGAGAAAAAAGCGGAAGAAGTGACAATGGAAGAAGCGCTGAAGCTCCTCGCGGAAAAGGAAGCTCTGAATCCGAAAAAGGCTCCCAAAAAAGCTGCCGCCAAGAAAGCCCCGAAGGCTGCAACAAAAGCGGCAAAAAAGAAGGCGGCTCCGAAAGGCGCAAAAAAAGCCAAGGCAGCAAAGGCAGAAGGCCCCGCCGTGGGTTCCCGCACCGAGGCCAAGCTGAGCAAAGCCCGCAAAAGCGCTGAAACCTGATTTATGACCAAGCAAGCACTCAAACAAGGACTCTTGCAATCCGTGATCGCGCTGCTGGAAGAAGAGCTAGGCCGCGCCCAGGCAGCGTACAATTCCACCAACGAGGCCGCCACAGCGGATGAGAATCGCCCGGAAAACCAGTTCGATACCCGCGCCCTCGAAGCCTCTTTCCTCGCTCGCGGCCAAGCCGCACGTGTGAGTGAGGTTGAACACGGGATCAAGCTTCTGCGCGAATTGCCCATGAAGGAATTCACCTCGGATACCCCCATACAGGGGGGCGCCCTGGTTACCGTGGACTGCGAGGGAAGCACGCAAAAGCATTTCGTGCTTCCCGTAGGTGCCGGCTTATCGGTAGTTCAGGGAAAAGAAAAGATCTCCGTGGTTACCTACTCTTCCCCTCTCGGTGCGGCTCTCCTGGGAAAAACCGAAGGCGAAACCTTCACCTTCCAGCGCGCCGGCCAGCCCAAAGAATTCGAAATCATAAGCGTGGAATAAGGAGCTGCCCATGAGCGCAGGAAAGGGGCTGCTGTGGGGAGTGTTCTCCGCGGCCTCTTTCGGCCTGATGAGCTACCTCGTGCATTGGAACCCGCGCTCTCACCCTGTGGAGCAGCTCGCCTTCGTGCGGGGCGTGATCACCATGGCGGGCGTGCTGCCCTTTTGCTGGAGGGAACTCGATAAATATTTCCGTCAGGATGCCGCCATGCTTTGGCTGCGCGCCATTGCGGGATCCACGGGCCTCTTCCTCTACTACCACACCCTTCAGGGCACAGTGAGCGCCAATGCCAACTTCCTTTTCTCCTTCAGCCCGCTTTTCGTGGTGCTCTTCGCCCTGGCTTTTCTGCGGGAACGCCTCAGCTCGCGCGAATTGACCGGCATCATTCTGATCGTGCTTGCCGGTGGTCTGCTTTGGATTCCCAACGCCTCCCGCATTCCGCTCTGGGTTTGGGGCACGGGTATATCCGGGGCAATGGTAAGCGCGGTAGCGTTTCTCTCGCTCGGATCGGCCACCCGGAAGTATTCCATCTCGCTCATTGTCTTCGGCTTCGGCACCATGGGAGCGGTGCTGGCTGCTATTTATCCCGGCTGGACCTGGAAGGAAGCGAATGGCGCAGATTGGGCTTTTCTGGTAGCCGCGAGTGTTGCGGGGCTTGCGGCCCAGTTCCTGCTCACGCTCTCCTTTTCGCAGCTAAAAACTCCCGTGGCGGCGGCTCTGAGCCGCACTTCGATTTTGTTCGCGGGGATATTAGATATTGTTCTAGCAGGGTATCGCCCGCACCCGCTGGAATGGCTGGCCTACCTCACCATCGTGGGCGGCGTATATCTCAGCCAGAGCGGGCGCAAAAAGGGAATGGGCTGATCAGCGCACTTCGTTCGGATCGCGCTTGAATACTTTCACGATCTTTACGTTGCGAAGAAGCGGATAGCTCGAATACCAGGCCGTGTCTCCGAAGCCGGCGTATTCGCCTTCGATGCGCACGAGCATTCCATCTTTCAGCGGAAGATCTTCTTCGCCTTCGTTCAGGAGCTGAAAATTGCGAAACTGAGTGCCTTCGGGAAAGCCTGGGGCAACGCAGAATTTCTGATCTGCATGAATCGTAAGGCTGGAAACATGCATTCCATTCCCGGCATGGAAAAAGTGCACCACATCGATCGCGCCGTAGAGAGCCACCTTATCGCCGATCTTATGGCAGCGCTCGGCAGCGAAGGCAGAAGGGGAAACGGCGAGAAGAGAAAGGGCAGCAAGAACGGCTTTCATGGGAACCTCCGGGAATTGTGGAGGGAAATTTACCCTTTCACGAGCGGTTTCCACAAAGCTAAACATTCGAACTTTATGGGGTTTGCTTTCGCATTCTGGAAAGGCAGTGCGGCCTAAGTGGCTGATTCCCCTAGGCGGAAGGCAGGGCCTTCAGGGCGTCCTGGTAGCCTGAGAGAAAGGAAACCACGTTCACGCCGAGCTTATCCACGCAGTATCCCCCTTCCTGCAGCACCACGGTGGGGAGGCCGAGGCGAGCAAAGCGGCCTCCTACATCGGCGAAATCCGGCGTATCGAGAGTGAACTTCCCGATAGGATCTTCCTTGAAAGTATCAAAACCCGCGGAGAGCACGAGGTAGGAGGGAGCAAAAGCCTGTATCGCAGGGATCACCTTGCTATCGAGCACTTTGAAATACTCCTGCGCGTCCGTGCCCGTGGGGAGCGGCAGGTTGATCGTGAAGCCCTTGCCCCTTCCATATCCCGTTTCTTTCGAGAAGCCGGAAAAATAGGGATAGAACGCATCGGGATCCCCATGTATG
This sequence comes from uncultured Bdellovibrionales bacterium, assembly GCA_964612065.1. Taxonomy (GTDB): domain Bacteria; phylum Bdellovibrionota; class UBA1018; order CAIPTA01; family CAIPTA01; genus JAKFYM01. Next base: position 14,599 of record CAZTCD010000047.1, on the reverse strand, counting down.
GAAATGAAAAGCACTTCAGGGTCCTGATAGAAAATGCTCTGCGTGCCATTGCCATGGTGGAAATCGATATCCACGATCGCCACCTTTCCTTTTTCCCGCCAGCGGCTCGCCACCACGGCCGCATTGTTATAATAGCAATAGCCGCCGAAATGTTTGCGGCTGGCGTGATGCCCGGGAGGGCGGCAGAGGGCATAGGCGAACGGATGCTCTCCCCTCTCCACGAGAAGCGAAGCACTGTGAGCGCAAGCGGCGCTCCACTCCGCTGCCGCCCTGGTGGCCCTGGTAAGCGGCGTGCCCGAATCAAAACAGTGAGCTCCTGTATGCGCCAAGCGGCCCATTTTTCCCGGGTGAAGAATCTCTCTCGGAAACACGGAGGGATAAAAAGTCTGGCCTTCCGCGATCTCGCGCTCCGCCACCTCATACAGACGGGTGAGTTTTCGGCCATGCACCTTATAGATGCGCTCCATGGCGATTTTTTCCGGCGGTTGAACGCTGAACAAGGAACCGGATCCGTGGATGGCCTCGAGAATCGTTTCGATGCGGTGGGAAGTTTCCGGGTGGGAGAATTTCTCGCCAAAGGCCCATTCGTAGAGAGGCCGGTGCTCGGCCTGGCTGGCATGAAAAAATACAGGGACGGAGTTACCCATTAACTAAAAAGATCGCGCAAACTTCCGTGCTTCGCAATCTTTCCTTCCTCCATCCTGATTCCCCGGCCGGCGAGATGTTCCAGGAACGCCCGATCGTGGCTTACCGCCACCACCTGGCTTCTCTCGTTGAGTCTCTTCAAGAGTTTTGCCAGATCCTCGGAGCTCCGCTCATCAAGCGCGGCACTCGGTTCATCAAGGAAAAGATAAGAGGGCTCGAGCAGCAGGCTCCTCGCGATCGCCACCCTTTGTTTCTGCCCACCGCTCAGCTCGGAAGGATAACGCCCACCCAGGCCGCCGAGGCCGAGCTCTTCGAGCAACGAGGCGGCTTTTTCCTCCCCGATGGCGAGCTTGCGCAGACGGGGTGCGAGCATGAGATTGTCCATCGCGGTAAGGTGCGGAAAGAGCTGATAGTCCTGAAACACCAGCCCATACACACCCGCCCTTTCGGAAGGATCGAGTGAGAGCACCGGCTTGCCGCCGTAAGTTACGCTGCCGGAGGCCGGTTCGAGCAAACCGGTGAGCGCATAGAGAAGAGTGGTTTTGCCCGAGCCGCTCTTTCCCACGATGGCAAAAGGCTCTCCCCGCCCGAGCTCAAAGGAGATGCCATGAAGAATGCCTTTGCCACGCAGGCTCACCGAAAGATCAGAGATTTTGCAGGGTAGTTCTTTAGCCGCCATAGGCCCCCTCGAATCGCCTTGCTTTCGCGGCCCAGGCCCGGCCCCAGATCAGAAGCGGATAGGTGATCATGGCATAGAGAAATGCCGCCGCCAGATAGAGCTCGAAGGGGCGATAGGTGGCGCCGATGAGTTGCTGCGTTTGCATGGTAAGCTCATATACGCTGATCACGGAAACGATCGCCGAATCCTTCACCATGGAAACGATGGTATTGAGGCTGGGGGCCGCGATGAGGGGAACCATCTGCGGAAACACCACGTGCCTCATCGTTTGCCAGCGATTGAGGCCGAGCAGATAGGAAGCCAGGCGCTGGCCTTTGGGAATTCCGCGGTAGCCGGCCACGAAAACTTCCGCCAGATAGGCCGAGCTATGCACTGCGATCGTGAGCACGGCCGCGGTGAAGGCCGGAATCACGAGGCCGAGAGCGGGAAGACCGAAATAAACCGTGAAGAGCTGCACCATAAAAGGCGTGGCGCGCACGAAATCCGCGAACACTCTCGCCAGCCAGCCGAGGGGAGGAGGAGCTTTCTCCAAAACAACCGCCAACAAGGCAGCCAATAGAAGGCCGAGAGCCAGCCCAAGCGCCGACACCTTGACGGTAGCCCAAAGGCCTTTGAGCAGAATCATCAGGGCGGTGCTCCACTTCAAGGTAGTGCTTCCCCCCTCTTTGATCTCGATCCCGAAATGATTTTTCGCGAGCTGCTCGTATTCGGGAGAAGCGCGAAGCTTGATCACGGCATCGTCCACCTGGGCGATGAGAACGGCGTCTTCCTTTCTGGCGGGAATACCCATTCTCTCTTCGAACAAAGGATCACCCACGGGAACCAGGGAGGTGCCTGAGCTTTTGATCATATAGGCGCCCACGAGCCGGTCCGTAACGAGCGCATCCAGGCGGCCCGCCTTCACATCTTCGAGTGCTTCCGGATCTGTTTTGAAAGTGCGTACCTCAGCCTTGGGGAAGCGTTCCCTCAGCACGGTTTCATAGGTGGTGCCGAGCACCACCCCGATCTTCACTCCCGGTTTGGCCGGATCAAACGCCTTGTCCAGGGAAAAAATCTGCGCGCCGGATTCGTAATAAGAAACGGAAAAGAGCGCCTGTTTTTCTCTTTCCGGAGTGATCGCCATGCTTCCGATGATGAGATCGATTTTTCCCGCGAGCAGAGCGGCGAGAATGCCGTCCCATTGCAGGATCACGAACTCGCAAGGACGCTTCAGCTCCTCACAAACTTTATTGGACACATCGATATCGAAGCCAATCAGCTCGCCTGAGGAGTTGTAATAGTTAAAAGGCGGGTAAACCCCGGTTACGCCGATTCGAAGAGGGGGAGCCTCCTGGGCGCGGACCGTGGATGGCGAGGAGAAAAAGATCAGGAAGGAGGCCAGAAGGAGCGAAACCAGCGATCTCCGTCCGCTCCTAGCCATTCCTGGGCTCCGCCTGTGGCAGGGTTCGCAGATCGCGCACCCAGATATTCATATCCTCATAAGCGCCGTAAATATCGCAGTTATTCACAAGCCTCCCGTGGAACTCATATCCTAGCCGGAAGAATACGTTATTCATACCGAAGCTTCTGGCTCGGGCCATGGTGAAGGAACAGATATAATTTCGGCGCACCAGTTCCTTTTCGAGGTAGCGGAGGATGTGCGACATCAGGCTCTTCCCCCGGAACTGCTTTCTCGTGGCGCAATCGGTGAGCTCGGCTGCCTTGAAATCCTTATGCAGCTCGGCGCTGGCTGCGGAGAGAATCGTGCCCTTTTGCTCGCAAAGAGCGAAGACCGATTCCGTTTGGAATATGGATTCGAAATAGTGCTCGTGGATCAGGGGGGAAGGATAGGTTTCAAAGATATCCTGGTAGAGAGAGATGAGCTGGGGCACGTCTTCTTTGCGTGCGAGGCGCACCACGGCCCCCTCAGGCAAAGGCTGGGATTCCACCTCCGGCTCCCCATCCATGATCTTTTCAATCAGGAGGGTTTCCTCCATCAAGCTGCCAGAGGTAAGGCGTTCCTGGGAGCGGAACTTGCTCATCACGAAGGCGTCTTCGCCATTCCGGTAATATTTCAGTACCGCTTCCAATACGTACCCGTAGCGAAGAAACTTCTGCCAGTCGGCACGAGGCGCCATGCAAAAAATCTTGTCGAAACCGTTCACCTCGGCGATCCAGCGCACGTTCATGATCATGGCGTGAAAGTTGGTGGATTCGTAGCGGAGGATCTTGATGCGTTGGTTATATTGATCGAGGAAAAGAACGGCTTCGTAACCCTCGCCGCGGATGGTGTGCTCCAGCCCGTAAACCACACCCACGGCCTTGAGAACCTGATCTTCCGAAAGCTTGAGCTCCACTACTCCGGTCTGAGAGCGCTGCTTTGTGGGGGTAGGCTTCACGTCCTCCACCAAAGGGGAGGCGCCCGCCGCCGTGCTTAAGGTTTTCGGTTGGTTCATCTAATGGGCCCCAAGAATTCCTGATAGAACTGCACAGCATTGAAGCGCGTGCATCATGGAACTCTACCCCATATCGCAAAGCCCCACAACCTGCGAAGCATTAAACGGGGTGAAAGATTTATAAATTATTTTTATTTAAAACCAGGAAACTCAGGGAAGAAGGAACGAAGCCACCGTTTTTTCTGCACCCAACATCCCCCGAGGGAGAATCACCTCCACGGCCTTCACCTGCTCCAGGGACTCGAAGCTTTGCGTGAAGCCTTTCCGGGAAAACACTTCGGCCTTTGCGCCGGCTTTCTTCAGAAGAATCCACTTCAATTCGGCGGCCGCATCCAACGGTATCGGTTTGCGCTTTTGATCCAGGAAGGAAATCTCGATGCGTGAGCCGCTCTTCTTCCATTCCAGCAGAGCAAGGGTTTTCGCTTTTTCTCCAAGCTCCGCCTCCCCCGCCGCTATCACGGGCGCAAGAAGCCCGCCCCGGGGTCCATTGCCGGCTATGGCTTTTCCGTGACCGCCATCGTGAGCAAAAGAAGGGGCGGCCAGGAAAGCCGCCCCGATCAGGATTGAAACGAACTGGACTCTAGCGAGCACGGAATTCCTCGATCAGCTCCTTCATCTCGCGCTTGGCCGCCTCACGCACCGAGGAATCTCCAAGATTGCGGGAGGTGTACTTCTCTTCAAGGTCCATGAAGCCGCCGAAACGGCTCTTGCCAGGCACGCCCTTCTCCACGAAGGTGGCGGCTTCGGCGAACACTTCGTCCCAGGTGTCGCGCATCAGGTTCCAGAAGGGCTTGCGGGGAGCCATGAACTCGATGCCATGCTCGCACTCGGAATCCGGAAGGCGCACGTACCAGTTTTTGCCGAGCTCTTTGGCGAGAGGGGTTTTGCCATTCTCGTCGTGGATGATCTTGGTGTTCATCTGGCGCTCCAGGAAAGAGGGGCCGTAGATCATGAGGCGGGTGGTGCGGTCGAGACCCTGATAGTCTCGGCGGCCCATATCGCGGGTTTCGCGGCCGGGGATCGGCGCGTAGCTCGAGCAAGTCCATTCCGGCACAGCCTTTTCCATTTCCCAGGGAGCGGCGCACTGGTAGCGGAGGCCGTCGTCGAGATTGGTGATCCGGCGGGTCCAGGTGCCACTGTTCTCGCCGAGAGGCTTCACTTCCCAGCGCTTGGGAGAAACGAAATCGTAGAGGAAGGGAGCATTGTATTCCCAATCTTCGCCCGTGTGCTTGAGCTCGGTGCCGTAGATGGGAGTGCCGTCGGTGTCCACAAGGAACATCACATGCTGCACGCGGAAGCGGGTGGGCGTTACTTCGTCCACATAGATCCACTCTTTCACGCTCTTATTGGTGTTCACATCGTAAACGCGCTTATCGCGCTCGTAGCCGGGCTTGAGGCCTTCGGTTTCGGTATAGGAAAAATCCACAAGGAAGCAGCCACCCATTTTCTGGATAGCGCTCTTGCCTCTCTCGAACTGTGCATCTGCGGATGCGCTCAGGCTGAGAGCGAGGGAAAGAAGAATAGCGTGCATGATACCTCCATTGATGCCCGGTCATCTTGGGTGACCGGGACGCGTCAGATCACGGGATAAGATCGCAAGCGATCCTTTCACGGGGATTCGTCACGGTCAATAGTTAGATGAGAATGATTCTCAACAATGGGGGCCGCGTTAGAAATCGCGGAGAAAGAGCTTGGTTTGGGCCTCTGCGCCAGAAGCAAAACGCGCTGTACTGGAAGCGGAGGCCGTTATTGCTCCCGCCACTCCCTTGGGAAAGAAATAGGAGCGGCGCGGGCTCTGGCATGAAGCATCATTGTAGACCACCACCCGCGTAGCGAGCGGAAGGGAAATCGATCCCCCCGCAGGCACGATCGGCCGGTCAGAGATGGGGAATGCAGTTCCACTTCCCCGGCTATTGCTCACGCGTGCGGAATTGGCAGTGCCGCTCGTCCCCTGCCAAAGCTTTCCATCGTAAAACGAGAGCCCGAAGACATTGACAAAACTTCCACCCAGCTCGGTGCTGCCGTAATTTTCCCAGGCGGAAACAGAATCCGGATCATTCGCCACACTCACCCCAATTCCGGCACTGGTAGCCACATAGAGATTGGAATCGCTCACGATCACATCCTGCACGGCATTCCCGGGAAGAAAGCCTGCATTGGTGCAGCCGGTGCTGCAATACTGCGTGGGCGTGCTGCCATCGGCATTCGGAGAGCGGTAAAGGCCGTTCTGCGCTCCCCAGTAAAGATAGCCCCCGATCCTCTTCACCACGGTGGCATCCGTGCCCGCCACATTTGACCACAAATTCGTGAAGCTGCTGCCATTGTCGGTGCTTCTCGAAACCATGGCATTGGATCCATCGTATCCGCTTATGTATATAGACGAGGTGCTGCTGTCATAAAAAATGGATTCAATCGCCCCGGAAGAGAAAGGCTGGCTAGGCGTGGTCCAGTTCGCTCCCCCATTGGTGGAAATATAGAACTGCCCGGTGCTCATCCCCGCGAACGCCAAGGTGCCCGAAGCCACAAATACCCCGAAAAAGTTCCCTGCGCTTAGCGAGCTCTGCGTCCAGCTGGCTCCCCCATCGTTGGAATAATAGATTCCCGATCCACTTGTGCCGGCCACCATATAGCTGCCTTCTCCATGGATCTTCTGCACGTTCACCCCGGCAAGCACCTGCGTGAAGCTGCTTCCGTTATCGGTGGATCGGCGAATTCCAGTAGTGGAGCCAAAGAAGATCCCATTCGAACTGGTAAATACGGCCGGCGCATTGGTATCGGCGAGAGTGAAGGCGGAATTGGAGGCCGGCTTTCCATCGCCCCGGAGGCAGGCGGAACTTATCCCGGGCCGGTTCGCCTCCCCTTCGGAGGGCAGGCCATTCGAGGTTTCGTATCCCACCAGCTCCACCTTCAGCGAGCTCACGTGATTGATATCGCCTTCGTTGCCGCCGCCGCCGCACGAACTTCCGTCACTGAAGCCGGAAAGATCGAGGCCCGAAACGCACGATAAAAAATCCGTGGGCTCAAAACCAGTGCTGGCATTTACTTGATCCGCATTCGTGGAGAATTCGTTTAGCGCGCAATCAGCGCGGCTCACATCAATCGCGATCGTGGCGTTTCCTCCGGCGAGCTGTATGGATTGCCCGAGATTGGCGCGTCCGCAGCGCACGTCGGTTTGCATCGCGGAGTCACTGAAGCCCAGGGCATAGAAGCGATAGCTTCCGTTCTTGATCGCCACGGAGGCGCCGGAATTTGCGCTGCTCTCACTATCGAAGCGAAAAGTTTTGGTGGTGCCCCCGTCAACGGACACGACATAGATCATGAGCTGCCCGCTCAGCGCCACAAGAGGGTTCGTGCCTCCGGATGGCTTTCCGAAAGTCACCTGGGTATAGCCCTCTTCCTGGCGACTGAATTTTTCGAGGAATTTTGCGCAACCGCTTAACGAAATGGCGCACACAAGAAAACAGGATAGCAACCTCATCCGTGAGATCCTCCGGTTAGAATTTTATCCCATAGCGCGAAGGGCAAAAATGGCTAATTTCCGCGATCAAGAGGAAAAAACCACCCCCTTTTCAGGTCTTTAAATACTCTTTTAATTTTTTCAAACATTCATTTGAAAAATTCAAATGCCCGTTTTATACCTAAGCATCATGGTCAAGCCCAAACACATGGAAGCCGAACAGGACACCCGGGCAAAACTCCTCGCCGCCGGCTCCGAAGTGTTTTCTCTCAAGGGATATTCCGGCGCCACCGTGAAAGAGATCGCCGACCGGGCGGGCGTGAACATCAGCCTTATCTCCTACCATTTCAACGGCAAAGAAGGCCTGTTCCGGGAGCTCGTGGAAGCCTTCGGCAAAGAGCGCCTGAAAGACGCCGAGAAAATTCTCTCCCCGCCAGATACCGTAGAGGATCTGCGCGCCAAGCTCCGCCTCTGGATGCAGCAATTCCTCCACTGCCAGGTACACGACGACAGCGTTTGCTCCATCCTTCACCGGGAAAACATCATCGAGCAGGAGTTCCTCTGGGACATCTTCCAGGGCACCTTCCTGAAAACCTTCGGAGCCATCATCAAATTCTTCGAAGCGGGAAAAAAGAAAGGCATCCTCCGCAAAGACGTGGACCCTCAGCTGGCCACCGTGATGCTCTTCGGTTCCCTGATCCATATCGGCCGCAACCAGAAGATCCAGCAGAAGGTGTTCGGGATCTCCATCGCCGATGAAAAATACCGCTCTCAAGTGATCGAACAGTTTCTCACCCTCCTCCTCAACGGCATTGCCGGGAGCCACTCATGACCAGAACCCCCATCCTCGCCCTCAGCTTGATCACCTTCTGCCTGCAGAACCCAGCCCAGGCGGCCACCCGCCTCACGATCCAGGATTATCTGGAGCAGGTAAGCGGAGAAAGCCCCGCCGCGCGCGCGCAGAAGCTCCGCTCCCAGAGCGGCCTTTTCCGCTCCGAGGGCTCAGAGGTTCTCACCTTTCCGTATCTTTTCGGCTCAGCCACCAACTCGGTGGACAAATCGGAAACCGCCTTCCCGAACCTGCAAGGCACGGAATCGCAGAGCACTGTTTATTCGATAGGCGTGGGAATCAATTCCGCCATCGGCCTGAACGGAAAATACACCTGGAACACTACCGATGCCCTCACCACAGGCTCTGCCTTTGCCACACCGAGCCGCTACACCAGCTACAACCGCCTCGATCTGAGCCTCAACCTCTTTCGCAACGGCTTCGGCTCGGAAGTTCGCGCCAAAAAAGAATTGATCCGTGCCGGAAATACGGCCAACGGCTTGAGCAATAACTTCGCTTACGCCGCCAAGATCGCGGAAGCTGAGGCGGCCTATTGGCGCCTCTCCCTTGCCCGCCAAGCCGTTACGGTGCAGAAAGACGTACTCGAAAGAGCAGGCCGCCTCCTCTCCTGGGCCAAGCGCCGCGTGAGCCTGCAGCTCGGTGACCGCAGTGATCTCCTTCAGGCCCAGGCCCAGCACGATCTTTACACGATCGCCCTCGCCAATGCCGTGGAGGAGGAAAGGAACAGCGCGCGCGCGTTCAACCTCCTGCGAAACAGCGACGGGGATTCCGTGGCGGAAGCCGTAGGATTCCCCTCGGTGGACGAAACCCTGAAAATGCCGGCCCCCGTGCGCACCGGGGATCGCCTCGATCTTCAGGCGGCTGAAGCCAGGTCCCTCGCGGCGAAGGCCCAGTCACAGCTCGATAAAGAAGCCCTGAAACCCACCGTGGATCTTTCCGCCACCTATGCCTGGAACGGCCGCGATCCCGCTCGGTCGGAGGCGATCAGCGAAGCCTTCGGCTCCAGGCACCCCACCCGCGCGATCGGGATCTCCTTCAGCGTTCCCTTGAACGTACCCACCTTGATCCGTGCCGGGCGAGGCTCCGATATGGAGATCGAAGCCGCCGAGCTTGAAGTGCAGCAGGCACGCCTCTCGGAAGGCAAAGACTGGAACGAGCTGGAAGCACGGTTGAAGCAGGCCAGAAGCCGGCTGTCCCTGGTGAACACCCTGGAGCAGGTGCAAAAAGAAAAATCCGAAAACGAAAGAGCCCGCTTGCAGCGCGGAAGAACCACCACCTTCCAGGCCCTCACTTTTGAACAGGACTACGCCCAGAGCCAGCTGAACAGGCTGCGCACCCAGGCTGAGGTGCTTCAGCTTCTGGCCCAGATGAGAACTTATACGGCGAAAAACCTCGCCAGTGCCGACGGAGCCTCCCGATGAATCTCGCAGATCTTTCCATAAAACGCCCCACCTTCATCACCTGCGTGGTGGTGGTAATGCTCGCTGTAGGCTACTGGAGCCTGAAAAACCTCGGAGTGGACCTCTTTCCGAACGTAACCTTCCCCGTGGTGGTGGTGACCACCCCTTATCCAGGCGCCAGCCCCTCCGAGATCGAAACGCTGGTTTCGAAACCGATCGAAGACCAGGTTTCCACGATTTCCGGGATCAAGCGCCTCTCCTCGAACAACCTCGAAGGAATGAGCCAGGTGATCGCTGAGTTCACGCTGGAAACCGACGTGAAATACGCCGAGCAGCAGATCAGGGACCGGGTGAGCTCCGCAAAACGAAAGCTGCCTGATGATATCGAAGAACCTGTGATCCGCCGTATCGATCCGGGAGATCAAGCGATCCTGATTCTTTCTCTGGAAGCCAATCTCGACGACCAAAAACTTTTCTATCTCGCCGATAAGGTGATCCGCCCGAAGCTCGAGCAGGTGAACCAGGTGGGCCTCGTGGAAGTGATTGGGGGACGCGAGCGGGAAATTCACGTGGAGCTCGACCGCCGCAAGCTTAAACAGCACGAGATTTCCGCGTCGCAGGTGGCCACCCGCCTGTCCGCAGCCGGGCAGAACGTGCCCGTAGGCAAAGTGAGCCAGGGTAAAAAAGAAATCAGCTTCCGCAGCCTCGGTGAGTTTTCCAGGGTAAGCGACGTCAAAAACACGATCGTGAACTTCTTCGGCTCCGATGTGCCCGTGACCGTGGGCGATGTGGGCGAGGTTTCCGATACCCTGAAAGACGAAGCCTCTCGCGCCTTCGTGAACGGAAAGAAATCCCTCTTCATCATGGTGTTCAAGCAGACCGGCGCCAACACCATCGCCGTGGTGAGAAACGCCATCAAACAGATGGACAAAGCCAATGAGCTGATGCAGGGGCAGGACGGCGCTCCCAAGCTGCAGGTGGTGCGCGATGCTTCTGTTTGGATCGATGCCAACGTGGAAGACGTGAAGGAATCCATTTTCTTCGGGATTCTTTTCGCCGTGATCGTGGTTTACTTCTTTCTTGCCAGCGGCCGCTCCACGATCATCACCGGCCTGGCTCTGCCCAACTCCCTGATCGGCGCCTTCATTCTGATGAGCATGGCCGGCTTCACCATCAACGTAATGACCCTCCTGGCCCTCTCGCTTTCCGTGGGCCTGCTGATCGACGACGCCATCGTGGTGCGGGAGAATATCTTCCGCCATATCGAACGGGGACTGGCGCCCGAGAAAGCGGCGCGCATCGGTACGCTGGAAGTGCAGCTGGCCGTGATCGCCACCACCTTCACCGTGCTCGCGGTTTTCGGACCCGTAGGCTTCCTGAAAGGCGTGGTAGGCCAGTTCTTCAAGGAGTTCGGCCTCACCATCTGCTTTGCCATGATGATCTCCCTCTTCGACGCTCTCACCGTGGCGCCCATGCTTTCGGCCTATTTCGCCGGAAAAACACACGCAGATCCTGCAAAGAGCCGGAATCCGCTCACCAGAGCCGCAGCTGCCTTTTCCCGCTTCCAGGACTGGCTGGAGAATATCTACGAGCGCTTCTTGCGCTTTGTGGTGCAGCACCCGCTCAAGACCCTTGCCGGCACTCTCGTGATCACGATTCTCTCGTTCGCTTCCATTTCCCTGGTGCCGAAAACCTTCCTTCCCGCGCAGGACGCCGGCGAATTCCAGGTGAGCTTCGATCTTCCTCCCGGATCTTCGCTCGACCAAACCACCACGGTAGGGCACGAAATCGACGAGATCATCCGCAAGAATCCCGAAGTGGCGATTTCCGCCCTCATCATCGGCAGCCAGAATGGCGAGCCTAACGTGGGCCAAACCTTCGTGCGCCTGGTGAAATCGAAGGAGCGCAAACTCAACACCAGCCAGGTGAAAGCCAAGGTGCGCGAGCAGCTGGCGTCCTATAAGAGCGTGAACGTGGCCGTGAAGGACTACGACGCCGTGGGAGGAGGCCAGCGCCCCTTCAACCTCAACGTGGTGGGGCAGGACCAGCAGCAGCTCCAGGAGTATGCCCAGAAGATTCTCGCTATTGCCAAAGCCCACCCCGGCCTTCTGGACGTGGACGTGAACTACCGCTCCGGAAAACCCGAGTTTCAGATCCCGATCGACAAGAACCGCGCGGATAAGCTCGGCGTGAGCACGGCCCAGGCCGGCATGGAGCTTCGCACCCAGATCGAAGGGGTAACTTCCGCGAAATTCCGAGAAGCGGGAGAAGAGTATGACGTGCGCGTGCGCCTCAAGGGAGACCAGCGGGATCTTCGCACGGCCTTCAATGATACCTACGTGCCCAATATCAACGGCAACCTGGTGCGCCTCCGCGACGTGGCCACCGCCGTGGAAGCCACGGGCCCCAGCAAGATCACGAGGCAGGATCGCGCCCGCTATATCCAGATCCAGGCCGATATCACCCCCGGAAAAGGCATGGGCGACGTAATGAACGACCTCAACAAAGCCATACGCGACGACGTAAAGCTTCCCGCCGACATGCGGTTTGCTTACGTAGGGCAGGCCGAGAACTTCCAGGAGCTCGGAGAAAGCATGGCCACCGCCATGCTGTTCGGCGTGCTCTTTATCTTCCTGATTCTCGCCTCCCTCTACGAGAGCTTCGTAACTCCCTTCACCATCATGCTCGCGCTTCCCCTCGCGATGTGCGGATCCTTCGTGGCGCTGGCTGTAACCGGGCAGAGCCTGAATATCTTCTCGATGATCGGAGTGATCATGCTTCTCGGCGTGGCCACCAAGAACTCCATCCTGCTCGTGGACTACGCCAACCAACGAACGGCCGAAGGCATGGACCGGAAGAAGGCGATCGTGGAAGCCGGTAAAACCAGGCTGCGCCCCATCCTTATGACTACGATGGCCCTGATCGCAGGCACCATACCGATCGCCATTGGCCTGAACGAGGCTTCCCGCCAACGCACTTCGATGGGTGTGGCGATCATCGGGGGCCTGATCTCGTCCACGCTGCTCACCCTGATCGTGATTCCGGCGGCCTATATGTATATCGACCGCTTCCGCCTCTGGAGCAAAAAATGGATGAAGCGCCTCTTCAGCGTGGAAGAGAGCTCCGGCAGCGAGCTTCATGAAAACGGGCACGGCCCCGGCCCGGAGGCCCGGGCATAGGCAGCATTGGCTGCATCCACACGGACACAGGTTTTCAAGCCCGGCAGGAAATCGTAAATTGGAAAGATGATCCAATCCACGCTCCTGCTGGCTTACCTGTTTTCCCTTTCGCCCTCCGCTCTCGCGGCCCCCATGATGATGGAGCGCCGCTTATGGGCGGAGCAGAAAACCGGGGAAATAGATGAAGACCAATGCGGCGAAAAGATGAAACAGTGGCGCTGCGTTTTTCCGCAGAAGCCCGATTGCCTCAAAGCCATGAAAGACGTGGGCGGTTATTGCCGAGGGCAGGTAGTGCCCGATCTGCCGGAGTATATCGATGGTGACTCCAGCCTGGCCACGGCCAAGAAAGTGTATCTCGAATGCGTGGCCACGGAATTCTCCAAGCGCTACATCCTTCCCCTTCCGAAGGATAAAATGGACGTTTACAACGAGTGCACGGGCGTAACCCCGAGATCGAAGCCCCTGAGCGTGGGATTCCAGAAAGCCATGGAATACTCCAAAACCCAAACCACCTATTCCTGCCTGGCCGACGGCTATCTACGCAAATGCTTTGGCTACTCCGAGGCCGACTGCAACTCGCTCGTGAGCAAAGCCCAGCTCGACTGCACCATGCGCTTCGAAGGGGAGGGCCAGAAGGTGAAAGACGAGCAGAACGCGATCGAGGGCGCGGGCCGCAAGATCACCGATTGCGCTCTGGCCGATGCCCGCAAAACGGCTTCGAGCACCAGGAAGAAGAGCTCCGGAAAAGACTGCAATTAGGCTCAGGCCGCTGCCTGCGGCGCTTCCCTTTCCAGAAGGCTACGGAGCATCCAGGCCGTTTTCTCGTGCAGCTGCATTCGCTGGGTCAAAAGATCCGCCGAGGCTTCGTCTCCGGATTTTTCCACCATCGGGAAAAGATCGCGTGCCGTGCGGATCACAGCCTCGTGAGCGTCCACCAGCTGCCGGATCATCTCGGTAGCGGGAGGCACTCCATCCGCTTCGGGAATCGAAGTGAGACGGCTGAAGTCCCGGTAGGACGCGGGTGCAAAGTGTCCAAGAGCCCGGATTCGTTCGGCGATCACGTCTACCGCTTCCGCAAGCTCGGTATACTGCTTTTCAAACATGAGATGAAGGGCGCTGAACATCGGGCCGGTTACGTTCCAGTGAAAGTTGTGGGTTTTCAAGTAGAGCGTGTAAGAGTTCGCGAGCAGGCGTGAGAGCCCCTCCACGATTGTTTTTCGGTCGGAATCGTTGAGGCCGATGTTCAGCTTTTCCTGCATATTTTGCATGAGTATTCCTTTCTTTCCCCGTGCGCTCCGGTAAGGAGAGGCATTTCACCTCGTCGCTGGAGAGCTTTGGTCATTCATCCTTCTACGGGCACGGAGGAAGCATTTACGGTGCCACCTGTTTGCCCCGATTCCGGCGCCACCGGGCGCCTAAGCCTTGGTGCTCGAGGCCAAAGGGATTATCCTGTTAGAGCATAGGAAACATGGAGGTGTCCGTGCGCAGGTTTCTCTTTTTAGGACTGATGGCGGTGTGGCTTCCTGGCCAGGCCCAGGCCGCACGCATCTCTTTGGTAGGAGTGGCCAATTCCTCCGAACCCAAAGAACCCGGCATCGAATATACTGCCCGCCCAGCCTACGGTGCCGGCCTTCTGCTGGAGTTTCGTATGATGCCTTTAGTGGGGATGGAGCTTGGTGCCCTGGCAATGAACCGCACTTATGAGTCCAGCACGATCGTACCCACCGCCACCACCACGAAATACAGCGCGAAGATCTACCAATTCCCACTACTCCTGCGGTTGCACCTGGGAAGAATTCTCTCCTTCGGCGTAGGCGGTTATTTCGCCCGTGCGGCCGCCAGCGATATCGCCACCGAAACCAAATCCAGCGCCGGCACCAGCTCTCAAACCACCACCTATACCGACCGTAATCAAACCACCACCGACTACGGCGCCATGGGAAGCCTGGCTCTC
>CAZTCD010000046.1:0-32727 GCA_964612065.1 uncultured Bdellovibrionales bacterium | reverse complement strand
CTTTACCCCCAGCTCAGCGAGAGCTTTGTCGAGTTGCTCCTGATTCGGGGCCGAGCCATGCCAGGCGCTCTTGCCCTCTTCCATAAACTTCACGCCCTTGCCCTTGAGCGTATCGGCCACGATCATCGTGGGTTTTCCGGAGCCGACATTCTTTTTGGCTTTTTCCACTGCAGCGATGAGAGCCGGGAAGGAGTGGCCGTCGATCGTTTCCACGTTCCAGCCGAAGGCTTTGAACTTCTCGTCGATCGGCTCGATATTCATCACCTCGTGCACCTGCCCGTCGATCTGGCCTTTGTTCCAGTCCACGATGGCGCAGATGCGATCGAGCTTGTGCATCGGGATGCTCATGGCCGCCTCCCAGATCTGGCCTTCCTGGATTTCGCCGTCGCCCATTACGCAATAAACCATGGCATCGATCTTATCGAGGCGCTGGCCGAGCGCCAGGCCCTGCGCGATCGAGAGGCCCTGGCCGAGAGAGCCGGTGGAAGCTTCGATGCCGGGCAAGCGGGCACGATCGGGATGGCCCTGGAGAGGCGAGCCGAGGCTGCGAAGGGTCATCAGCTGCTCTTCCGGGAAATAACCAGTCATCGCCATCGCGGCATAGAGAGCCGGAACCCCGTGGCCTTTCGAAAGCACGAAGCGATCGCGCTCTTTCCACATCGGATTCTTCGGATCGTGCTTGAGGAGCTTGAAATAGAAAACGGAGATGATCTCAGCCAGCGAAAGGGATCCGCCGGGATGGCCGCTCGCTGCCTTGTGGATCATCTTCAGGCACCAGGCGCGCAGATCACGCGCGAGGGTTTTCAGCTCGGTTTCGGATATCTCTGGGTTGGGATAGGCGTGGGTTTTGGTGGGCATGCCATTTTCTAGCATGGACAAGCCGCTGCTATGCTGCGAAAAAGATCCAAAAGTTCCTGATATCTCTTATGCTCGCTTTACGTTTATTCGAAGTGCTT
This sequence comes from uncultured Bdellovibrionales bacterium, assembly GCA_964612065.1. Classification (GTDB taxonomy): domain Bacteria; phylum Bdellovibrionota; class UBA1018; order CAIPTA01; family CAIPTA01; genus JAKFYM01. Next base: position 31,771 of record CAZTCD010000046.1, on the reverse strand, counting down.
TTCTTGGGCTTTGTGTGCGGCCTCATCCCAGGACCCGTGGTTTCAGCTCTTTTTGCCGAAACGCTCCGAAACGGCTGGAGAGCCTCCCGAAGGATAGTGGCCTGGGCCGCCGCCGGTGAGCTCGTGATGAGCATCGTATGCGTGGCCGCCTTGAGCACCGTGAGCCCGAAAAGCGGGATCTTTGCCGCGCTTTCCCTGGCTGGCGCCCTGCTTCTTCTGCGCCTGGCTTGGGATCTGGCCCAAGTGGAGAGGATCGTGGAGAATGGCGACGCTGCTCCCCCCTCTGCCGCCCCAACCTCCTCCCCCCCCGCCCCCACGGAAGTGCTATTCACCAACCGCAGGGTATTCACCCTTGCTATTCTGAATGGAATGGCCTGGATCTTCTGGATCACCGTTTGTGTGCCCCAGGCCGTGGATCTTGGAAACCAAATCACAGGAGGGCAGTGGCTCTTTATCTTCCTGTTCGAGCTCGGTTGGGTAATCTCCACCCTAGGCCTCTGCCTCGTATTCGCTTTCCTGCGGCCCTGGGTGAAAAAGAAAGAGCAGCTCCACCGCCTCTACCAAGGGGTGGCTCTGCTCTTCGTGCTCTTTGCGCTGCGTTTGGCCTGGGGGGCCTGGAATATCTGGAGCGCTTAAGAGGCCTCTGAGCTCCTCCCCGGCAAATCTTCAGTCACAAAGGCTCGACTGCTTGATCTTCTCCAGGCAAACGCGGCCGGCGGAATCCGCATCGTTCGCGCTCCAACAGCCTTCCTTGAAAATCGGAGCTCCGTTCGAAAGCACCACATAGCCCACATAGCCCTCACTGCAATTGATCAGAGAATTGGTATTACGATCTCCCACCACACAGCGGCAGCGCCCATGGTCCCCACCACCGCCACCCCCCTGGCAGCTCACCGTAGCCTGATCACCGGCGCGTACGGTGATAGTGGATCCAGGCGTGAGACGGATCTCGGTAGCGAAAGCGGAAGAAAAAACAGAAGAAGAAAGGAAAACAAAAGCGAGTAAAAGGGTTTTCATAGAAGCCTCAGTCAGGGGGCCGAAGGGATTTCCGGCAGCCCGAGAATAAGCCCGCTGCGTTATCAGAGCGACTAGCTAGGCAAAAAGCGTTTCCCCCAAAGGAAACAGCCGTTGAAACAGCCCCGCGCATACCCTCGAAAAGAGAAGCAATTCCGCAAATCCCTGTTACACTTTTGCCATGCTCCCCAGATCGCGTGCCCTGATCGAAAAAGCATTGGCCGAGCGCCAAGCCAGCGGAGTGGCCTGCCTCATTCGCCGGGCCGGCAAGATCGAAGACGAGATCTACCTCGGCACGCACGGCTATCCCGAAACCGGCGCCGAGGTGCGCCCGGTGGACAGAGACTCCATCTGGGACTGCGCCTCCGTTTCCAAGGCCCTTGGCACCGTGGCCATGCTCTTCATCGCCGAAAGCGAAGGCAAGATCTCCTTCCACGATCCTGTGCGGAAATATTTCACCGAATTCCCCTCAGCGGAAACCACGCTTCTCGATCTGATGTGCCACCGCTCCGGGCTCCCGGCCCATGTGGAATATTTCCGCTCCTATGAAAAGGGCGAAGTGAAGCTCGGCGATCAGAAGCCCCTTCTGGGTTGGATTCTCTCGGCCGGCCTTCCGCATGTGGGCACGCAGGTTTATTCCGATCTCGGCTTCATGCTCCTCGGCCTCCTGCTCGAATCCCTCTACGGAAAGCCGCTTCCCGAAATCTTCCACGAAAAGGTGATCGCGAAGCTAAAGCTCGAAAGCACGGGCTACCGCACCCTCCCCCACGCCCCGGCTCCCGCCCGCCTCTATGGCCTGCTAGCCCCGCCCGCCCGCTTCGTGGCCACGGAAGTTTGCCCCTGGCGCAAGCTCCTGCAGGGCGGAGTGCATGACGACAATACCTGGGCCTTCGGCGGCTATGCCGGGCATGCAGGCGTGTTCACCACGCTTCGCGAGGGCGAAAAACTTTTTGATCACCTCTGGCGCCAGCTGCAGGCGAACCCCGAGTGGCGCAAGCGCGAGAAGAAACCGCCCGGCGTTTGGAACTTCGGCCTTTCCACCTGGCCCGGCCTCCGCCCTTATCCCGGCCCTTACTTCGAAGGCGCGCACGGGCACACCGGCTATACCGGCACGAATGTTTGGTACCACGAGCCCACCGATACGCTTTCGATCGTTTTCTCGAACCGCGTGCATCCCTCCCGCTCCGATTCCCGCTGGATCGATACGCGCCTCGAGCTGCACAAAACGATCTGGGAAGAGCTCGGGTACTGATTCCCATTCCCATGCCCCCCACTCCCTCCGCATTGTCCACCTTCGCAAAAGCAAAAGCCCTTTCCCTCGGCTTCCACCTCTGTGGCGTAACCGGAGCGCTGCCGCGAGGACGCACGGAATTTTACGAATGGTGGGTGAGGCAGGGCTTCGGCGCCGGCATGGACTATCTGCGCCGACAGGTAAAGAGAAGGAAATCGGTGGAGGAAATTCTTCCGGGCGCCAGATCCGTGGTGGTGGTGGCCATGCGCTATCCCGGAGGGGATTCCTCTCCCCCTCCCGATCTGAGCGAGCGCGCCTATGGCAAATTCGCCCGTTACGCCCTCCACCAGGATTACCACGACACCATCAAGCCCCTGCTCGAGCAGCTCGGCCAGGCGATCGATCAGGAAGCGGGCACCACCGGCTCCCTCTCTTATGTAGACACCGGCCCCCTCAGCGAACGTGCCTTCGCGCAAGAGGCCGGGATCGGCTGGGTGGGAAAAAACTCGCTTCTCATCCACCGCGAAGAAGGATCCTGGCTCTGGCTGGGCGAGGTGATCACAAAGGCGGAGCTTTCCCCCGACTCCCCCGCCTCCGATCACTGCGGCACCTGCCGCCGCTGCATCGATGCCTGCCCTACCGGCGCCATTCTCGAGGGCCTTCGCTCCGTGGATTCGAGAAAATGCATCCCCTTCTGGAATATCGAACAGAAGGGGGAAATTCCGCACACCCTCCGCAAAGGAATGGGCGATTGGCTGCTTGGCTGCGACATCTGCCAGGAGGTATGCCCCTGGAACGCGCAATCCGCGCGCAAAGGAAGGCCGGAGCCACCGGTGGAATGGGTGCCGGTGGACGAGATCCTCGCGATGGAGGAGCAAGAATTCAAGGCTCGCTACAAGGGCCGGGCCGTGGAGAGAGCCAAACTCGAAGGATTGAAACGCAACGCACGCATAGTGAAAGAGAATTTTTCCGGGAAAGAGAAGCGGCCCAGGAAACCCTAAGCCGATTTCGCGGCCGGCTTCTCTTTTTTGCCGCCCAGGGATTCCAGATGCTCGATGCCTTCCGCGAAATTCATCTGCTTGGCGTAGTCGAGAGCTGTTTTCCCGCTATGGTCCTTCGCATCGGCTCGCACGCCTTTTTCCAGCGCCGTTTTCAACACGAAGATGTCCTGGGTGAAGGCACCCACCATGGCGATGGTCATGCCGCCCACGGCCTGCTGATTGATCTTTGCGCCTGCCTCGAGCAGGAAGCGGAAAGTTTCGGCCTGCCGGTAATACGCTGACAGGAAGAGGGCCGACCGGCGCTTGGAATCCGTTGCGTTGAGCTGAGCGCCTTTTTCGAGCAGAAGCTTGATCACCGGAACGGATCCGCCCATGGCGGCATAGTGAAGGGCATTGCGGCCCTCCGCATCGGTTTTGCGCAGCTCCACTCCCACGTTCTGAGCCGCTCCCAGAGCGGAGTTCACTGAGTCCACCGATCCGGCCACCGCCGCCTTCATCAAATCCGTGGAAGCGGCGATCGCTTTGAGCTTGAGCTCTTTGGCTTCGGCCGGAGCTTCGGCCTTGAAAGTGGTAACCGCCCTGTCCATAAGATCCTTGGCGGCGCCATCGGATTTCATCCGAATCTCCTCGAGCTCGGGCGCGAGCTCTTTTTCTCCCTTCACCAGAATCTTCTCGTGCTCTATGTGCTGGGTGGTGGATTCGATCCTGGTTTTTTCCGCTTCGGCGGCCGGTCCGTCCCCGGCCACCACGATCTTCTCGTGCTCGATATGCTGGGTAACTCCCTCGAGTTTTGTTTCCTCGTCCTTCTCTTCTTTACCAGGGGCGAAGCGCTGCTCCGTCTCCTTTTCGCGGGAATCCTTCGATCCCTTCACCACCTTGCCGGCGTCGGCGGCGGTTTCCTTCAGAGACTTCACCACCGTGGTGGAATCGTCCACTATGGCTTCCGCGGCCGCGGCTTTCACCACCACCTCGGCTTCCTCCTGGCTCATGCCGCCTTTTACCAAACGGGAAACTTCCTCTTCCGGCTTTCCGCCCTTCAACAGAGTTTCCACCACTTCTTCTTTGCTGCCAGGCTTCACCCTGGTTTCTTCTTCAACGGCGGCCTCGCTGGTGGGCATTACCACCACCGAAGCCTCTTCCTGCTTCATCAGCTCGGCGGCCTGTTTCATGGCCTGCACTTCGGCCTCCGGCGTAGTTTCGCCCTTGGCCACCTTGATCACCTGGGCGATCTCTTCCGGATCGGGCGGGAAGAGGAAATCGTTCACGAACTGGTCAGGATCGAGATAACGGAAGGTTTCCAGGATCTGGATGGATATGTCGTCGAAATACCTGGCTTTGAGCTGCGCCACCTGGGCGTTCGGATCGGGCACCTTTCCGGTGGCATCCAGGCTGATGATATAGGAGGCCCACTCTTCCGAGAGCAGGAACGCCTTGGAAAGGTTATCCAGTTTGGCGATATCGGTGGAGAACCCTTTGCCCACGGGGGATCCGTGGTGCTGCAGAACCACGCGCACCACATCGGGATTGATATCAGGCACGGCTTGCAGCTCCCGGGCCGCAAGCTGCGCATGCGTGAGTATGGCCTCGATGCGCTGCGGATCCGAAATGCCGGCTGCCTTGATGTCTTCCATGGAGTGCGGTCTGGCGGCATCATCATCCGGCAGAGAGATATCGTGATAGAAGGCGGCCTGCGAGATGATGTTGCGCTGATCGTCTCCCCACCATCCCATCAGCTTGATCACGTGAAAACCGAGGAAGGTGAGAAGCTGGCTGTGCACGTAGCGATAACCTTTGTCGGAGCTGAGCAGCTGCTTCATCAGATTACCCACGGTGGTGTTGCTCTCCGCGATTTTCTCGATGGCTTTGATGGAGGAGTTCGCCAGCTCCACGGTTTCCTCGTCCATCCCGGCGCTCTTGAACTGGGCGGCCACCATATCGAGAGAAGTGGCGAGCATGTCCATCTTCTTCTCTTCAGGCACGTTCGCGCCGAGGAGCTCCTGCGCGGCCTTGAGGGTTTGCTCGGTTACGGAGTTCGCCAGCCTCAGGCGTTGCAGGCTGTCGATCACGAGAGGGCGGCGGTTGTCCACGAAGCGGGAAACCTTGGCCCGTGCGATATTGTCTTCGGCCGTGAACACCTTCTCGAGCCCTTTTTCGGTGCGATCGTAGATATCGCAAGGAACCGTGAAAAGCATGCTGAGGAATTCGGGGGCGATCTGATAGTAAGGATCCCTCTCTTTTCCCACCATGTGCCGGGCCGTGATTCCCAGAATGCGGGCGGAGGCCTGAAGCATCGGCCTCACTTCGTTGTCGTCGGCCACCACCACCACGCCTTCGGCTTCTTTTCCGCCCATGGAGATGAGGGGGATCCCGGCCGGAACAGCGAGCTCAGCCACGCGGGGGGTGATGATCGAGCTCTTGAAAGCGTCGCGCGCGATCACGAGATGAGGTTTTTCCTGCCCTGTAAGCAGCTTCTTGAAATCCTTCAGGCTGTGAACCGCCACCACGCGCGCGTCGAGGTATACGCTCAGATTGAGCTGATAAACCATGGCCTGCTTGGGCCGGTCCTCGAAAAGCGCGATGATGGGAGAGTCAACCGTCTTCGTCAAGAAGCCTCCTCCATCATGCCTTTCTTCTCTTTAGGGAAGAGGGTGAAAAATACCTCGAGAATGGCCCTGTCGTATTTCGCCACCTGCTCGGGATGGGTGGTGAAGGCGGCTTTGGAGCGCTCGGGAAAAAGAATCCGCGATGCCTCCCCGGGAGGGAGCAGGTAATCGGAAGCGCAGCGGATCACGTCTCCACAGAGGCTTACCACTTTGGCGAGCTGTAGGATCTCGTTCACGGGAAGTCCGGCGGGAAAGCCGGAGCCATCGCAGTACTCGTGGTGCTGGCGCACGATATTGAGTACCTGATCGGGCACCTTCCCGCTTTCCGAAAGCAGGAGGTAAGAGAGCTCGGGATGCTGCTGATACGCTTTGCGCTGGGCACCCTTGAGGCGCTTCGGGCTCAGACGTGCGATCTCGGGCTGCGCACCGAGGGCGACATCGGCCAGGAAGCAGGCAAATAGCAGGGTTTCCGAAGTGCGCTGGCTTTTCCAGGGAAAGCGCCGGGAGAACACGGCGGAGAAGAGGCCGGTGAGGAAGGCGAGGGCTTCCACCTGGGGATCGATGCGGTCGAGCTGGAGAAGAAAGGATTCGAGGCTGGCGTCCGTTTCCACCCAGCTGGCCAGCGACATGCAGATGATCTTTCCCTTCTCGAGAAGGAAGGGGCGGTTTTCATCGGTGGCTTCATAGAGCTCCTGCATATAGAGCTCGGACAGAATACGCGCCACGCCGAATTTAGTGCGGAGAGGCACGCCCGCCAGAGGAGCGATTTTCTGGATCAGCGATAGGGAGCTCTTGATGTAGGTGGAGCGATGGCTGCGGGAAAAGTAAACGTGGCGAACGCCGCGCTCGTTTTCATAGGCACGCAGCTCGGGTTCATTGAAAATCTCGCCGGTGCGGAACACACGGAGGTAGCGGTTCGTGCCTAAACGCAGGTAGAGATCGAAAGCGATCTGCCGGGGAGAATAAAATTCCGAGATTCTTACGGCGGAAAAATCTGCGTCTTGCGCGTCTACTTCTTCTTCGAGGAGAGCCATGATTTCCTATCGGTTTTTCCGATTTTTGCCTCAAGGAAAAGCATGGGAAGATTCCCGGAATAACAGACCATTACACGGCAGAACAAATCAGGCGGAGAAACAGGCAAAACAACGGAATCACGAAAGAAAACAGAAAAGTGGCCCCCAACGGGAGCCACTTCTTTGGTTCAGGTATCCAAGAGCTTGATATCCGGAAGGAATACGGCCCCTGGCCTCGCCCCCCCGGCTAACAGGCCCTACTTCTTCAGCATTCCCTGCAGATCACCGCTCTCGAACATCTCGCACACGATATCGCAACCGCCGATAAACTCGCCGTTTACGTAAATCTGGGGAGAGGTAGGCCACTGGTTCCTTACCTTGAGCTCTTCGAAGAGGTTCATGTCGTCGAGGATATTGAAGGAACCGAACTCCACTCCGGTTGCCTTGAGCACTTCGGTGGCACGGGCGGAGAATCCGCACATCGGCATGGAGGGGGTTCCCTTCATGTAAATGAAAGCGGGCTTGGATTTGATCTGCTGGTCGATGATGGTTTTGTAATCAGTCATTCGTTTTCCCTCTAAAATGAAACGTGTTTATAGCTTATCAAATTGTTCGGGGGTGAGTGTTTTCACCGTAAGCGCGTGCACTTCATTCGAATTGATCTCGCTGGTAAAAAGATCGAGCACCAGCTTGTGCTGGCGGATCAGCGGAAGGCCGGCGAATTTCGGGCTCACCACTACGGCACGGATATGGTCTCCGCCGCCGAGATCAATCACCTGCACATGGGTGGTTTCCAGGTTCTGTTCGATACGGGCTTTGATTTCGTCCAAAGTCATTAGGCATTCACCGGGTTTGTCGGAAACGGATTTATGCCATGAGTTCTAACAATTCCCCCACTCTGGCGCAAGAGGCCAATCCACCCCGGCCCCAAAAGCGGCCTAGGCGCGAGCGTAGGTGAGATAGATCTCCTGCCCGCGCACCTGGGCTTGCTTCAGGCGAAATCGGGGGAATTCTCCCAGAGAAAAACCCTTTCCTTCCACCCAGGAAGGGGACTCCCGCCCCCCGATCACCAGAGGCGTAAGAGTGAGGTGAATGTTGTGCACCAGGCTTTTCTCCAAAAAGGAGGCGTTCAGCTCCCCTCCTCCTTCCACCAGAAGCCTTTTCACTCCCGCAGCACGGAAAGCACGCAGGATCTCCTCCGGCTTCGGGCTCTCGTTCCTGGAACGAATCACTTTGATCCCGTTTTTCTCAAGGGAAGAGATTGTTTTTGCCGGTGCCTTCGCTCCACAAAAAACCCAGCGCTCGGTGAGCCGGGATTTTTCCCAGGGCGTTCCCCGAGGGATGTTCAAGCGGGAAGATACGATGGCGGAAATGGGATGAGGAGTTAGACCTTTTTTCTCGCGTTTTCTCACGAGCTTCGCGTTTTTGACGAGCAGGGGGAAGGGATAGGCCCGGAAAGTGCCCGCACCGTTAATCACCGCGTCATGATCCGCGCGAATTTCTGCCATGCGCTGAGTGTCGAGCTTGGTGCCCAGCTTCATCGGTCCCCGTGATTTTGTGGCGATTTTTCCGTCGAGGCTGATGGCCATATTGATGCTCACCTTCAGCTCCGCGTTTTTGCCGCGTATACGGGCCATTTCTTTTCTCCTCGCGCCAACCGGGCCCTCAAACAGAGCCAAGTCTCCCAATCCGTGGAATTTTGCGCTAGCATCGCCCTCGGTGGCAAGACCGATCTGCAGCGTAATCATCAGCGCGAAAAATGAAGCTTCGCGCCTATCCGGATGCCTGGAGTCCCTGGCGGAGCAGCGCTCGCGTTTTCCCTTTGAGGTGATCCTCGTGGACAACAACTCCACCGACGGCACCTTCCCCTTCGCGAAAAAACTGCTGCGCACCAGCCCCAGGCTGAGAAAATTCGTGCAGGTTTTCCGCGAGAAAAAACCCGGCTCCTCCTCCGCCCGCAATTTCGGGGCAAAGAAAGCCCGCGGAGAGATCCTGCTCTTCACTGATGCCGACTGCCGCTTCTCTCCGAATTGGGTGGAAGAAATGGCAATGCCCCTTCTCGAGCCCTCCAAGGACAACGATCTGCCGCTCGCTGCTGTGGGTGGGCATACCGTGAGCGATTTCGGTACCGGCAAGCCCAGCTTCGTGGAGCGCTATCTCGATCAGCTGTTCCAGTTCTGGGAAGCCGACCGCCTTTCCGCCTTCCCCGCCTTTTTGCCTTGGGCCCCTACCTGCAACCTCGGCGTTCGCCGGGACGTATTCGATGCCCTGGGAGGATTCGATACCTCCTGGAAAAACGCCGCCTACGATGTGGACCTTTGCTGGCGCCTCGTGCTCTGCGGTTTCGTTCTCGGCTACGCACCGGAAGCCAGGGTTCGGCACCTGAGGCGGCACAATTTACGCGGCCTGATTCGGCAGATGGAAAATTATGCCTTCTACAATACGGCCCTGCTGGCCACCTACGAAAAGGAGCTTCAGCTTCCCGCGGTTGCCATCCGCAAAGAGCGCCTGGCAGGCAAGGGCCGCCGGGCCGTGGAGCTGCTGGTAAAAACCCGCAATGCCCGGCAGCTCGGTTACCGCGGCCTCGATTTGCTCGGATTGCTCTCCTCGCTGAAAGGCGGGCTGATCGCCCGCTGCTTCGGCCCGGGCTCCAATCCTCATTTTCATCCGAGCCGCCGGGGCGAAACCCCTCACCGCCTGCAATCGCTGCTGCCTGCGGGCTATAAGCACCTTCACGAAGAAGGCTGGTGCTACTGGAAAGACACGCCCGAGGTGAACGAGGAAGGCGATCTCATCCTCTTCCGCCCCCGCCTCGGGGAACGCTTCCGCCTGAACTCCACCGCCTGGAAAATCTGGGAAGTGAAATCGGAAAGAGGCCAGAGCGAAGACGCCGCCCGGGCCCTGGGGCAAAGCGAGGCCGATACGGAAGTGCTCCACGATATCGATCAGCTCACGCTGGAGCTTCGCACCCGGAGACTGCTGCCTTGAAGAATTCCGCCTATCCTCTGAAGGCCCGCCTCCAGGGATTCGCTCTGCGCCTGCGCGCCTTTCCAGGAATCTCCTCGCTTTGGGCTTTGTGGTACCAGGCCGGCATCTCCGCCCTTCTTCGCATCGCCGGAAAGGCAAGCCGGAGTTGCGGAGGAGGAGCACTACGGTGCGTTTACCTCCGGCGGGGAGGCGGCAGAGGAGAGCTGCTCCCGGGCGCCAGCGATCTGGATTTCTTTCTCGTTCTGGGCCCGGTTACGGCGGAGCTCGAGATGGAGTTCCTGAAACGTTTCTGGCGCTCCTATTTCCGCTGGCGGCTGCTTTTCCCGTTCTGGGGGGAAGTGCTGATGGGAGACGAGGCCGAGCTGCGCCAGTGGCTGGAAAGCCCTACCGTGCGGGCCCGCGAGGCACGCGCCTCCTGGACCCTGATCGCGGGCGAAGAGCCTCCGGGACTGATGGAAGGAGCTTTGGAGCCCGATCTTCGCGACATCTTCAGCGAGATCCTGAAGTGCTATTTCGAGCAGCTCGAAGCCGTGATCAAGCTCAGGGAAGACCAATTCGGGCGCAACCTTCGCTCCTTTGAGCCGGGCGCCGTAAAGCTCCGGAATGCGGCCAAGGCCACCCTGGACCTGTTCCGCCTTCATCATATCGCTTCGCTGCCGGAGAACAACAGGGAGCCTCTCTGGAACGCCACCCGCGACGAGCTGCTGCAGCTTCTGCCACCCTCCATTTATGGAGAGAAACTGCACCTGCTCCGCCCGCTCCTGCGGCTGAGTGACCCCCTCTTTCCTGCCGAGGGGCCTTTCGAATTGTTTTCCTCTTTTCTCCACACCTCGCTCGCCTGCCTGCAGGAGCTGGCGGGAAAGATTTCCGCGGAAGAGGGCGAAAGCGGCTGGGCCTTCGAAGCGGCCAGGGATTCCGCTCAGGAGGTGGACCGTTATTCCCTCTCGGTGCGAGAGCTGTTTGCCGAGAGGGTTCTGGTTCGCCACAACGAAGTATTGAGCCGGGCGGTTCTCAGCGAGGTCAGCACACATTTATATTTTCTGCTGCCGGCTTTGCCTTCTCTGGAGAGCCTCAGGGCCCTGCTGGCCGATCTGCGCGACGTGAGCTTTTCCTTCGATCGCTTCAGCCTGGCCATGCCTCTTACGGAAAATGCATTCCTCGAACTCGAACGCTCCTCCGTATTCGACACCCCTTTTCACGCCTTTGCGCCGCAGAGAGAAACCCGGCTCACCAGTGAGGGCATTCCGGAAACAGGCCGTTACTTTCCGCGTGCTTCCGTGCTTCCAGACAGCATGCTGGCGAAGACCTTTGCCGAGCTCAGCTTCGTGCTCCGGTTTCCTCCGGTGGGCGTGGACTATTTCCTCGAAAAAATGGTGGGGCTCGTGCTCGGCCTTCGCATGGCTTCCGAAAAAAGGGAGATCGCCGCCGGATTCCAGGCGGCTTGGCGCACCTACAGCGAAAAATATCCGGACCGGGCGGCTCAGCTGGCCGAGAGCCTCGGCCCTTGCATCTCCCGCGAGAGCGCCAGTGAAAGCGCGGCCTGGAATGAGTTGTTCGAAAGCCTGGCCCGCTTCGATGAGCTCGAACCCGGGCAAGGCCGCAGGCTTCGATCGCAGCTGATGAAGCTCCGCCATACCGACAAGCAGCGCGCCATTTCCCCTCACCTGGCCACGGACCTCTGGATCAACCTCACGCCCTTCCTTCGCATGGAGATGGCGGCCCTCAAGGAGCGGTTTTTCCGCCACCGCGGCCGCATGAAAGTATAAATGAACACATCCCTTCTCATCCCCGTTCACAACGAAGCCCTGCAGTTGCCGGCCCTGTTCCGGGCACTCAAAGCGCTGCTGAAGAAATCCCCTGATCTCGAAATCCTTTTCATCGACAACGCCAGCACCGACGGAAGCGGCGAAATGATTCAGGCGGAGAATCTGCCGGGCTCCCGCCTGCTGCGGGAATCCCGCAAAGGATTCGCCGAGCCTCTGAACAAAGGCCTTTCGGAATGCACGGGCGATCTCGTTCTCTTCCTCGACGCCGACGCCCTCCCGGCCCCTGACTGGGCCAAAGCCATGCAAAAAGCTCTGGCCACTGCCGATATCGTGGTGGGGGAAACCGACACCCTTCCTCCCAAGGAATACAAAGCCAAACCCACAGCATACGGGCGGCTCGCCGCCAAGCTGTTCCATGGCCACAGCGAGCGCACTGCCCGGGCCCACGGACACGCTCTCCCCTGGGGCCCCACCTGCAATCTCGGGGTGAAGAGAAGCCTGGTGGAAAAAATCGGCCCCTTTTCCCCCGAAGCCACCTCCGCCTTCGATATCGACTGGTGCTGGCGGGGGATGCTCAAGGGCGCGCGCATCGCTTACGAAAAAAAAGCGAAGGTGAAACACAAGCGCAGGCAGGGAAGAAAAGAGCTGCTCGAGCAGTTCGAAAGATATGGCGCAGGAGAGAGCTGGCTGCATCAGACTTACTCTTTTCTTCTCGCGGAAGAGGACCGGCAGGCCGATCCCCTTCTCTCCGCCGTGGACGCCTTCACCCGCCTCCGCCACCACTCGGAAGCCGCCAAGCAGAAAGCCCTCTTGCCGGTGCTCGAGGAGGTGGCCGTGGCGTTCGCCTCGGGAGTGCGTATGGGCTATGAGCGCCCGCACAGGGAATGCCCTCTGGAACGATCGGCTCCCCAGGAAACCATCTGGTGGATGGACGGCCCCAAATCCGTAACGCTCTTCGTCCCCGGCAAGGGAGTAACCAACCTCGGCGGCAAGCAGTTCCAGCTCTGGAGCGCGATGCAGTCGGGTGCCAGTGAGGAGAGCCTGGTGAAGCTTTTCCGCCGGCTGTTCCAATCAAGCGCAGAGGAAGCGGAGCACGTGCTCCAGGACTTCCGGAGGAACCTCGAACCTTGAAAAAGCCGGATCCAAAACCCCGCATTCTTTTTCTTTCGAAAACACTTCCGCTCCACGATCGAGCCAGCGGTGATTTCCGCCTTCGGGAGATTCTTCGGCTCCTGAGCACGGATTTCGAAATCGACTTCCTCTATACCACCCATACGTTCGTGAACCGGAAGAACGGCAAGCTGGAATACCTGCCTCGCGATTGCATCCCTCCCCCTTCGCGCCTCGAGCTCCTCGATACTCGCTACGCGCAGGATCTGGAAGCCGAGGGGATCCGAGTGCTGGGCTCACCGAATCCCACGCCCTTTACCATCCGGCCCGGATCCGATTTCGATATCCGCCCCTTTCTGGCGGCTCCCGCCCGATATGAAGTGGTGTGGGTGGAATTTTTCTATCTGGCGGATCGTTACGTGCACGATATCCGGCGCCTCCAGCCGTCGGCCGCCTTGGTATGCGATTCCGTGGATCTTCATTTCCGCCGGCTCGCCCGCCAATGCAACTATATGGAAAGCCAGGTGCGCTATCTCGTAAACCACCGCCACGAAAAGAGAAGCGCGAAAACCGCCTCTCACAAGGCTTTTCTCGCCGATCAACGCCGGCACGCCGATCACGTGCGTGACAACGAAATCCGCGCCTATCAGAAATGCGATGCTGTGGTGATGGTGAGTGAGGACGACTCCCAAGAGCTCCGCCGCCACTGCCCCAACCTGAAGCAGATCTTCGTGCCCAATATCCACCGCCAGCCTTCCCCCGATGATCTGGATGCTCTCCTCTATGCCGCCACGCCCTGGGAAAGGCGTTCAGGCTGCGTATTCGTGGGCAATTTCGACCACAATCCCAACGTAAGTTCGGCGATCTGGCTCAAGCACGAGGTGGCCCCCCATCTGGAAAGTTCCGGCATCCGCTTTCAAATCGTGGGCTCCAATCCTCCCCGGGTGGTCCGCACCCTGGGCGAACACGGCCCGCACCGGGAGCTGTTCCAGGTTACAGGTTACGTGCCTTCCACCCAGCCCTACTTGTCCACGGCGAGGATCTCCGTGGCTCCGATTCTTTTCGGCGCCGGCATGAACGGCAAGATCGGCGAGGCTTTGGCCGCGGGCCTTCCGGTGGTCACCACCTGGCTTGGAGCCCAAGGCATGCAACTCGAGCACGGCGAAACCTGCCTGGTGGCGGAGGATCCGGAATCATTCGCCCGGGAGATCCGCCGCCTGCACGAGGATCGAGAGCTCTGGGAGAAGCTGCGGGAGAACGGCCTCCGCCATATGGAAAAGCTCTATTCCCGCGAGCAGATCCGAAAGCTCAGTGAGCAGCTGCTGGCACTGAGCCCGCCTCGCAGAGAGGAAAGCACCTCCAAGAAAAAGCGGGAATCCGGCCTGACACTCTCCCCTCCCCGCTTTCCGAAGCCTCCGGCCAAGCCGCTGTTTTCCGTGGTGGTGCTCACTCACAACCACTGGAAGTTCACGGAGCTCTGCCTTCGTTCCCTGGCTCACGCGGAATCAGCCGCGCCCGGCATGGCGGAATACATTCTCGTAGACAACGCCTCCTCCGACGGCACACCGGGTTTCGCAAGGCGGATCCCCGGGCTCAAGGTGATCGCCAACAGCGAGAATCTCGGCTTTGCGGGAGGCAACAATGGCGGGATCAGGGCAGCCCGGGGACAGAACCTCGTGCTGCTCAATAACGACACCATCGTGCCCCCTCACTGGCTCGAGAGCTTCCGGCACTATGCCGCGAACATCCCGAATCTTGGAGTATTGGGCCCCAGCACGAATACGGAAACGGGCCAGCATACTCCGGGCGCGGATTACAGCTCTCTTGCTTCTCTATTCGCCTTCAACGAACAGCTCCGGCAGCGCCAGGGCGGCGCTTGGGAAAAGGTACGAAAGATTTCGGGCCTCTGCCTGATGATTCCCCGGCCGGCCCTGGAAAAAATCGGGCTGCTCGATACGGAATTCGGCCTCGGTTATTTCGAAGACGACGATTTCTGCCTGCGAGCCGAAGACCTCGGCCTTACCGTGGCCTGGGCCCAGGATGTGTTCGTGCACCATTTCGGCTCCGTGAGCTTCGGCGGCCAGGAAAAGGCGCGCGCAAAATTCCTGGAAGAAGGCATGGCGCGCTTCGCTTTCAAATGGGGAAAACGCGGCCTGGACCACATCACCCGCGCCCACCAGGAAACCCTGCTTCGAACCCGCAGGCCACGATCTCTGAGCTTCTGAAGAAAGGCTTTTCATGCACCTCCTCCTTACTCTTTTTCTCTCCCTCTCCGCCTTCGCCGCCAAAGAGCTGTCCGTTTCCGAGGTGAAGGGCATCTTCTGCCCTTTCTCCTCCAGCCGCGCGAAAAAGGCGCTCGATGCGGAAAGCCTCGAGCATGGCGGGCTCGAAGAGATCAAGCGCTCCCTGGGCGAGCAGATCAAGCTTTATGGCAAGTGCTTGGGCCTCAAGGAACTGGAACAGCACTCCTATGAGCTTTCCTACCAGGGAGTGGCCATCCCCCTCGATCTCACCTATGGCGAAGCGGGAAAGATCCGCGCCTTCTTTTTCGGGATGCCCCGGCATGCCGATGATTCGCCCGCCAAGATTGCCGGTGAATCAGGCAAGCTTCCCTACACCACGGCCTATCTTTTCATGGACGAGAACGGCAGGGAGTTTCTATCCAGAAATGCCGATCGCCCCCTGAACGTATCGCGCTCCAGCCAGGTTTTCCTCCTCGCAGCCGCGCAGAAAGCCATACGCGAAGGAGAGCTTCGCCTTTCCGATACAGCCACCCTTCGGAGCGCGCGCGCCGTGCGCGCCATGGGAGCCATTCACGGCTGGCGGAACGGCACCTTGCTCACTGTTGATACCCTTCTCAACCTGATGATGGGAGAGCGAGACATGGCCGCGGCCGATCTGCTGCTGGAAAAGGTGGGGCGCGACGCTCCCGCATCCTTTGGCGCCCGTTTGTCTCCCTTTCTTTCCCACCGGGAATTCTTCCTGCTGGCCGAGAGCGAGAAAAGCGAGCTGAGCAGCCCGAAAAAGATCCGGTCCAAACTGGCTGAGCTCGAGGAAAAGCCGCTGCCGGAACTGTATCGCCTCGACCGCCTCGATCTCGTGCCCGTGCTGGGATGGTTCGCTTCGGCCCGCGAGATCTGCCGGGCGGCTCTTGGCGTGAAAGAGGAGGTCACCGAGCTGAACGCCCGCCTCTCGGGTGAGTATTCCGCCGTGCAGCCGAAGAGCATCGAACGCTTCGGGCTGGTGCAAACGAGGGATTCCGGTGTTTCCCAGGTAACTGCGGTGCTGAAAGCCAAAGGCCAGCCCTGGGCCTGCCTGGCGATCACGGCCAATCATGGCGATGAGATCGAGGAAGGGTTTTTCAGCGGGATTTACTCGAGGATCCTGAACCTCGGCCTGGAGCTGCAGAAGAAAGCCGCGGAATAGCCGCTTACTTGGGAAGCTTCACCGATTTTTTCCCCGTGCCGGTGATGTCGCTCGCGCCTTTGGAGCTCTTTCCTTTTTTCACCTTCGGCCCTTCGGAAGCCTTGCCGCTCGAAACCGGGGCATTCAAGCTGTTCATCTGGCCCACATTCTTTTTCACCGCTTTGAGCTTCTCGGCCATCTCACCGGCCACGTCCTTTGCCTTCTGCAGGTCTTTGATCTTGGAGCGCAGATCAGAGGCCACGTCGGAAAGCAGCTTCCTGTTGTCCTCATAGCAGGGAATGCTGGCCAGGAACTTTTCCCGGGTGAAGCCCATTTGCTCGGCGTTTTCCACGTCTTCTGGCGGATGCAGGTTGAGCTTATAGCTCTCCACATCCTTCACCGCGATCTGCCCCATCGCGATGAGCGCGGCGAGCTTCGTCTTGGTTTCGATATAATTTTCCTCGCTGCCTTCCATGGTTTTTTCCTGGCTCTTTCCAGGCTCTTTGGAGCTCTTCTTGGCTCCCACCAAGGTTCGGGTAAGAGCCGAGCCGAGCGCATCCGCTTCGTGCTCGAACTTTTCCAGGCAGGCCACGGCTGCTTCACCGAAAACGATTTCGTTGTCCGAACAGCCCGTGGAGCGGTCAGCGAGGCTCGCGACCGGCTCGCAGTAAACCAGTTTCTTTTTGTCCGCTGAAAAGGAAAGGGGCGATGCCAACATGGCGATCGCCCATACAGAAAATACCAGGGAAGAGAGTTTCATTACCCCTGATTTTCCCACAACCAGCGCGCCCAGTCTCTATCAGGATTGGCCGGCTCGGAATACCTGTTAACAGGCGGCTTGGAACGCGCGGCCTGCCGCTTTTGTTTGTACTTTTCCACCCGCGGAGAGGCGGGAGCGCCGGTGTCGGGCTGAGATGGAGTTGCCCTGGAAGCCGATGCAGCCGCACGGGAGGAGGCGCCCAGGCCCTCGTTCCGCCCGCAGTTTCTCGGCGTATAGTTGGAGCCGGTGGAATCGTCGATATGGCCCCAGGTATGGCCCTGGCTGTAGCCATAAACCGCGGCCGCGGATCTGGGCCCGAGGTGCTCCACCCTGGCCTGGTTTTCGGCGTAGCAGAGAGGTTTCACCACATTCCCGCGCACCATAGGATCCGCCGCGATCGAAATCACGTGGCGGGAGGTGCGGGGGCTGGCGGCGCCACTGCAGCTGCTGCGGCCGGAGCCGCAGTGCCGGCGCACAATGGCGGCCTGCTGCGAGGGCGTTCTATATCCTTGATAGATAATCACCTGCTTATTGGGCATTTTTGCGGCAACGGCCCTGAGAGCACGCTGAAAAGCGGCGCTGCTGTTGATCCTTTGCATCGCGGTACCGCTGATGGTGAAGCAGAGATTGCCTTGCTGAGATCGGCATTTCTGGCCCGCTTCTGCCTCAGAAGCGAATGCGCCGAAAGCAAGGAGGCCGCCAAGAACGAGGAAGGGGTGTTTGGTCATGGGAGAATCCTTTCTTCTTAAGAACTCTATCGGACGGATTCCCTCTATCCTGCAGTGTTTTATCGTCGAAGAGAACCGGTAAGCCCTAAAAAAGAAAGGGCTTTTTTCAGCCCTTTCACGAAAATCAGATTTTGAGGGAGGCTTTAATTCGCTTCCGGGGAGGGCTCCCATTCCTTGAAAGCACAGGGCTTGGGAGCGCCAACTTTCTTGTCCTTGCCGCTGGCGCTGGTGAAAAACTCCTGCACCTGGGATTTCTTCTGCGAAAACTCGAAACGGCGGCTGCCTTTGTCCACGCCCTCATCAATGGTCACGATCCATAGGCCATCGTCCATCGGGCGGATGCCGAGCTTCTCATCGGCCACTTCGTTTCCCTTCAAATACACCTTCATCGGAGCTTCGAGCGAGTCGAGCAAAGCAACTTCCGCTTTCTGCGGGCCGCCTTCCCGGCCCTGCCCGCAGGAGAAGGAAAATTCCGCCCGGGCGGAGCCGACGGCGGTGATTCCGAGAACTAGCGGGATCCATACGTTCTTCATCATCTTCCTCATCTCTATCTCCAGCAGGGCCCGAAGCGCTTCAGCGATCCGATCAGATTCTTGGTGGCCGGGTTAGTGTTCCTTAAAGTGCTCCAGTAGTTGGCTCCACCGCGGAATCTCATCCTCCCGCGATGATCGCGCACATCCCTCGTATAGCCAAGACCGCCGTCCTGGCTCACCCATCGGTTCAGGATGGTTACGGCGCATTCCATCTGGATCTGGGGATCATAGATGGTCAGGCTGGGATCAGAAATGTCCTTGTGGCGATCTTTGCTCCAGTCGATGCGGCACTGGGGCCGGTAGCCGGGGGCTGCGGAATAGGAGAGCTGGAAGAGCCCCATGCTGTACGAACCCGGCTTGATCCGGCCGCGGTAAATATTGTACGGAGGCGTGCGGTTCTTATAGTTGTCTTCGTCGAAAACCGGGGTGCTGGGGCGAAAATTGCTTTCGTAACGGGCGATGCCGGCGAGGAGATGAATGTAAAACTCCTTCTTCTGAGCCTCGTTCAGGCGGGAGAAGTTCGGGCAGAAAGTAGACGCATCCGAAAGGCTTCTGCGGTTGAGGAGGCCCTGGCCGAATTTATCGAGAGCATTGGAGGCGAGACGGGTCCACTGCGCGCCCTGCCGGCCTTTAGCGGCTTCCCAGAGAGGCTTCACGCTCAGGGAGTTGGTGGCATTCTGCGAACGAGGCTTCATCGGGACCAGCGCGCTGGTCAGATTCATTTCCGGCTCGCGGGTAGGCTCAGGGGCTCCCGGAGGCAGCACCAGCCCTTCCGGCCCCGAGCTCACGCCGCACGATTCGGCCTGATTTACGGAAACCCCGCTGCCGTGGAGGAAAAAGTCGAGGGAATCGGCGAGGGAGCTCATGCAAGCTTCCGATTCACACACCTGAAAATCATCTTTGCGGGAATAGGGCACATACACCCAGCGGTTGCTCCCATCCACATTGATTTCCATGGCTGCGCCGTAGGCCATCGGCTGCATGCTCTCCACCACGTAGAGCTCTCCGCCCTTGGTCTGGAAGCCGATATTGTCGCGGCGTTTTACCGAGAAGTCCGGGCCAGTGCGGATATTGTGGCCCTTTACATTGATGCGCAGGAATCTCGGTTTGCGCCCTTCCTTGAGGTAGGTTTTCAGATCGGAGGGGCCTCGCTCCACATAAGGGGTTTGCGGTTCCTCTTTGAGCGGTATTTTCGGTTTCTTGGCGGGAAGGGGAACGTCTACAGGCACCGGTTCGGCTTCCGGCGCGGATTCGCCTCCGGTTACGGTGGAGGTATCTGTGTTGGTGGAAGTATCAGAGGACGCCGGCGGCTGGGGAGTGTCTTCCAGCTCGGGATCAAAAACATCGTTGGCCACCGCCAGCAGCGGAAGCGCCAGGCAGAAGGCCAGGAGCGGGATGTTCGGTTTCCGGCGAAAACTCATCCCTATAGAGTCTCAAGCCGCATGCCATGGCGCCAGAGCCGGAATCACAAATGCTATCAAGCCCCCGGCTCCGTGTATCCGCCTGGATACACTCTTTGGCCCCCGCCCATTCTTTGGGCAGGTGAACGCCGGATGCACATAAGCAACGAGGGATCTAAGAAGGCTGAATCGTGGGAACTTTCAGCCCGAAGGCGCCGATCCCGGCCCGGTATACCTGGCTCATCCGCCAAAGAAGAAGAGAGCGGCGCCCGCCGAGAAGGCGGTCTTTGCATTCATGCGCGAACATAAATCCGTGGGCGCACCAGAGAAAATAACGGAAACGCGCGCTCATCTCTTCCGGCCGCGGCTGCTTTTTCAGCTTCACCGCCTTGCCTCTCCAGTCTTTTACGCCCTCCACCTTTCCGAGGATGTCTCTCTCGGATACGAGCGCGGCGGAGAAGGCATTGTCGCCCGCTTCCACGAAATAGGGGCCTACCCTGCCGATCAAGCGATGCACTCTCAAATGGCTCTCCCCCCTCCGCCCGTTGGAGCGAAGCACCAGCAGATCGCCGGGGGAAAGAGTGTCGGGAGGCACGGAACGATAACGAACGCGGTATCCGGGACGAAGCCCGGGCCACATGGAAACGCCCTCCACCACAGCTTCCTGCAGAGCAAGAGAAGGGGGAGAGACCAAGGAGCGGCTCATTAATTCGGTAGCCAGGCGCTGGGCACGAAGCTTACGGTGCGTGGCCTTTGCCATGGAGGTGGCGGAACTGGAGGTGGATTTCCCAGAGGCTCCGGGAACCGGGCTCTTCGCCCGAGACTTAGCCTGAACTTTAGAAGTAGGCGTGAACGCGCTTGATCTTCTCGTACTTGGTGAGAGTGGGCTTTTGGTAGGTTTTTTTGTTTTTGGCCGAGTTCTTTTCATTGGCTTTCGTCATGAGAATACCCTTATTTGCTGTCCTTGCTTGGATTACTCACTCAATTCAGAGAGTCCAGGAGCCTTTCCGCAAGAAGTTGACTGCAAAATTCCAGCGTATCCTTGCGGGCCTGATCCTCACTGCATTCGTATTCTAGCATCAAGCTCTGGATTAATTCTTTAACGGATTTCGGTTTTTCGCAAAGGGTAGTCCAAAGAAAGGTGCCAACGGGATCCAAGGCAAAATAATTTCCGCTGGAAAAATGTAGAAGCACCGCTTCACCATCCACCGATTTCCAGTGAACCTGCTTCGCTTTGGAAATTTTGGTGCTCTCGCTCACCTTCGACATTTGCATTTTAAAGTTGTCACAATTTCCCGTTTCCCTGTCAATTCCGGGAAAGAAAAAGCACAGATTAAGGCCTGACGATTTCTCGCTCATCAAAGGGGGGAACGGCATTCTTTTCATAGAATCCGGCCTCCAGCGCCTGACGCGCAGCATGGCGATCATTCTGAGCGGCGAGAAGGTTCGCGTAGAGCCTGCGAAGGGCCCCATCATCGGTATGGGCTCGCACGATTTCTCCAATGGCATCCGTAGCCCTGGCAACATCCCCCCTCTTGAGCTGCAACTCATATAGATTCTTTAACGCCCTTAAAGGAAACCTTTTAAACGTTTTATATTGATTCGAAACAAGCTCCAGCTGCTCCACCGCCTCCGCTTCGCGGCCTGCCGCTCTGTAAAGATCCGCCAGCGTTTCCCTCTCGATCCAATAAGGAAAATGAGGATCGTCGAAGGAAAGGATCACTTTCTCATAGGCCTGAATCGCCTCTTTCCTCCGCCCCGCCTCCACCAAGGCACCGGCCCTTTCCAGCTCAAAAGTATGCTCCACCCACCTGGATTCACGAACCCTCGCGGAAGTGGGAGGATCCCCCACTCTTCCTCTGGCCTCCCGCCAGAGTTTCTCCCAGGCGGGTTGGCCTCTTTTTTCCGCGATCCGCAACAGCACCAGTTCCCGCCAGAATCCGGGGGGAAAAAGAGATTCCGCCAGCTCACGGGCGCTCTGCCCTTTCGCGGATGCTTCCGCGCTCACCATCGAGGAAAGCCAGCGGAGCCCTCGCTCCTGCTGCTCCCAGGTAAGCCCGCCGGGCAGCGTTCCGGCCACGCAAGAGGCGAAAAGCCGCAAAGCACGCTCGGAATCATCTCTCTCCTCGGCCAGGCTCACGGCTGCGTTATAAGCCACGCGAAATTTCCCCGGCGCTTTGGCATAAGCATCCATCCAAAGCTGAGTCGGGCTCTCCCACAAAAGAGCCCTCGGCAGAGTGAAGGTGGCGGCAAGCACCAGCATCACGACAGCCGAGACAGCCTTCGGAGCGGGCGGCAGTTTGTCCAACGCCCACGCCAGCGCCCAGGCGAAAGCCGGAAGAGCGATATAAAAATGCCGGTCGGAGAACGGATCAAGAAGAGGAATGAAGGAGTTGGTGGGCAAAAGAACCAGGAAAAAGAAGGACGGAATCACCCAGATCAGCTTCCGGCTTCGCCACGCGCGAAACAACAAAAACAGGAACATCCCCCAGATAAGAATCCCCCCCAGCACGCTGAGGGAGAGCCAGGAAGACGGTAAAAAAATCTGGTGATCGAGAGAAAGGGATCGGGGAGACACAAACAGCCGCAGGATGCGAGGCCAGAGAGAAACCGAAAGGCGGAAATATTCCGAGGGTGAACTGAGATCGATCTCCCCTTGAATCGTGAAAATCCCCCGCCAGGCGGAGCCGATAAACCGCCACTTCATCCACAAAACAAACAATCCCCCCGCCAGGATCGGCGCCAGATAGGGCACAAGCGCTCTCCACGGTCGGCC
Organism: uncultured Bdellovibrionales bacterium; assembly: GCA_964612065.1. Classification (GTDB taxonomy): domain Bacteria; phylum Bdellovibrionota; class UBA1018; order CAIPTA01; family CAIPTA01; genus JAKFYM01. The sequence goes on along the minus strand of CAZTCD010000046.1, from coordinate 9,443 downwards.
GTAGAGGCGATGAAGCAGGATCGCCAGCGGAACCAGCACTACGGCGGTTTCCCGGCTGAGAAAGGCCATGGCCGCGGAGAAGAGGAAAAGCGCGGCCGTAAACAGGTTCTGCCGGGAGCTCGAATGAGCCGCAAGCGCGAGGAGGAGGAAAAAAAGAACGAGCACGGCTCCCCGGGCGGAGAAATAAATCACCGAGTCGGTAGCGAGCGGGTGGAGGAGAAAAATGCTTCCCGCGAGCAAAGCCCCGCGCCCGCTATCGAACCACCTTTTGTACAAAAGGCCGGCCAGAAAAGCCGACCCCAGGTGCAGCACCACGCTCCAGATCCGGAGGCCGGAAAGCGAAAGGCCGCTCCAAGCGTAAGACGCGGCGAAGGTGAAATAAGGGAGAGGCCGGGTGCGGGTGTATTCGCTTTCGAGCAGGGCCCGGGGGTGAAAAAAATACCGGATGGCCCGATTGTTAAAAACCTGGGAAAAATCATCGAACACAAAGGGAGCGGAAAGGAGAGGCCAATAAACCGCGAAAAACACGCCGAGAGCGGCGCCCGCAAAGAGGAGCCAGAAAAAGGCCCGGGGAACCTGCTTTTGAAAACGCGGAAACATTCTCAGACCGCATGCTCCCTGAGCTTCTTCCTCCGGATCCCCCAAATCAGAAGAGCCCGTGCGAAGCCCAGCCCATAGGCCAGATGGATGCAGGGAAAAACAACGGGGGCCAGCAGATGGGCCGGATCCCTCTGCCTCAAGGTTTGAAAAAACGCGTGAAAAAGGCCGAGCGCCAGATAAAGCCCCAACGGTAAAAAGGCCGCTCCGCCGAATGACAACGCCAATGAGGGAAGAAAGGCCAGATAGAGAAGCAAAAAAAGCGGGAGAAAATAAAGCGCACGCAGGCTCTCCGGCACGAGAAGAATATTCTGCGCGCGCCCTCCACCGTACTTAAAGGCCTGGGAGCAAAGGCCGCTCCAGGTATCGCGCCGCCGGTGATGCACGGCCAGGCGGGGAGAGCTCCACAGCTTTCCTCCCTTTTCCTCCAGCCTCTGGAGCAGCACATTTTCTTCGTTGGAAACCAAATGCGTGGCGAAGCCCCGCTCGCTTTCGAACACTTCCCTCTTCACGGCCAGATTGCACAGGATCAGCCCGTGCTCGGTATCCGGCCCTTCCGGGCCCGGCCGGTATCGCCTTCGCATAGAGGCTGCCCCGAGGCGGGAAGCCATCACTCCCCCGGTGGCGCGCTCCAAGGCTCCACTCACGGGAGGCGTGAGGTTCGCTCCTCCTGCGGCCATCACGTCTTCCCGGGAAAAAATCTCGATCGCCGCGCTCACCACGTCTTGAAAACACTCGATATCATCGTCGAGAAAGAAGAGAAGGGGGGCCCGGGCCGCTCTCAAACCAAAGTTCCTCGCCGCGCCTGGTCGATGCTCGGGAATGCTCACGACGGAAAAGGGAAATCTCTCCGCAGCCAGGAGAGAACTGGCGAGCTGCGCCACCTCCGGGGAAGCACCGTTCCTGATCAACACGAGCTCCCAATCACCAGAGGCGCAATGGCGCTCCAGGCTCTCGATCGCCCTGGCCAAAAGATCCGCCCGGCGGTGCCCAATCATCACTATGGAAATCGCAGGAGCCGCACCCTGCTCCCAGGCGCGATTCCGTCTTTGGTGATGGGCCTCGAAGCTGTCCTCTTGAATCCCTGGGGGCATTGCCATAGTTTGTTATCAGGTGATTAGGTGATTAAAGTAAAAGCGAAACAACCTGAGTTTTTGACGCACATAAATCTGGCTTCATGATGGCACTCGCTCCGATAAACAGCAAACGCTTTCGCCTCCACTCCATCGGCGTGGAGCTTCGCGGAGCCGGGGCGGAAAGCCTGGTGCGCGACTTTGATTTTTTCGCCGACAGACCGAGCGATCCGGATCCCGAGAGATTTTCCGTGGCCCTGGAGATCCTTCCCCGGCCACCGGAAGCAGCCGACCTTCCGGAAATTCCCGCCGAGAGAGTATTCCCCGACTGCGTGCTCTACCGCGAAGGGAACAACCTGCATTACGAATATGCGGGCGCCGTGCTTTCCGTAAGCCGCACGAAAACCACCTCCTACGGCCGATTGATCTGCGCAGATCCGGCCCTGGCCGAAGAGCTCGGCTATCTCTACCTGCAGAGCGAGATCGGAAGGTTCCTCGACCAGCAGGGCTTGCACCGGGTGCATGCGCTTGGCCTTGCTCTTCCGAACGGCAGCTCCGCCCTCGTGCTGCTTCCGAGCGGAGGCGGCAAAAGCACGCTGGCGCTCGAGGCCCTGAAAAACGGAGGCTGCCAACTGCTCTCCGACGACACCCCCCTCGTGGATCGATTCGGTAACGTGCATCCCTATCCGCTTCGCCTCTCCTTCCGCAAAGACGCCAGACTTCCACAGGAATGGAGAGAAAAAGCCAGCGTGTTCGAAAGGCGAAGGCATGGAGCCAAACTGCTCGTGCCCACTGCCGCCCTTCCCGCCCACAGCCTGCCGAGGCCCGGAGAAAAATTCCGGCCGGGCTTTCTGGTGCTCGGACGCCGCCACGGCTCCCGGCGGCACGCCACGATCACGGAAATCTCGCGCCTCAAAAGCGCGGGCCCCATGCTGCGAGATCTGGTGGTAGGCCTGGGCGTGCCGCAGGTTGCGGAGCTCATCCTCACGAAGGGAGCACGATCCCTTCCCGGCCTCGCTCCCACGGCCGCTTCCCGGATGGCGGCGGCCTCGGCCTATCTGGCCCGCTCCCAGAGCCTTCGGTTCGATCTTTCGCGGGATCCGGAAGCCAACGCCCGCTTCCTGATCGAGCACCTTACCCGGGCCGGAAATCCGGGAAGCAAATGAAACGATTCCGATCCCTGGCAAGCCCGCGGCAGCTGGCCCTTTGCCGCTCCTTCCTGGTGCACGAGCTCCTCCTGATGGAGCAAGGCACATTCACGGGCTTCCTGCTTTCCTTCGCGAACAACGTGATGATGCTCATCGTTTTTTTCGCTCTCTTCGTGGAGCGCTTCCTTCTCGGAGTGCCGAACCCCTGGGTATACCTGCTCCTAGGCATCGTGCAGTGGAATCTCTATGTGAACGTGAGCCTGGCCGGCTTTTCCTGCATGGTTTACCGGCAGAAGATCGTGATGGGCTACAGCTTTCCGCGGGAGCTCCTGATCTTCGCCCGCACCGGTGCGGTATTCGTTCCCTACCTGATCGAGCTGCTCATTATCCTGGGCGTGGCCGCCTGGTTCAAAATGCCCTTCACCAATAAATATTTTCTTCTGCCTGTATTTCTCGCAGCTCAGTTTCTCTTTTGCGCCGGGCTTTGCAGCCTGTTCGCGGTGGTTGGCGTGCTTCACAAGAACGTGATCCCGTTCTGGAACGTCATGTTTCGCCTCATCTCCTTCGCCACTCCGATCTTCTACCTTCCGGGCCATCTCGGCCCCTGGGCGAACCTCATCTTTTCTTGGAATCCCTTCACGGTTTATATGCTCTGGATCCGCGATATCGTGGGCGCCAACGGCTTTCCGATTCCGTTCACCGTCTGGAAGATCGTGCTGGGGTCGGTGGGGATTTTCCTGATGGGATATTCCGCCTTCAGGGCCGCAGAAGGAAAGATCGGAGACTCTTTATGAAACGGCCGGCAGAGAGGAGAACCCTTTGCTCGTAGAACGAAAAGAGCTCCTGCTGGCACGCGGCCTGGGCAAAGCCTTCTCCGCCAGAGCAGGCTTCGCCCACACCATTTCCCGCCGCTTGCTCCGGCTGGGGCGCGCTCCCAACCGCACCTACGTTTTCCGTGACCTGAACTTCACTCTTCTTCCGGGGGAATGCGTGGCTCTGGTGGGCGGAAATGGTTCGGGAAAGAGCACCTTTCTCCGCTGCCTCGGGGGAGTGCTCGAGCCTACCGATGGAGATGTGCTCAGGATCGGGAAGCTTTCCGCCCTGCTCTCTCACGGCTTCGGTGCCTACGAAGATCTTCCCGTATGGAGAAACATCACCCTTTCCCAGCAGCTCCTCGGCGCCTCTCTCCGGGAAGCCAAAGCATCGATGCAGTCCGTGGCAGCCATGGCCGGCCTTTCCGAACGCATGTTCAGCCCTACCTCCCACCTTTCCGAAGGAATGAGGGCCAAGATATCCCTCTCCTCCCTGGCTCATGTGAATTTCCAGGTAGCCCTGCTGGATGAAAGCCTCAATCACGTGGACGCCGAGTTCCGGGACCGGTTCTTTTCGCTCACACGGAAATGGATATCGGAAGGCAGAAGCCTCGTGATTACCTCGCACGATCAGGCCCTGCTCGAGAAATTCGCCACCAGGCAGCTCCGTTTCCAGGACCACCGCCTGCTCGAGATCGAATGATCGGATTTCCTTCTCGCTTTCCTCGCAGTACCGCGAAAAAGTCGTGATAAACTAGGCTAATGTCCGCCGCGGCCAATCCTCCTCGCAAAATCAAGGTAGTCACCAGCGATATGCACCTGAGTGCCGGCCGCTTCGTGGACGGAATGGTGAACCCCTACGAGGACTTTTTCTTCGACAACGAGTTCTGCGAATTTCTCGATTATTTTTCCACCGGCCAGTACGGCGACGGCTGCGAGGTGGAACTTATCTTGAACGGCGATGTATTCGATTTCCTCAACGTGCAGATCGGCGGGGAATTCGCCGATGTAGTTACCTCTTCGATCGCCGTGGAAAAGCTCGTTACCATCCTCGATGGGCACCGCGATGTGGTGGCGGCCCTCCAGCGTTTCGCGAGCCGGCCCGGGAAAAACATCGTTTACAACGTGGGCAACCACGATATGGACTTCTTCTTTCCCGCCGTGCGCGAGACATTCTGCCGGGTGATCGGGGGCGAAGGCTGGACGAAAGAAAAAGTATGGGTGAACGCGGAAAGAGAATTCCTCGATTACCCCGAAGGGATTCAGATCCACCACGGCAACCAGTTCGAGGCCGTGCATTCCACCAACTACAGGCAGCCCTTCATCACCGAGAATCTTCCGGAGCCCATTCTTTATATGCCGTGGGGCTCGGTTTATGTGATCAAGATCATCAACCGCATGAAGTGGGAGCGCGACTACCTCGATAAGGTGAAGCCCGCCAAGCTATTCATGCTGGTTTCCCTGGTCTTCGATCCTCTTTTCACGATCAAGTTCTTTCTGATGAACGCATTCTATTTCCTTCACACCCGCTTCATCTACAATCCGAAACGCAGAGCCACGATCGGCAACACTCTGGCCATCATGGGGGAAGAGATCACTCCGTTCTACGGCCTCGAAGACGATGCCCGCGCCGTGCTCGATTCCCAGGAAAATGTGAAGATCGTGATCTTCGGCCACACCCACGGGCCGATGCAGCGCTACTATCGCGACGGCAAAACCTATATCAATACCGGAACCTGGACCCGCATGATCAACCTGGATTTCCGCCATCTCGGCCAGTCCACCAATCTCACCTTCGCGCTGGTGGAGTATACAGAGGACGGACAGCCGGTGGCCTCTCTGCGGGAATGGCGCGGTGTTCACCATCCGCACCGCCCTTTTAACTTCTGATTCTCCGCCGAAAAAACCAGCCCGCACCGCAGTATGGCATCCCATATGCGAGCTAGATCGCGGGCCGATCCACAGCCTCCGTTCTGCAACCGGCAGAACGAGCAATACAGGAGAATATTATGAAACGAACTAAATTACTTATAGCTGCAGCATGTTTGGCCGGCACCAGCGCCTTCGCTGGTGAGGAAATAAAAGCAGGCGAAAACAAGATGGCTCCGCCGAGCGCATCCGATTCCAAGGAAAATGTTTTTTACCACGCGGCCATTCAGTTCAAGCCCGGATCCGCCATGCTCAACGACGAAGCCAAAACGAAGCTGCGGCAGCTGGTGCGAACGGTGCGCTCCAACCGCGCCATCGAGCAGGTTACCGTAGCTTCCTGGAGCGATAAAAAACTCCCGATGAAAGATGCCTCACTCACCGACACAGACCGCGATCTCGCAAAAAAACGCTCCGAGGCCATCAAGGATCTCGTGAGCATGGAGCTCGGCGTGACCGACGTGGACATCTACAATATGGCCGAGCCCGCCAACTGGCTGGCACGCACCTTCAACACCGACGAGGCTGAGCTGAAGTCCATTTTCGGCCGAACCGCGGAGGAAACTCCCGTAACCCGGGAAGAATTCCAGCTGATCAAAGGCGCCGGAGCTCCCGGCCGCGCGGTGGTTGTGGCCGAGTACCAACACGAAACGGGAATGACCCCCATCCAAACCCCCGACAACCCCTAGGCAGTGATATCTGCGGCCCGGGTTTCCCGGGTACGTGAACGGGTACGCGGGGATTCCTAAGTATTGGAATCCCCGCGATTGTCATGATTTTATAAGGCCTGGAAATTCCCGCTCCCCGGAGATAAAAAGGCGCTGCCCTGAATGGACGCCTTTTAGGAGCCAATATGAAATCCCTGTTTTCCCTTATCCTTGTTTCCACGTTTGCCAGCTCTGCCTTCGCGGCGCCCGGCCACAAAAAAGACGCCTATACCTGCTATGAGCGCAGCTCGGGCCAGCCCATCGTGCGCGTGATGTACGAAACCGGCCGCTACCCCAATGTGGAAAACCAGCAGCTTCTCATCCTCGCGAATCTTGAGTTCGATGCCGGCAACCTGGCCGCAGGATCCCGTTTCATGGATCACTCGGTTCCTGAGAGCGTGGATACCGATGACTGCACCGATGGCTCCTCTGTTTTCGTGAACGAGCCGGATTCCGATACCGCCACGCTTATGTTCTACTGCGCGATCGACAGCGTGGGGATTTCGTACCAGAAGATCTCCAACCTTCGCTGCGAATAAAACGGCATGGAAGCTATCCGCCAAAGAGCAAGGCTCGAGAGGGCCTTGCTTTTTTGTTCCCCAAATCCCGAGAAAAACACTCCGCACAGGAAAGCGGTACCAGGATTTCCCTCATTTCCCCCTGTATCCTTGCCGATACAAAGGCATGGAAAATATCCGGATCACGCTCATGGACGGCACGCAAACGGAAGTTCCTCGCGAGGAAGCCCTGGAGCTTCTTCCCTATAAGAACGTTTTCGCCAATCCGAACCTCAAGGACCCCGTGGAAGGCATTTTCAGCCACAGGGGCAAAATGCTTCCTGTTCTGGGCCCATTGCCCGTGGCTCCATTTGCCGGCCATATCGACGGGCGTCCATGGCTTCTTCTGATGAAGGACTGCGCCCAGGCCATACAAGGCCTGCCCGAATTCCTCGAAGCGGAAACCACCGAGGTGATCCCCCTTCACGCCGATAAAGAGGAAGAAAATCAGCTTCTCGACGAGCTCGACGAACTGCTGAAGATCGCGTAAATCCGCGCATGGCGAAATCTGCTCTGAACCTCCGGGCTCTGAAAATCGCTGCTCTCCTGAGTTTCCCCTGCCCCACACATGCCGCGGAACCCGTCCCCGGAGGATTGCTGCTTCTCACCGAGGTGGCGACACATACTCTCTCGGCACTGAACCAGGCACAGGAGACGATAGCCAACTGCGACCTTTCCTCCTCTCAGGCGGAAAAAACCTGCAGCACCCAGCGCGAGCTCAAGCAGCTGCACACTTCCGTGATCGATCTGTTTCATTCCACTCCGGAAAGCGAACGGGAAAATCGCAATACCTTGATCCACCTTTCGTTCGCGCTCGATGAAAGGCTCAGCCGGGTGGGAGCCCGCTGTGATGCCGAGAAATTCCGGGCCTGCTATCCGAAGCTCCGGCCCTCCGTTTCTCTCTCAGAGCTCAAAGAGCTATATGAAATTTTCCGCGGCGATCCGCATATCCGGCATGCGGCCGGGGGCGGAGCCTGCCACCTGAGAGCCGAAGCCTTGGCCTATCGCCTGGCGGAACGAGGATTCGCGGCCCGCACGTTGCGCATTCAGCAGTCCCCCACCCTCATTGCACTGGATCGTGACCGGGACGGAAAGCTCAGCGGTGGCTACTACGATTACCAAGGCTATCATACCGTGGTGGAAATCACGGTACGGGAGAACGGAACGGAAAGGCCCTATGTGCTCGACCCCCAGTTCTTCAATCAACCCCTGCCTCGCCGGGAATACTTCCTTCGCACCACCGGACAGAGCTGCCTGCAGAGCACAGATTCTCCTCTTGGCTGCCGCTTCGAGCTTTACGCCCAGAACCACCCCTCAGAAACCCGCTTCTGGAACCTGACGGAAACTGCCGGCAGCGCTTGCGGCTGGGCGGAGAATCCCTTGCATCCGGAAATCGCCAGCATGAAAGCCACGGAACCGGGACCCAAAAAAGAGCTTAGAATCCAGAATGCGGAACATACTCCTGAGGCATTCCAGGGAAAAACGGCGGATGAAAACTCCTACAAACAGCTGATCCTTCACGCTTACGGAGCGCTCGGAAAAAAGCTTGCCGAACAGGCCGCCAAAGGGGATCCAAAAGCCGTCACGGCGCTGAAAGCGTTGCCGGGGAAGCTGGAGGAAGTGAAAGCGAATCTGAGCTCGCTTCCCTAGGGCATCAACCCTACCCGGGATGCTTCTCAAAACAGCTTTCAAGAAACCTCAGATAGCGTTCCTGAAAAACTTCACGGCGGAACTCTCTCGCCCGGGCCCGGCAGGCCTCAGGATCAAAGCTCTTCTTTTCGAACTCTTTCACCGCTTCCACGAGGGATTCCACCTTCTGCTCCGGAAAAAACACTCCGGTTTCGGATGTCACGGTATCGAGGAGACCGCCCCGCCCATACGCGATCACGGGCCGCCCGTTATACATGCTCTCGAGCGGCGTGATGCCGAAATCCTCCAGGCCGGGAAAGATCAGAGCGCGAGATTTCCGGTATAGCTCCGAGATCGCCTCGTTGGACACCCCGCCAAGGAAGCGCACGTTCGGGATCCCACGAGCCATTTTTCTGAGCTTGTCCTCGTCCTGCCCTTTGCCCACCACCACGAGCTCCTTCCCCATGCGGCGGAAGGCTTCCACGGCAAGATCGATACGCTTGTAAGGTGCCATAGCCGAAACCACGAGATAAAAGTCCTTGGGCTCGTCAAACTTTTCCTGGAAACGGGCCGTTTCCACGAAGGGATGGATCACGGTGCTTTCCCGCCCCCAGAAATCACGGATGCGTTCCTGCACGAAGCGGGAGTTGGCGATCAGGAAATCCACGCCTGCGGTGGATCGCACGTCCCAGCGCTGCAGATACGGGCGCACGGCTTCTGCGGCAAGGGTTACCGGAAGGCTCGTTTTGCCCGGGCCGAAATACTCGTCGAACATGTCCCAGATATAGCGCATGGGAGTGCTCACGTAGGCCACGTGGAGAGCGCCTTCTTTCTTCCGCACCCCTTTGGCCACGCAGTGCGTGTTGGAAAGCACCAGATCGTAAGACGAGAGATCCAGGCTTTCGGCGGCTTTGGGAAACACCGGCAGCAGCTTGCGGTCTCCCACGCTGAACTGCCGCATCCCCATCAGCCCCTGAAGGAAGGAGGTATGCAC
>CAZTCD010000045.1:0-32939 GCA_964612065.1 uncultured Bdellovibrionales bacterium | reverse complement strand
CCGCGGTGGAGGGTTTCCACGGCACGGGCGTACTGGTTATTGCGGCCAATGAAGAAACCTTCGGTTTCCTTGAAGACCTTTTTTCTGCGGGCGCGGGCTTTAGTGCCCCGTTTTGCTCTTGGCATACTTACTCCTGAATCAGATTAAATAAACTTAGTTGTTAGATCCCGCCGCCATTGGGCAAGCCACGGATCACGCGCTCGTGATCCGTTTTGTGGATCGTAGCGAGGCCACGGCTCTGACGCTTGCCTTTGCGGCTCTTGCCACCAAGGTTGTGGCGACGGCCGGCGTGCTGGAATTTGATGTTGCCGCTGCCCGTAATCTTGAAACGTTTCTTGGCGGCAGACTTCGTCTTTTGCTTGGGCATAAAAAAACTCCTGTTGGAAGCCCCCGGTTATAGCCTAAGCGGGGGCTCTTGCCTAGTGGGATAAATCGGTAAACTGATGAAAGCAGGAGTTTTTATCTCCTGCCTTCGAAGGGTTGGTTTAGGTCTTGGCAGGGTCTTTGGGCGTAGGGCCCGAAGCCACGGCAGGGGTAGGGTTCGGGGTTGGGCCCGCCACGGGGGTGGGAGCCGAAGCCGCCATGCCACCCATAGGTGGGCGGGGCTCGTTCGGATTCGGCGGAGCCAAGGCTTCCTCCGGCACCAAAGTAGGAGTTCCCTTATAATTCTCATAGTTTTTCACGGGGCTAAGCACCATGATCATGCGGCGGCCTTCAAGCTTGGGATAGCTCTCCGGGGCAGCAAACTCCTCAACAGACTTGATCAGGCGCTTGAGCATAGCCTGGCCCTGCTGGGCATAAGCCACCTCACGACCACGGAACATCACCGTAATCTTTACCTTATCTCCTCGCTGAAGGAAGTCGCACATATGGCGGAATTTGGTGTGAAGGTCATGCTCTTCCGTACGAGGACGGAGCTGGATCTCTTTCACCGAAACAACGCTCTGCTTCTTTTTAGCTTCCTGGGAGCTCTTCTTCTTTTTGTACTTGAGCTTCCCGTAATCGAGAAATTTACATACAGGAGGGCGAGCCGTAGCCGCCACTTCCACTAGATCAAGACCACGCTCCCGGGCCATAGCAAGGGCCTCACGGGTAGGCATAGCGCCGACTTGCACCCCATTTTCGTCAATTACGAAAACTTCCGGCACGCGGATGCGTTCATTCACGCGGTTTTCGTCCTGGGGGAATCGGGAATCACGGTCGCGATCGCCTGGATTCGGGCGAGGACCACTGAAGGGGGGACGGGGACCAAAATTACTTTTCAGGCTGAGCCTCCTAGGTAAGCGTTGGATTCGCTAGATTAAAAACGAAACCGAGCCCCGTCCGGGAATGGAAGGGCTCGGTTGCGAAAATAACAAGGTTTAGCGAAAGGGTCAAATCCTGGGCCGACTTAGCGGGCCCCGAACACCAGCGCATAGGGCTGAGCGCCGTTTTTCCCTTGTGGCACGTTGCCTCCGTTCACGATGACTCGATAGGAGCCAGGAGCAGCGCCGAGAAGATCGATCTGCTCCATATTGTTTACGGAATCCTTGCCACTCTTTCCATTCGGGAAAAACGTACGCCCCGAGGGATCCACCACGGTGAGGTCAAGATCGTTCACCAAAGTGCGCTGAGCCGAAGCCGTGCCGGGGGCATCGGTATAGGCCAGGGTCACATGGAGAGCGCCCCCGAAATGCTGCACCTGGTACTCCTTGCTTTGGCCAGTGCGGAGGCCCACCTTTTCGTCCACGAAATGGGGCGCGCCGCTGGCCAGATTCGCCAGATTCACAAGGCCCCATCCCTGGTGGTTGTTCGGACGGCGGGTAGGTTGCTCCTGACCTGAGCTGCGTTCCCCGAACTGGCCAGGGAAGAGATCCGTGGCGGTATTGGCCACCGTAGCCTTGATCAGAGCCGCGGAAACATTTTCCGTTCCCATTGCCTTCACAAGATACTGGCGCACGAGAGCCACGCCACCGGCAGCCACAGGAGTGGCCATCGAGGTTCCACCCATGAATACGTAGTGGTCGTCGTACACACCCCAGCTCATGGTGGCCGGATCCGCTTTCGGATGGCGATCACGGGCCGAAACGATATTCGTACCGGGAGCCACGATTTCAGGCTTCAAACGGCCGTCTTGGGTGGGGCCACGGCTCGAGAAAGCCGCCATACCGCGGGGATCATCGGAAAGGCGCGAAGAAGCGATCGGCTCCACGCCCCACTTATCGCCGCCTCCGCGAAGCTCTTTCATCATCCGCTGGATGCCGCCTTCGAGGAGGTAGTTCTTGGAAGCGCCCACGGTGAGCACGTTTTTGGAGGTGCCAGGCGAGCTCACGCTGCCTTGGTCGATCACGCCGTCGCGGGAAGCATCGGCGCCTTCGTTTCCGGCAGCAAAGAGAGCCAGGAAGTCCTGGTTCTGGAAGAGCCAGGTATCGGCGAGCACGCACCAGTTGTCGTAGCGGCCGTTGGAGCCAGGAGCTCCCCACGAATTGGAGTGGATGCGGGCGCCTTCCTTATAAGCCGCCTCGAAAAGCTTCGGGATCGAAGGAGGCACGATATTGTTCATGATATCGCTCCACATGCCTTCGATCACAAGCTTGGCATTGAAAGCCGCGCCCTTGATGAGGCCGTTCGAGCTGCGTCCGGAACCGAGGATCGAGCCCGATACGTGCGTGCCGTGCATCATGGGATCGCCCCAGCTTTTTCCGCCGAGGCCCATCGCGAGGCCCGCTTTCACCTGCCCCTGGAAATCGGGGATCAGGGTGCTCATATCGCCGCTATCGAGGCCGGTATCCGCCACGGCCACCACCTGGCCTTCGCCACGAATGCCTTGGCTGTTGAGGGCTTCGGCGTTGATGATCTTCACGCCGCTTTCATAGCCGGTTCGAGAGCCCGTGCCGCGAACATCGGCGGTGAGGCCGAAATCCGAGGCCGTGAGGTGGGAGGGACGGAAAGCCAGATAAGGCTCGATCCAGATCACATCGGAACGGGAAGCCAAGCGATAGAGGCCGCCCACATCGGAGCCGCCCACCACGAGGCCTTCGCCCACGTTCACGGGATCGCGGAGCGATTTCATCACCGCCTGCACATCCCCATCATGGCTTAGCTGCACCGAGATGCGGCTCTCGCCCGTGAGCACACCGTGTTTCACGAGAGCGGGATCAATGCGCATCTCCGCCGAAAAGGAAGCTATAGCATTCACGAAGCCGAGGCCTTCCGCCTGCTTCACTGCAGCTGCACTGCCCTTCACCAGGAAAGCATCATCAGGCACGTATGCGAGGAGATCGAGGCCGAGCGCGCGAAGCTCGCCCTTTTCCGCCTCATGAATGGAGTTCTTCCATTGCACGATAAAAATGCCTTCGCCAGCAGAACTCTGGAGCTGCGCGAGCCCTCCGAGGCTTTCGGTTTTCACGGCACCAGCGGCCTTCAGGCGGAGGATTTCACCGGCCTGGGCAGAAGTTTGAGCAGCGGCGGCGGCCAGCAGGGCTGCCAATAAGACGGATTTCTTCATAACGATTCCCCATCAATAGATAACGTTCTTGAAGATTAGACACCTGCCACACGGCGCCGGATACTGACATTGGCTAACAGCAACAGAGAAGAAATTACACGGAGGGATAAATCAAATGATACTTATTTAAATCAGATCCGTGCGGCCTTCGGCCTTGAGGCGCTCTACGAGCTTCTTTACTTCCTGGGCCCGCTCTTTGGTAGCCAGAAGGATTACGTCTCCCGCATCCACCAGGATCATATCGGTTACGCCCAGCAGCGCCACAGTTTTACCGGGTGCGTCCACCACATTGGCCAGGCTATCGAGGGCAATCACCTTGCCGGCTCTCGCCACCCCACCCTCGCTCTTGGGATAAACCTCTTCCAGCGAAACAAAGCTGCCCACATCATTCCAGCCAAAAGACGAGCCAGGCACTACGATCACATTGCGGCTCTTCTCCAAGAGCGCATAGTCGATCGAGATGGCAGGGGCGGCAAAGAAGCTCTTCTTCATCGCCGCATCGGCATCTCCGCCTGCCTTCAATGCTTCTCGGTAGGGCGCGAAAGCCTCCACGAAGCTCTTATCGCTCTGCTCGAGCTCCCGGAAAAAAGCGGCAGCAGTCCACACGAACATCCCGCTATTCCATAAGTATTCCGAGCTCTGCACCATGGTGTCGGCCACTTCGCGGGAAGGCTTTTCTACGAAGCGGTCCACGCGGAATACACCGGGCACGATCTGCTCCCCCGTGCGGATATAACCATAGCCGGTTTCCGGGCGATGAGGCTGAATGCCTACCGTGCAAAGCGCACCGGTGGTTTCAGCGGCAGTCACAGCTGCCTTCATCACCTTGATATATTCCGGCACTTCCGTGATCCAGTGATCGGCATGCACGCTCATGCAGGTGGCTTTCGGATCCTGCGACCGGATCCATTCCATCGCCATCACGAGGCTCGGGCCGGTATTGCGGCTCTCAGGCTCGGCGAGCACGCGGAGGCCCTTGAAATCGGCGGTCATGGCTCTGGTTTCCTCGGCCAGGCTTTGCGTGGTGAGGATCACCATGCGCTCGGGCGGAATCCAATCCTGAAAGCGGCGCAAGGTGGTAACCAGGAGAGGCTCATCACCGGCGATGGGAAGGAATTGCTTGGGGCGCTTGGCTCGGGAGCGCGGCCAGAAGCGCGTGCCCGAACCACCGGCGAGGATCATCAGCCAGGGAGTGCCCCCGGGAGCAGAGGCGCTCACGATACGGATCCTGTTCCAGCCACGCGGCCATAGCTGTCTTCGAGGCGCACTACATCGTCAAGGTGAGGCGTGCTCACTTCGAACACTTCGCAATCCGTAACGGCGATCATCCGGTGCTTGCGGTTGGGAAGGATATGAAAGCTCTTGCCCTTGGTGAGCAGCACTTCTTCCAGCTGGCCCTGATCGTTTTCGATCACAAAGCGCATCTCGCCCGATTGCATATAAATCGTTTCTTCCTTCACTTTGTGGAACTGCAGGGAAAGCTGATGGCCCGCCTTGATGAAAAGGATCTTGCCCACGTAATCCTTCGTCACGGCGAAGATGATCTCGTGGCCCCAAGGCTTGGTTACCATTTTTTGCGAACCTGAATTCACGGAAGCCTCCACACAAAGAAGCTCACGATAGAGCCTCTTCCCTTGAGGCTGTTCGCCTCGCGGTCGGCATCGCGCTTATTGCGGTAACTGCCCACCACCACGCGGTGCCATTCACCCTGCTTGTCCTTGAAGGGGGCCAGAATTTCCGCGTTCACTTTTTTTGCTTTTAACTGCCTCACCTGGGCCTCGGCCTCGGCTCTCGTAGGATGCGACCCTACCTGAATCACATAAGTGCCGCTCAGGCTCTTAATTCGTGCAGATGAGGACTTTACATCCTCCGGCAGCTTGGCGCCCTTGGGAGCTTTCCCACCAGGCGATTCCACGCCTGCCTCTTTCAAGGCATTCAAAAGATATTCGTCGGAATTTTTATCGATCGCCGCATGATCCTGCGATCCTTCCCCGGACGAATGGGCCGCTCCTTCGGGACTAGTGGCCCCATGAGATTCCATTTTTTCTCCGGAACCATGCTCGCCTTTGCCTTCGGCCGCCTTCCCGTGGCCATCCGCTTCTCCATGAGACTCCGCTTCCCCATGGCCGGCGGCGGCGCTTTTACCCTGCTCTTCCGCCTTTCCCAGGGTACCGGTCCCGCCCGTGGCCCCAGCTTCGCCAAGCTCCTGCTCCGCATGAAGCTCCTCTTTGGCTGTCTTTTTGCCCACCGCCTCGCCATAGCGCACGCCTAGCGTGAACGAAAGCACGGTCACAAGAACGAAGAGCACCACGAGGATGACCACTTCTTTCTTTTCCACTACATATAGGGACGGTTTGTCCGACATGGGCGCTTCCTGAGAAAAATCCGATAGTTTCAGTATCTCCCCGACCCGAGCAGGTGTCAATGCACCAAGGGTTTAGATTTCCTACCGTTTCCGATGGCCGTTCCAGTGTTTTTTCTCCTCTGGCACGGCACACGCTTTGCCATACCCCGGCATTCGGAGGTGATGAGATGCAGAAACGAAACAACGTAGGATTTCGCAACGAGTCGGGGCAAAGCTTGGTGGAGTATATGATCCTTCTCGCTCTCGTGGTGCTGGTCTGTGTGGGCACTACCAAAGCTCTGGGCAGCAAGATCCACAGCAAGTTCCGCGAAATCCGAAATCAGATCGACACCGGCATCCCCGTTCGGCTGAATCCATGAAAACAGGAGACCAGCGTGAGCGTGGCTCGATTACCTTGGAAGCGATCTTGGTTTTCCCTGTGGCCTTTCTCTTCGTTTGCGGCGCTGCCTATCTGCTTTGGAGCGGCCTGGACCGCCGGCTTATCGAGCACAAAACCTTTTTCCGGGCACGGGCGGAGCTGGCGGAGCGACGAGGGCTTTCTTCTCGTTTCGGCCCTGCCTCTGCTACTCCTCTTTTTTCTGGCTCTGGCGGGCACCGTGAAAATCGGCCTTAGTGAACAGGCGGCGGTGGCCCTGCAGTCGCGCCTGGATCAATGCGCCGTGAGGCTTGCGGTAAGCCGGAAGCGCACCCTCGCCCAGCTGGCAAAAGCCAACGGCCCGCTTCGTTTAACGGTGCTCGGTATTTATGCAGCCCGGGGAGTGAAGCTCGCGGGGCCTATCGGAGCGGCCTTCGGAACCCTGAGTGAAGCGGCCCTTCTGCAGGCGAACAGAGCTCTCGGGCTTTTTCAGGACGGCTTGATCGCAAAGGCTTCGGCGGAAGAAGCGGCAAAACTCCTGTGCCCCGCGAACCGCTTTTCCCGGGAACCTGTTGTCTGCCTATCGAATCCGCCTCTGCCTCTGGCATTTTTCCGGGAATCCGCGCTGTTCCCCGATATCCGGGGCGGCCTGATGCACAGAAGGCGGGAGACGGCGCTCGCCACGATACGCTGCTGGAAAAAAAGCTTCCGCACAACGATCGAACTGAGGGGCCCTGCGCGCCTGGATCACGGTCATTTTCTGGACGCCTATGTGGACTGACCTGCCAACCAACGAAAAGGGAGTGATTCACCTTGAGCTTCTTATCCTGGCCATTCTCCTGGCGGCCCTTTCGGCCGGCATCCATCAGACCAACAAAGCCTTCGAGCGCCGATTCGCGAGCATCGTGCAACACAGAAACTCCTCCCTCAAAGCCATCCGCGCTGAGGCGCCCGAGCCTTTACCTCTTTCTCTCCTCCGCCTTTCTCCTGGTTTCGGGAATACTCGCGGTCGCGGGGAAAGACACTCCCCTGCCCTCAAGGCAAAAAGAGCTTCTGGAGAAGGGATGGATCCACTGGGATGGTGAGCTCCGCTGCGCGCCCCCCTCCTCGGGCAACGAAGAATTTTTCGCGCTGGAAAGCGAAGAGGACTCGTTCGAGGCCTATCGGCACCAAGGAAGCGTTCTCGTATCCCGGGCGCCAGACCCCGGCTTCGAATATTCCTGCCGGCCGGTTTCCTCCCCTCACTTCATTCAGGAGATTTTATGAAAAAACAATTAGCTATCCTGCTTTCCTTGATACTTTCCTCGAACGCCCAAGCAGCCCCTGTAATCCACTTCTCCGCCCAGATCGACGACGAATCCCTCGCCGAAGACGTGATCCTGCTGCTTCATTGCGTGTCCACCCGCTCCGGGCTCACCTGGGAGTTTTCCGGAGAAACGAAGGCAAGCCACACCCTGCTCGCACGGGAAGAAGGCAGAAAGGCACGCTTGGCCTGGAAACAACCCGGAACCGAAAAACAGACCGTGATGAGCAAAGGAGGCAGCGAAGAAGCCTGCAATGCACTGGCGCCTGCCTTGGCTGAGCCGGAAACGGGCGCTCCCGGACCAAACACGCTCCCGGCGCTCAGCTCGCTGGGAAGCCTGGAGGAGGACACAGAGGAAACCCCCGCCTCCAAAGCCTGGATCTGGGCCGGACTGGGAGCGGCCGCGGTGGCGGGCTTTTTGATCTGGCGCTCCCGCCAGCCGGACCATCACGGAGTGGAACTTCACTGACAACCGAAAGCTCGGCTACGAAGAGGCAACCCCTTCGAGCCACCATCGCCCGAGCGCGGAAGGCTGATAGGTAACGCCGTCCGCCTCTCGGCCCAGCGGCAGGGCCCTGCTCTTTCCCGAGGGGCCGGAAAGAAGCGGAAGAGAGGCGCGGAAGAAGATCGGCACCTTCAAGCTCTTCAGTTTCTTTTTTTCCCTAGGGCTCTCGGCCGCATGCAAAGCCCTCCCCGGTGAGGCCTTCCATATCCCAAGGCAGGTGCCCCAGGTTCTCCGGCTCTTTTTTTCCTGAGGATGAAAACCGTTCCCCTTCTCCACCAGGAGCAATCCGCCCGACCAGGTGAACCGAATCCCCTTCGCCTGGCACTGCCCCGAATCTTTCCCGAGCAGCGTGCGCAACTGCAGGGCGTGCAGGCGACTGAGCGAGAAAGCCTCAGACAACTGCCGGGTAGAAGGCGCGCCGGAGGGGAAGCGGCAAAACCGGATGGCCTCGCTCCACTCGAAGCTTTCGAGCCCCTTGCTCTCCCGTCCAAGGCCGGCAGCCTCTTCGGCGAGCGCCGCCAGGCGCACGGAAAACCCCGGGCGCCGTTCCTCCACCAGAGGCAGAAGCTTCCGGCGGATCCAGTTGCGTTCGTATTTCAGGCCGGCGTTTGAGGAATCTTCCCTCCAGAGCAGCCCGCACGATTCCGCGTAAGCCAGGAGCTGCGATTTTCTGAGCGCGAGAAAAGGCCGGAGCTTTTTGCCGCTCACTTGCCGCATCCCTTTCAGCCCGCGCAAACCCGTTCCCCGAATCAAGCGAAAGAGCACGGTCTCGGCCTGGTCGTCGAGGTGATGGGCAAAAAGAAGGCGGTCGTTATCGGCAGGCATAAGAGACGCGAGAAACGCCTCCCGTTTCCGGCGGCAGGCCTCCTGGGAAGCTCGTTCGCCTTCTTTCCACTTCAGCCGTCGGGATCGAAACGCAAGACCGAGGGCTTTCGCCCGCTCGCGCACGAGGCGCTCGTCGCCCTGGCTTTCGCGCCCCCTCAAGGAATGATTCACGTGAGCCACGATAAGGCGCTGAGATTCAAACTTAAGTTCCGCCACCGCATGAGCCGCCTCAAGCAAAACCATGGAGTCCACACCGCCCGAAACGGCGAGAACGATCGACCCCGGGGAAGGAATGCTCTCCCAAGCGGAAAGCAGGGCGGCATGCACGATCCGTCTTTCGTGATTGTGGCGATCGGAACTCATACGGCTTGATTATCTGCTCCAGCGCTTCAAGGGCAATGCCCAGATGCGGGAAATTCAAAGAAAATGCCGTTTACAGCCAGGGGCAAACCCAGGAATGCCCGCGGAAACTCACCGCTGTGCCTCGAAGACGGAAGCTCTGCCCCCAGTAAGATCCTTTAAAGATCCGACTGTTGCCGATCGGCTGCTCCGAGCTGATGGAACCCGAAGGCATGAGAAAGTAGAGGCCATTGCCGCCGCAGGGGTTTGGGCCCTGGTGAAGCGCGATGCGGGAAGGCATCCGGATCTTCCCGTACTCTCCGGAAAAATCCTTGCCGCGGGCGAGGAAAAAGAAGGCCCGCTCCTTTTCCGACCGGAGAACATAACTCTCCTCCACTCCAAGCTCACTGCGGATCCAGGTAGCCGGCACGGAAACCCGGGTATACGCGGGATCGCGATCACGCGAGAGAACCGGCTCGAGGCGGCGGGCCGCTTTGCGCTGCTGCTCCGCCACCGCTATCCGGTATTCGTCGAGAAGCAACGGATCGCTGGCTTGCAAAACGGGATCCTGATCCTGGAGAAGCAGGTCCACCGGCATCAGGCTTCCGTTCATCTCCCCCTGCCAGCCCGGCCGCATCCGGCTCAGCAGAAAAGACGCCAGCGAGCCCAGCTCGGCCCCCTCGCCAGACAAGGTGGCGGATGCATCCAGGCTCAGCTCCGGGCGCACGAACAAGCGGAAAGCTTCTCCCAGCGCTTCCCCCCTGGCCCCGCACCCGGCTTCGGAAAGCAAACGAGCGCTCTGTTCCGCATAAAGAGCGATGCCATTGGCCGCCTCCGTGCGAAAGGCCAGCTCCTCTGGATATTTTTTCTTCCAGCGCCTGAGCCAGAAAGCGGCACCGCGCAGGTGAGGTGCGGGATCCTTGCGGGAGGAATGGGCGTCGAGAGCGGCCAGCAGGCTGTTGAAAAGCATTCGCCTCAGGTAGCGGGGCTCGGGAAGCAGGGGATAGAGAAGGCCCCTGTCGTCGAAGGCGGGATTTTCCCACTGGGACTGGATGCCATCCCGGAAAAGCGCGTTCACCGCAGCCCGGAACGAGGCTCCGGAATCACGGTAATCGGTATTCACCGCCACGGTATGGAGGCCGCGGAACTCGAGAAATCCCAGGGAGAAGCCTGGCTGAAAGATATCCGTGATGGTGGGATCTTTCAGGAAATGGGAAGGCCTCGGATAAGCCTTTCCCACCAGCCAGGCATCTCGGGAGCTGGAATCGGAAAGCAGAATCTGAAGATCGGCCCAATCGAAGCCCGGCCAGATCCGCTCCGGGCATTGCAGCAGCACTCTGTGAAAAGAGCGGCTCGAGCTTTCCGCGAGATCAGGCGAGGTGGCAAAGGAAGGCAAAGAAAACAGAAGAAGCGCGAGCGAGGCGAGCAAGGCCATGGTTTCTCCTCCGGGTAACGGGAACAGTATCGCCTTCGATCATTTTCGAGGCAAGGCCGGCGGATCAAACGGTTTGAATCACTTTACCGGAGAGGGTTTTCGGTTTGTCGGGATTCCTCCCGAGCGCTACCGCGCTTCTGGCGATCCAGGGATAAAGGAGCTGAAGGGCCACAAGGGGATAGAGGCGGGGATCGGTGGCTTCCGGAAGAGTGAAACACCCCTCCCCCTTTTCCCTTCCCACCACGATCACCTTCGCGCCCTGGGCTTTCATCTCGGAAGCGGCGGCCAGCACGTCTTTTTCGCCGGAGCCCGGAAGGGCCAGGGCGATCACCAGGAATTTCTGGTTCACGATCTCGCGGGGCCCGTGGCGCACTTCAGCGGTGGAGAAGGCTTCGGCGTGGATTCCGCAGGTTTCCTTGAACTTGAGGGCGAGCTCGGTGGCAGCGCCGTAGCCGAGGCCGCGGGAAAGCACGAAAGCGTGGCCCACGTCCTGAAGGATCCGATCACTCAGAGAAGAGCCCGTATCCGCGGCCTGCTTGAGCACGGGAGGTAGCGCGCGAAGGGCGGATTGAAGTTTATGATCCTCGCACCAGGCCGCCGTAAGGCGGGCGATAGCCGTAAGCGTGCAAAGCACGGTCTTGGTGGCAGTGATGCTGTTTTCCGGGCCCGCGCCTTGAGGCAGCTCGATCTCGGAAGCCTTCGCCAGGGCGGAGCCGGGCTGGTTCACCAAGGAGGCGGTGAGTGCTCCTCCCGAGCGTGCCCTTTCCAAAGCCGCCAGGATGTCGGGGCTGCCGCCGCTCTGGGAGATCGCGAGCACGAAGGCTTCCTTCATCCGCAGGGGGGAATCGAGCACGGTAACGATGGAGGGAGGGATCGAGGCCACCACCCGCCCCGTACAGAGCGGGATAAGGTATTTGGCGTAGCCCGCAGCATGATCCGAGCTGCCTCGTGCAACAGTGCCCACGAAGGCCGGGTTCAGCTGCCGCAGCCTTTTGCCTAAGTTTTCATAGGTTTCCTGGCCGAGGGAAAGGGCTTCTTGTACTTTATTAGGAGCGTCCTGGCATTCCAGAAGCATTTGGCTCAAAGGGGGATCCTCCATGGGGGCTGGAAAAAGGATATCGGTGGTGAAGCGATTGCGCCAGCCGCTTTCCCAGACTATGATGCGACGCATGATTTTCCTGGTAGTGAGCGCACTCTTGCTTATTCCTCGCTCTTCCGAGGCCAAAACCAACTGGAGCGCCCTCCTCGACCAAAAAGGAGGCAGCCAAGTGCGCTTTGGGGTGAGCCTCGGCGGGCTTGATCCCTACCATAGAAACGCGGACGAGCTTTTTGCCCCGGCTTCCACCTCCAAGCTCTTTACCGCCGGAGCGGCACTGGCCCGCCTTGGCCCGGACTTCCGCTACGCCACGATTCTCCGCTGGAGGCAAAACGGCGCCCGCGCCTCTTCGGTGGAGCTCATCGGCTCCGGCGATCCCACCTGGGGGATGCCCCAGTTCGGAGAGGGCGCACGCAGCCGCCTCGACTCCATCGCAAAGGCTCTACGGGCCTCCGGCGTGAGCGAGATTTCCGGCGAGCCAAGCCTCAGCGCAAACGATGGCCGCTGGGCGGTGGTAAGCGTGCCGGAGGGATGGAAAACCCACGACCGCCTTTCCTGCGGCGGCGCTCTGGCTCAGGCCTTCAACATCTCCCTCAACTGTAGCACTTATAATGTTTATAGTGCCACGAGCGGCAGCTGGTCGGCTTCCGGCCTGCGCTTGAGAGTGGAGCACAAAGTGAGTCCAGGCAATTCCACGAGCCTGAGCATGCAGGTGATCCCGGAAAACGGCCGTTTCCGTTATGTGCTGAGCGGCACTTTCAAAAAGGGCGACAGGGCACGCTCCTTCACTCTTCCCGTTTACGATACTCTTCCCTGGGCAAAAGCGCTGTTCCGCCAGAGCCTGGAGGCTCAAGGCATCCGCATTCTGCCGGCAGGAAGCTTTGGCGAGGAAGAGGAACGGATCGAGGCCTGGGGGCAGAAGTCCTATTCGTCTCTCTCCCCTCCCCTCTCCGAGATCCTCAAGCCTTTCCTGAAAAACAGCGTGAACTTCCTGGGAGACGCCCTTCTCAAGAGCCTGGCCGCCTCAGAGAGCGCTCCCCTTGCCTCCGGACTTCTCGAGCCGGGCTTGGAATCCATGCGCGCCTATCTGCTTGGCCTTGGCCTTCCCCGCGACTTCGTGCTCCATGACGGCTCGGGCCTCTCCCGCACCAGTCGCGCGAGCCCGCGCATGCTGTTCGAGTTCCTGGACCGGCTACAGCGGGAGCCCTTCTTCTCCTACCTCTGGCAGGGCCTGGCGGTGGCCGGCGTGGACGGCACCCTCCGCAATCGCATGAAAGGCACTCCCGCTCAGGGAAAGCTCAGAGGGAAAACTGGCACTCTGGACGGCGTATACAATCTCGCGGGCTATGTGCCTCATGGAAGGGATTATGCGCCCTTCGTGATCCTCACCCGTACCACCTCGGGATATTCAGGAACCGCGCGGGCCGCCGAAGACAGAGTGGGTGCCGCCCTCGCGGGCCTGCACCGTTACCTTTTCATGTCGGAAGAAGGCCTGCCTGAGCCCTATATGTATGTCCCCGAACAGGCTGGCCTCGACGATCAGTAACCCGCAGGCGTTTCCGGGCTCTTGATCCAGCCGCGGATCATCGGTTCGCGTTCCGCATACTTCGCGTGCACGATATCGAAGATCGTGGCGTTTACCCGCTCCTCGCGCTCGCGCTCGGCCACCACCGCGGCATCCCTGGCGGCAAGAGCCTCCCTCACCTCCGGGCTCAGCTCGGAAGGATCAAAATCGTCCGGGAGCTCGTCGAGCCTTTTGCGGAGATCGTCCCGCAGGGAGTTCTTCGCCTTGAGAGCGGCGGCGGCCTTTTGCTCGGCCGTTTCAGCATCCGCCACCGGCTCCGGCGTGGGAGCGCCTTCCGAGGCAAGCCCGCGGCCTCCCTCGCCGAGAGCGAGATCGGCCTCATCGGCGTCGCGGGTTTTGCGTGCCTCGCGCATCGCCGCCGCGATTTCCTCCGCCGAAGGAGCGTTCTTCGGGGCGTTCGCGAGCAGATCCCTGCCGTCGCGGCCGGCCTGAAGCTCGATCAGAAGATCCTTTCTGGTGATCCCGTAAAGATCCTCGATCTCGCGAAAAGCGCTTTTCATGTCGGTGGAATTCAGGTCGGCGAGAATCGAATTCCAGTTTTCCGTGGAATAAGCGGAAGAGCTCGCGGCGGAACCACTGGCTCCGGAATCATTTTTGGCGGCAGGGTAACCCGACGGCCCGTTCGCCATATCGGCGTTTGATCCGTTTTGGTCGGCCGTGAGATTATCGCCCCGGGTGCCGGAGATATCGCTCAGCTCCGCCGCCTTGGCCGCCGCCAGCAGGCCGAGCACGCCTTGCGCGATCTGGAACAACCCAGTATTCACCTGAGGATGGTTGTGGGAGTGTTTGCCATGCCGCACGTTTCTCGCCCCACGGCCAATCGATCGTCTTCCGAGGTTTCTGGCCATATCGGAGGCCCTGCGATTGCCGAGCTGATTCTTTCGGCTGGCCGCCAGCTGATTGCTCGCCATCTTGGAAATATCGCCGAAGAGCCCGCCCTGAAGCGAGTCCGCCGAAACGGTTAAAGGCAAAGCAATGGCCACAACCAAAGTAAAAGGCAGCAGAAAACTGCATTGATTGGAACCGGCCGAACGCATCCCGAAACCCCCGAAGATACTCTTTTATTGTAACACGAAGCCCCTTTCCCCCAAAGAAAACGCGCTCGACCCAAACCGGTTCAAAACAAAGGGGAAACAATAATTGTTTCCTGCTGTCTCCTGGCGGAAACAGCACCTGCCCCTCACCCCGCAGGCTTCCTGAGGCACTCCAGCACCAGGCGCTGGGCGAGAGGGCGGTCTTTCAGAGGCAGCTGGATCAGGCATATCTCGTTCTTGAGCGCCGCCCTCTTCCCCTCGAAAACATGGAGGTCCACGCCCTCTTTTTCCAGGCGTTCCACCACCTGGTGGGGAAGCACGCCTATTCCCAGGCCTTCCCGGATGAAGCGGGCGATGCCCTGCACGTCGAAAACACGGGCCCTCACGCGGATGTCGAGCTTGGTGCGGTGGAGGTGGTGGCGGAACCAGGCCCGCACGATCGGCTCTCCTTCCCTGTAGTCCACGTAGTGGAATCGCGAAAAGTAAGCGGTGGAGTATTTTACCGGGCCGTGGGCCTTCACGTAGTCTTTGCGCCCGCAAAGCAGGAGGGTTTCCGAGGCCACCGGCTCGAGCCTCAAGGCGGGGGCCACGCGGAAGCGGTCGATTAGAGCGAAATCGATCTCCCCCCTCAGCACGAGATCCGCCAGCACCGTGGCGAAATCGAGGGTGATATTGAAGTCGATTCCGGGATATTTCTTCCCGAGCTCGGCGAGCACGGGCACCACGAGGTTCACGCCGAACTCCACCGGCAACCCTACCTTCACCACCCCCTCCGCCTGCTCTTTCCCTTTTCTGGCCTCACGCACGGCCTGCTCGATCTCGGCGAGGCCTTTTCTTCCTTTGGAAAAAAGCGCCGAGGCCTGAGAGGTGGGGAACAGCTTCCGGTTCTCCCTGGCAAAGAGCGAAAAACCGAGCTCTTGCTCTAATGAGCGTATGTGCTGGCTCACTCCGCTCTGGGTAAGGTGCAGACGAGAGGCGGCTGCGCTCATGCTTTTGAGCTCATACACCGTCACAAAAACACGGAACGTATTGAGATTGATCGGCATTTTTTCGATCCCCCGCCCACCCCGGGCTTTTATTCATAAGTATTTCTAATAGTATCGGTTCAATTCAAATAATTTTTTATTTTCACTCGCCCTACGTAAAACCGGCTCAACGAATTACGAACCCAAGGGCGATCACCCCTTCCGCCCCAAGGAGCTTAAGATGAAATTCAAAACTCTTTTCACCCTCGCTGCCCTCCTCCTCACCGCCAGCCATGCCCGGGCCGATGTGATCTTCAGCTTCACCACCGGAAACGGCGAGAACCGCTTCGTGCCCCGCTACACTCTCACTGATTTTCACATCGCTTCGGCCAGCACCCAGCTTAACGGCATGGGAAGCGTGGTAAGCGGCACCATCGAAATCAACGAAGGCACCAACGAGCTTCGCATCAAGCTCGAGCGCGACATGAACTGCCCCAACGGCATGGTTTGCCCTGCGGTAATGCCCACTCCCACCGTAATCACTCTTC
This sequence comes from uncultured Bdellovibrionales bacterium, assembly GCA_964612065.1. GTDB lineage: Bacteria > Bdellovibrionota > UBA1018 > CAIPTA01 > CAIPTA01 > JAKFYM01. The sequence goes on along the minus strand of CAZTCD010000045.1, from coordinate 17,097 downwards.
CGATCCGCTCCTTCGAAACCAATATCTGCGGCGGACGCACCATCCTCGCCGAGCGCAACGTGCAGCTCGCCCAGGGCGGCCTCACCCGCGTAGAGGTTCAGGACCTCAACGGCCAACGCTGCGGCAGCGGGGCCCTTCTCACCGTGATCAAGCGGGTTAAAGTTACGTTCACCGAGCAAGGCCTCAACGATAGAGGCGAAGTGATGAGCGTGCTCGGCGGAAACCCGATCAGCCGGTAAAAACCCCTGTCTTAAGATTCCCTGTCTCTTGAGGAGAGAACGCCCCCCGTTCTCTCCTTTTTTTGTCTTAGGCGAGCCCGGATCAGAACCGAGAAGTTCGGTATGAAAAATCTAATCCTCGCCCTTCTTCTCTCTCACGCACCCGTGTACGCCAACGAGCAGCTCCCCTGCCCCCCTCAGTCCGCCTCGGAGCCCTTGCTCTATATGTCGGAGTTCAGCTGGGGCCAGAACCTCGAGCAAATGGGAGCAAAGTTCAAAGAGGTCTACCAAAGCGGCAAACGCCTCAAAGGCCGCGCCTACCTCGACTCGCGCGGGAACTACGTGGTGAGGATGGGAGAGGGCTTCGTGCCGGTGCCCGTAAGATTTATCGGCGCCGTACGCAGGCATATCGAGATCTCCCTCGAACGCCGTTACGCTGATTTCATATTCTTCCCGGATATGGGGCATTCCCATTTCTTCATGCCCGAATCCGAGTGGGACAGAGTTACCGCCCCCTCCGAACAGTTCCGCATCTACACCAATCTTCTCGCTCTCCCTTCCCTCAAGGTGCTCTACCATACAGCGGAACAGCTTCGGGTGCGCGAAGGCGAGCGGGGCCAGGGCGCCTACCCACAGGACGAAACGCTTCTCTGGCGCTACTTCTCCCGCAACCCCGTGGGCGACGTGATCACGGGAGAAAACGTGGCTCCCTACTTCGCCTTTGAAAACAAAAGCTACAATACCCTACATGAGCTGAAGGGCCATCGCTCGTGGAGCGCCGGCTTTTCCGTGAGCGCCAGCAAAGACGGCTGCTTCCGCTACACCGGCACCGACGGCAAGGAATACCGCTTCGATCTCAGCCTCGAGGATCTCCCGTACAGCCCGGGCGGAGGCGAGGGCGGAGACATGCTTCGCGCTTGGAAAGCTCATTAACCGCCCCCCCTCGGGAGCTCATCAGGCGGCTCCATCAACAGGCGAGGAGTCAGTTTGAGGCGGTTGCGGATTAAGACGGGCAAAATGCCACAATCATCCAAGCCACACTCAGCACCACACGCCTTTCCCTGGCATGCCTTGTGCGAAACCTCCCCAAAGGAGGTTTCGCATGGAAAGCACGAAACTGATGATCCCCGTTTCACGCGAGGTTCGCCTCGAGGGAGACCTTACCCTGCCGGATGCGTCGGAAGGCCTGGTGATCTTCGCGCATGGAAGTGGCAGCAGCCGCTTCAGCCCCCGCAACCGCCAGACCGCAGCTTTTTTCCATACCCAGGGGATCGGCACCCTCCTGTTTGACCTCCTGACGCCGGAAGAAGCAGGAGACGCGACCAACGTATTCGATCTGCCGCTGCTCGCGAAAAGACTGAAAGTGGCCGCCCGCTACCTCCAAAACCGGGAAGACTGCGCCCGTCTTCCTTTCGGGCTGTTCGGCGCCAGCACGGGCGGGGGAGCCGCGCTCTGGGCCGCGCCCGAGATTGAAGGACTAGCTGCGATAGTGAGCCGCGGCGGGAGGCCGGATCTTGCCGGTGATCGTTTGAGAGATGTGCGTGTGCCCACGCTTCTGATCGTGGGGGGAAACGATCTCATCGTGCTCGCGCTGAACCGGCAGGCGGCCCGTGCAATGCCGAGAGCGAAACTCCTGGTGATACCGGGAGCCACTCACCTCTTTGAGGAGGCAGGAGCTATGGAGCAGGTGGAGCAGGAAAGCACGGAGTGGTTCCTCGAACACTTCAAAGTTTCGGTCAGGGAAGTGGCGTAAATGGGCGCGCTTCGAAAATCAACCCAACTCAGCAAAGGAAGAAATATGAAAGCGATCAAAGATGTGATGAGCAAAGACGTAGTCTGTCTCAGCCCGGACTCGGGCCTGAAAGAAATCGCGGCCAAGATGAAGGAGCTGGACTGCGGCATTATTCCGGTATGCGAGAACGATCGTCTCTCCGGCATGGTTACTGACCGGGATATCGTGCTGCGAGGCCTCGCCGAGGGCTTGGATCTGACCACCGCCAGGGCAAGGGACGTGATGAGCGGCCCCGTGGTTTATATAAGGGACAATCAGGATATCGGCGAAGCCGCGCGCCTAATGGAAGTGAAGCAGATCCGCCGCCTGCTCGTGATCGATGAGAAGAAGAGGCTCGTGGGCATTGTAAGCCTCGGCGACATCGCCACCAGAGGCGGCGAAGAGCTTTCGGCAGAGATACTCGAGAAGATCTCGGAAGAGAAACTCGAGAACAAGGTGGCCTGAAAAAGCGCCGACCGAAGGCCCTAAGGGTTGTAGCCCACCTTGAGGGCCAGCGCCTTCGCTTCTCCGTCGAGCCGGGTGATGTCGCTGGGGAGCGCCCTATCCGCACGGAAATTGCCGAGCCCCTCCAGAAACCCACGGACCCGGAAGGCCGGATTCGCGGGATAAGCCTGCTTGATCTGCGCGAAAGCCTGCATGGCTCCCTCGTGCGAAGCCACCCGCTCGAGAAAACGAACGGCCAGGTCTTTTTGCTCCGAGCGGGCCGTGAGTGCCACGCCCATCACGTTCACGTGCACGCCACGGTCGCCCTGGTTCATCCAGAGCAGCTGGAGATTGCTCTCTGGCGCTACCTTCGTTTTATAGCGGGCGAAGAAATCCGTGTTTACCAGCCCGAAAGCGCATTCACCGGCGTCGAGCGCTTGCATCACGTAGAGATCACCCACGTAGATGGGCTTATCGTTATTCGCAACCCAACCACGAAGAACACGCTCGGTTTCGGCCAGCCCGTTCCCATGGATCATCCCGGCGATCAAGGCGCGCGTATAGGAATAGGTGGCTTTGCGGAGGCAGAACTGGCCTTTCCATTTCGGGTGGGCGAGGTCTTCATAGCGCTTCACCTCGTCGGGGCCCACGAGATCAGGATTGTAAGCGAGAGTGCGAGCGTGATAGCTCAGCCCCGCCCAGCCTTCCCGAAGATTGCGGAGATGATCCGGTACGCTCGCTTCCAAAGCAGGAGAAAAAATGGGAGAGAGCAGGTTCAGACGGTGGAGCTCCCCTAGATTCAGCACATCCTGCTGGATCACGAGATCTGGTTTCTCGGGGCTATCGGGATCCTTGAGGTGGGAAAGCAAGATGGCCGCAGGCCCGTGGTTCAGCTCGATCTCCACGCCCATCTCATCGGCCACTTCGCGAAAGGCGCTTTCATAATTCTGTTCGGCCAGATCATAAATGAGAATTTTAGGCTTCTGCTCCCCGGCAGCAATCGAGGCAAAGCCCAGCAAAAGAGCGGCGGGAACGAGAGCCGCGAAAGCCTGCGGCCACTTCAATTTGGCGTGCATAGTTTTTCTCCGTGGTTTGTTTTTTCCAGAACGCGAAATTCCGAAACGAGCGCGCGAACCGGGGCGATAGAGCTCTAAGGTACCGGCCAGGGAATCCCACAGGGCGAGGGAAACACCGAAATTCACCGAGGGGCCTGCTCTATGGTGGTGGCGCTGGTGCTGGGCCGGGCTTATGAATAGCCTCTCCCAACCGCCAAACGAAAACGCCACGTGGCTGTGCCTTAGGTTGGATCCAAGGAAATTAAATAAAAGGCCGAAAGTAGCGGTGCCGAACAGCGAATGCAGGCTGGATTCCGCCCCGTCGAAAAGCCAAAGGAAGGCTCCGAGAGAAATTCCGGCACTCAGGGAGTTGCGAGCCGTGGCCATCATGCTTTCCAGGGGGTGCAGGCGATAGAGCGTGAAGGGCGTGAGCACGGTGGCGGAATGGTGCACGCTATGCAGCTTCCGGAGCAGAGGCACTTTGTGCATGGCTAGGTGATGAAGAAAGCGGAGGAGGTCGTCGAACACGAACGCGCCAAGGGAAAACGCAAGCAAGCCGAGAAAGCCCGGGGCCAAGGAGGGAATCGCTCCCGTTCCTGATAGCAGCATCTTCAGCGTTACGGAGGAGAAATAGAAGCTGAGCTCGAGAAACGGCAGAACCAGAACGGCCTTCAGAGCCGAATTCAAGAGGTAGTAGCCATAGTCGGCCCGGGTGGATCGATTCCACCAATAACGCCGGTTGAACAGAAGAGCCTTTAGTGCGCGCAGGGTGCGCGGTCTCCTTGCTTGGCCTCTGGCCTGCCAGCGCAGAAAGAGCGCGATCAGAGCCACCGAAGCCAGCAGATTCAAGCCGAAGAGGCGTGAGCCGGGATCGTCCACGGGGATCAGGTAGCGATCGAACCAATGCCAGGCTGTGTTCAAAAACGGAGGCATAAGATCAATCTGCGTCCCCGTCGAAGGTAACGGTGGTGAGACCAATGCGGTTCTTGCAGCGAAGCAGGCGGGTGGGGATGTCGCCAAGGCAAACCACGTTGTCGCGATCACGGATCACGAAATTCTGGCCTCCCTCCATCATCTCCAGCTCTTCCACCCGGCTTACGTCGAACTTCATCAGCCGCAGAAAGCTCACGGCATCGCCTTCCGGCTGGGTAAGGCGCCGCCGCTCCCTAGCGGCGAACTCTTCCCCGAGAGGGCCGCTCACCGCGAGATCGGCTCGGGAGGAGCTTTGATCCATGCTAACCGTGGTAAGACCCAGCTTGTTTTTGCATCGGAGCATGCGCGAGCCGATCTTCCCGGCACAAATGATATTATCGCGGTCGCGTACGAAGAAGCCCCCTGCGCCCGCGCCCAGCTCAAGCTCCTCGATCCGGTCTACGTTGAACGCCATCAGGCGCAAGAAATTGATCACGTTTCCCTGCTCCAGCGAAAGGCGGATATTCTCCCTCCTCCGGAACTCCCCATAGAGCGTGCCGGCGGCGAACGCCACAGGAGCGGCAGCGAGCAAGGCAAGCAGAACCCATATTTTCTTCATATCGTGGTCACCTCAAATACTGTTCACAAACGCAAGAAGGGCTTCGCGCTCTTCCCGAGACAGGTTTTTATACGCTTCCCGGGAAGCATTCCCCTCCCCTCCGTGCCAGAGAATGGCTTCCTCCACGCCCCGGGCCCGGCCATCATGCAGAAGGTTCTGGTGGCGGTTCACGGTGGGAAGTAGGCCGATGCCCCAAAGAGGAGGTGTTTTCCATTCACGGCCGTTGGCGCGGCCTTCCGGCCGATGGTCGGCGAGCTCCATTCCCATATCGTGGAGAAGAAGATCGGTGTAGGGACGGATGCGCTGCCCGCGCAGGAGCTCGAGCTCATGGGTGGAACCGGTGGTAAAAGCGGGGGTATGGCATTTCGCGCACCCAACCTGCGTGAAACGCGCTTCCCCGAGCGCCACCTTGGCAGGCTCTTGGATCCTGCGGTTAGGCACGGCCAGCAGACGCGTATACGTGGTTACCCTTTGCAGGATCAGGTCGCTCAGCTCCGGGCTGCCTCCGTTCGGGGCGGAGAGGCAATCGGTCTGATGGGAGGTGCAGCTCTCGCTCGGGAAAAGCGAAGAGGTGATACCGATGTCGCCGAGGAAAGCGGCGGCGTTCTGCTGGAGCAGGCTGGGCTGACCGGCCTTCCAGCCGAAACGGCCCAGCACGAGCTCACCCCCACGGGAGAGATCGGGCACCAGATTCGGGCGCCCCGAAATGCCGTCGCCGTCTTGGTCTTCGGGATCGGCGAGAGCAAGGATGTCCTGCTCGGAAATCGCCTCCAGGAGGCCAAGACCCACCAGCTGCGGGGCCTGGCGCGGAGAAAAGCGGGTTTCCCTTCTCCAGGGCAAGGAAGTTTCCTCGAAGCGGAAGATAGGATAGCGGAGCTCGTATGCGTTTCCATCGGGGAAACGCCCCTTCACCGGCTCGAAAGCCACTTCCACCTTGCCTTCGCCCTTCACTCCCTCGATGCCGATTGGCTGGAACTGGCCACCGAAGAATGGATCGTCGCCCAGTTTTCCGTTTTCGAAGGAGCTCAGGCGAAAGAGAAGGGAAAGGTGCACTTTCCCCTCGTTCGTGAAAGCGGGGCCGCGGCCATCGAGAGAATGGCAGGCCGAGCAGGAAACAGCGTTGTATACCGGTCCGAGGCCATCGCGGCCCAAGGTGGAGGAAGGCGCGGCCACCCAAACATCGCGAAAAAAGGAATTGCCCACGAAAAAATGCCTTCGCTGCTCCCGGCTCGTGTCGGAGAAAGGATGCTGAAATGCATTCTCCGTAGTGTCGTTCACGGTTCCCGAGCCGCCGGGAGGATCCGGCAGCAGAGAGGAGCTCGCCGGGGCGAGCGTAAGCACAAGCCCGGCAAGCACTAAGGCGGGAGGAGCAAAGGCGCGCATTTTACTGGATCTCCGCACCAAGAACCTCGCCAGCGCGCTGGGTGAGCTTAGCGAGGTCTTCGAGGAGATGCACCGAACGCAGGATCACCTCACGCCCCGTGGGCGAGAAGATCGCGTTGTCGAAGGGAACGGGGATCGCAGGGATCGAGGCATCGAGCTCGGTGAGCTTAGCGGCGATCTCGTTCGCCAGAGCCGCGTCTTTCTCCAGGAGAAGCGTCAGAATGCCCGGGCCGTTCACGCCGGCAAGCACCGCTTTGATGCCTTCGTAGTTGAAGCGGATGTCGAAGTGAGTGGTGTCGCTGAAGCAGGAGTGCTCGTCTTCCTGGCTCTGGGTATCGTAGGCCACGAACATCCGTTCCTGGCTGAGCTCTTCTCCGGCGAGACGGAAAACGCCGGTAAGCATTTTGCCCAGAGCTTCCCGGGTATCGGAGCGAAGAAAGGCGGCGGCGTAAGAGGAGGCGTCCGATACATTCCACTGGGCCACGATCCAGCGCATATCGTCGATCAGCATCTCGGTGGTGAGGGAGAGAAACTGGCGGCGGCGTTCAGCATTTTTCCCGCGGCCTGCCACGAAATCCGTGAAGGGGCGGTTGCCGGGGCCGCTGCTCGAGAGGTCCTGGCCCCAGAGCAGGAACTCGATCGCATGGTAGCCGAGAGTCACGTTCTTTTCTCCGCCCTGCTCGTTCAGCCCGGAGATCAGGTCTTTGGTAAGCTCAGGATAACGGGCACCATCGTTGATGATGCCGCTTCCTGCTCCTCCCACCACGTAGTCAAGGTAAGCTTCGTCCAGGGGCCAGGCGTTCACGCGGCCTTCGGGGCCGCCTTCTCCATCGATAGGGCCGCCGTAAAAGCGGAAAACTTCGGTGGCAGAGTACGGCTTGCGCATGCTCACCCACTGCTCTTTCAGCAAGCGGAAGGTCATGGCGTTTGGTGCGGAGAGAAAAGTGTTCAGGCGATTCTGGAATTCGAGCAGCCCGGAAAGGGAGGCCTGGTATTGGGCCTGTGCGTGCTGAACGTAGGCCGCTGCCACCTCCTTCTCGCCAACGGAGGCCATAGCGGGGGCGGACAGAGTGAGTGATAGAAACAAGGCGGCGATCGTTCGCATAGATTCTCCTGAAGTTCAGTGGGTTTCGTTCCGAGGAACGAGATTCTTTCCGTTCCGAGGAACGAGATTCTTTCCGTTCCGAGGAACGAGAGGTTTTTTCGGAAAGCGGGCCCGGGCCCGCCAGCGGCGGTAGGCGGGCTGGAAAAAGATCCACACCCCGCTCAAGCATAAGAACAGAAGCACCCAGGCGGCGGGATAGAAGATGGCGTATCGGGGCAAAGCCCCCCAGAGGGCGCCCTGGTGGAGCGCGGTGAACCAGGCCACCCGTCTCTGTCCGTAGCCAAGCACCGCCCCGGTGGCGGGATCCACCTGCACTTCCCAGTGGTCGTGGCGGGAACGCAGGCGGATCTGGCCCGTTTTGGGACGGATGTCGATTTGGGACACGTCGTCCCAGCTCTGCATTTTTGCCTGGGGCACGCTGCGCACCGCGGACAGCATCTCAGGAAAGCCTATTTTGATCTCCGCGGAGGCGGGAGACGGGTATTCCGGTTGCATCCAAGGCCAGAAGGATCGGGACGCCAGCATCACTCCCGTGCCCAGGATCAAAAGGACGGGAATCGCGAAAAGAATGGAGAACCAGCGATGCAGAGAGCGAATGGTCATAGGAAATGGTGCCTAGAGGTCTAACCCGCCATTTTTCCTCTTTCAAGGATTTTGAGAATCATTTTCATTTTCATTGACAGCCAGCCCCACTTGGAGGAAATCTGACCCTATGCATCCCCTCATTCCCCGCCCCGATCTCCTCCATGACTTCCGCTTCGGCCTCGAGGCCGAGTTTCTCCTGATGGAGACCAAAAGCTGCAAACCCCTCTGGCACCCCCACTTTTCCTTCGGGTACCTGAACGAGATCTTCGAAAGCATCTCGCTCGACGGCATCCCGTCCCTGGAGGGCCTAGAGCTCGAAGCGCCGGCCACCAAGCTGATGCCCTACGTGGTGGAAGGCTATCATCTTCCGGATATGGACTTTCAAGCCAAGGAGGTGCTGCCGAAGGGCGTGGAGATCCGCACCCCTGTTTGCAAAAGCCTCGGGGAATGTCTCTCCGTATTCCGCACCCTGCTCGAGCGCCTCGACGCAGCCTTGGCGGAAAAGAACCTCAAAACCGTTTCCCTCTCCCACCATCCCACGGAATCAAAGTTCCAGGGCCCGCAGAACAAGAGACGGCACGACTACTGGCAGTGGTCGATGGAGGTGATGACCACCTTCGGCCCCGATATCAACGTGAGCCTCCCCCCTGCTCTCGCGGATCAGGTGGATCTCGCCGATCTCGAACTGAAGATCAACCACTACGGCCCGGCCTTATCGGCCCTCTCCGTGGCTTCACCGTTCTGTGAGGGGCGCCCCTGGGAGATCCGCGGCCGGAGAGGGAAAAGCTTCCGCATGCATAAGCGCAGCTATATCGCCCCTCCGGCCGAGTTCCACCCCGATGAGAAAAATCGCATCGAGTTCAAAGTGTTCGATATGCCCAACTCGCTCGAGGAGTTTCAGGCCCAGTTTCTCTCTTTCCTGGCCCTCCTTCTGGACCACGAACTCCAAGGGCGGGCCTCGAAACAAACCAGGATCTATGACCTCGGACAGGTGGCTACCTTCGGCCTCGAAGCGGACCAGGCGAAAGAAAGAGCGGGAGAGATCCTGAAACGCGCCCCTGCGGTTCTTCGCGCCTGGGGATTCGATCCTTCCCCCCTCGCCATTTTCGAGAAACGACTGGCTTCGGGCCTCACTCCCGCCGATGAAATGTTGAAAATCTATGACGATAGCGGAGGCGATCTGAGCGCCGTGCTTCTCGAGCGCTCGCACTTTCGATTCTGATGCCCACGCGTGATCGGATCCGCATCCGGATCGAGGACATCAAAGCTGGAGATTGGTTCCTTCCCGTGGACCTAGAAGGCCAGGACCAGCACCGCAAAGTGCCGGAGGCGCTGGCCCTTGGAGCCGCCGGCTATTTCTACGAAGAAGGGCGATTCCATCCGGCTTCCGTTCCCGCGAAACCGGCGATCGCGGTGGAAAGCGCCCGCGCCTTCTACTACGAGCTCGCTAGGGAAGCACGAAGCGATCTCAGTGGCCGTTTCGCCGCGATCTGCGGCAGCTGCGGAAAATCGACCGTGAAAGAAATGGTGGCCTCGATCCTCGCGGCGAGTGGCGCCAGCCATTACCGGAGCCCGGAAAACAGAAACACCAAGCTGCACCTTGCAGGCCAGTTGATGCATCTGAAAGAAAGTCCTGCCTATAGTGTGCTGGAAGTGGGAGCCAGGCGGGCCGGGGATCTTTCCACCTCCCTTTCCTTTCTTTCCCCGCAGGTGGTCGCGCTGCTCAATATTGGATCCGCTCATCTCGGGGAGTTCGGATCACAGGAAGCCCTGACCCGGGCCAAACTGGAAGCGCTCGCCTGCCCTGCGGCGGAAGCGCTGGTAGTGCCTTTCGGTGACCAAAAGATTCTCGATGCGGCCACGCAACAAGGCAAGCGCAAGATCACCTTCGGCCTCTCCGATAAAGCGCACACCTACGCGCGATGGGAGGCCGGATCGCTTCTGGTGGAATCAACAACCGGCCGCGCGAAAGTGGCGGCGCCCGTGCTCTTTCCCGGCCTGGAAGAGAATGCTGCCGCGGCCGCCGCCGTAGCACAGGCACTCGGCCTTTCCTGGCCGGAGATCACCCGGGGTTTCCTGGCCTTTCTCGCCTCCCCTCCCCTCCCAGGCCGCTTCGAGTTCCGAACCTGGCAGGGAAAAAGGATCATCGACGACGCCTTCAACTCCAGCCCCGAATCCTTGAGCCATGGCCTGAACGCTTTTTTCCGCCTCTCCGCAGGCCAAGCGGTGGCCCTGGTGATCGGGGAAATGCGGGAACTAGGAGAAAATTCGAAGCACCTGCACCTTGAGGCTGGAGAAAAACTCGGCCAATTGGCGGCCTTGCATGCTTCGCCCGTACTGTTGATCACCGTAGGAGCCGAAGCGGCCGAGCTGGGAATGAAGGCTCGTTCCCAGGCTCCTCTGGTCTGGATCGGGCTCAGCGAAGCCCGCGAGGCGGAGGAGGCTTTGAGAGAATTCCAGCTTTTGTGGTCTATGGCTTACGTCAAGGGTTCCAAGGTCACGGCCTTGCGGGGAATGCTCCAGGAGGCCTTCGCCTAGAGAATTTTGCCGCCGAAGAGCGGCCAATAGAGATCGTCTTTGGGTGGAATCTGCAGCTCGGAAGGATCCGTGGCTTCGGTGAATTCCAGTTCCATCCCCTGCAAAAGGGCTAGGGGACGGCGCTCGTTTCCCTCCCCCATCACCAGAACGGCGGCGGCGGCCAGAGCATCGGCGCGGTTGATCTTGGTCATCTGCAGCTCACGGCCGAAAAGATCCTGGCTGCCGATCATGCTTTTCACGGCGCGAAAACCCCAATAGGAGAGGCATACGCCCGTCACTCCCCAGCGGAGAGGAAAGGTGCGGGAATCCGTGAGCAGAACGCCGAGGGCCTGGAGCTTCCATTCCCGGCGCAATCCGGCCCAGAGCTCGCGCGCGCTTTCAAACGGCTTCGAGGGATAAAGGATGAATTCGCCGCCCGCGGAATTGGATTCATCGATCCCGGCGCTCGGTATGAACAGCCCTTCTTTCACTGTGAGCATGCAGCCATAGCCAGCTTCTCCCAGAAATACATCGGCTTCCCGGCGCACCAGGCTGGCCTTGTCGATCTCGGAACGGCTCACGAGCCGCCTTTCGGCCAGGCTCACGATCTTGGAAGTGATGGCGAGCACCATCTTCTCTTTCACCTTTTCACGGGGCACGTTCGCCAGCACGAAGGAGAGAAGAGAGTCTCCCGGGTGAAAGAGACTGGTTTCGATTCCGGTAGTTTGAAATCCGCTCATGATCGCAGCTCCTCTTCGGCGTCCCAGGCGTCGGCGTGGAGGGCCGGATCATGCACGCGGATCCAATCGGCCCCTTCTCTCGCCAGATGAAAGCTCGTGCCGAGCGTGAATCCATCCCGTTCGTGCACCTCACGGGCTCCCAATCCTTGGAGAAAAGACTTTCGTGAATGCCCCCACAGCCAGCGATAAGGAAGCGCCAGCAGCTCTTTGGATCTGCGAATCAACTCCAGGCTCTGGCCCGCGGACTTTCCGAAACCGATGCCCGGATCGAGCAGCAGCTTTTCCTCGGAGAGGCCCGCCCGCAGAAATTCTTCCCTCTTGCGCTTGGCCCAGGCGAGAAGCTCAGCCACGGGATCGCTCTCCAAAGGAAGAATGCACCTCGGATCGGCGGGCACGGTGAGGCTGTGCATGGCGATAAAGCCCGCGGGAGCGAACTTGGCGAGCGCACGCATTCGGGGATCTTCTCCTCCGCTCACGTCGTTGAGAAAATCAGCGCCTGCTTCGAGAGCCTTCTCCGCTGTTTCCGGATGATGGGTATCTACGGAGATCAGAGGCCGGAAAAAGCGGTCCTTATACCTTTCGCGGATCCGAGAAAGCGCGGGCCCGAGCCTTTTCCATTCTTCGCTGGGATCCACCGGCAAGGCACCAGGACGGGTGCTTTCGGCGCCCAGATCGATCGCCTGCACCCCGCTCTTTTCCCACCGATGCAGCAAGGCATCGATATCCTCTTCCCGCGCCAGGGTGCCGCCATCGGAAAAGGAATCCGGAGTGAGATTCAGGATTCCCATCCAAAGAGGGAGCTTTTGGGGAAGTTGCCGGGAAAGGGAAAGCAGGGAATGCCCCTCCCCCGGCACCCGCAACGAGGGCGCGAGCTCTTTCCAGGGCGTGAGAACAAATGCACGGCGGGAGAACTCTCTGTGCGGCAGCTCGAGAGTTTCCGTCTGGAGCCTTTCCTCGCCCAGGGAAAGAAGATCGAGATCGATCACCCGCGGTGCCCAGCGGGGAGCCGGCTCCCGGCCCAGATCTCTTTCGATCAGCTTGAGACGGGAGAGGAGAAGTTCCGGGCTCCCGTCCCACTCCAGCTCCGCCACCCCATTCAGAAACGGCACGCGCCAGGAATCCGGAGCGCCCGGGGGCAAAAGAGCCGGGGTGCGCACCAAAGGAGAAAAACGCTGCTTTTTTCCCAGATAAGAAAGCTTCTGCGCGGCTTTCTCGAGAGTGGCGAGCGGACTGCCCGAACCGGTGCCCAAGTTGGCGCCAAGGGAAATATAGGCTTTGCGAAAGCTCACGCGGGAAAATCTCCCACCCGGTAACAAGATCCGCCGAGCAGGCCTTCCACAGGCGGGCGCACCTTGCGGGCCAGAACGGCCACTTCCGTGCCTGCCCCGAGTTTCAGAGCCATTTCCTTCACAATTCCATAAGCCTCTTCCGCCACTCGCTCGAGCAGGTGGAATTCGCTGGCCCCAAAGTGCTTCCGCAAAGCGTCTGCCAGCTCGCCATAGCAGAGGGTGTCGCGGAGATCATCGCTTTGGCAGGCGAGAAGGGGCGAAGAGAAACGCAGCTCGATGTGAAACCGCACTTCTTGGGGCTTCGCCCGCTCCGCCTCAGAGCATCCGAGGCGGAGGGCGAGCGAGAGCTCTTCCATGCTGAGCGAATGGAAGCGGGCGCTTTTCATCAGGCCGCTGCTTTCGCCTGGTGCACGTCGGTGAGGAAATCCCAAAGGGCGCGGGCCGCACGCTCAGCGGCGGCTTCCGCCTGGGACCTCTCTGCCGCAGGGAGTGCATCAATCAACGCACGAAGGGCGTTGCGGTGAAACACATCGGCGGTTTTGTGGGCTTCGAAAAACTCCAGGGCGCCTGCATCGGTTACATTATAGCGCTCTTTCAAACCTTCGATCTTGCTCTCGGCGATTTCCGGCACCTGCCACTCGTAGGCATAGAGGGCCCCGAGACCTTCCGCGTAGCTCGAGCGAGCGGAGGAGAAGAAGGTGTTCACCACATTCCGGATCGCAGGCCGGCCTTCTACCTTCTCGCAATCTGCGCCCATCGCTTGCGCGAACTTTCTCCAGAGCACGGGATGAGGCTCGCCATGGGCGAGGCCTTCTTCGTCGTTGAGGTTTTCGAGGATCACTTTGCGGGCGGCGGGATCCACGCATTGAGAATGAATGGCACCGAGGTAACGGGGGAAGGCGTCTACATGCACGGAATACTGTGCGCTATAATCGCGGAGCTGCTCACGGCTGAGCTTCCCTTCCATCCAGTCACGGTAAAAAGGGTGTTGCAGCAGGTGAAGCTCGGTCAGCGTTTTATCCATCGAAATCGTTTCCATCTGGTTTTTCATGGCTTAGGCCTCCTAAGGCGCAAATCCTATCGCCGGAGCTTGATTAGTAAGGCTGAGTTTAATAAATCATTCATTTAGTGAAACTTAACGATCTCGATTTCAATAAGCTCGCCGTTTTCTGCCAGGTGGTGGAGAGCGGCAATTATCGCCTGGCGTCGGAGGCCTTGAACGTAACTCCTTCCGCCCTGAGCCAAACGATCACCCTGCTGGAGCATCGCTTGGGGTTCCCCCTTTTTCACCGAGTGGGGCGGAGGTTGGTGCCCACGGCCAGTGGGCTTACCCTGCACAAAGAGTTCCGGCGGCACCAGGGCTCCTTTCTCGAGAGCGTTAAAGGATTGGCGGCGAAAAAGCATCGCGTGAGCGGATTGCTGCGCGTGGGCTCTTATCTGGAATTCGCCACTTCACAGCTCGCGCCCTTGATGCGGGATTTTTCGCAAAAATTCCCGGAAGCCCAGGTGAAGTTTCATTTCGATACCCCGAGCCGGCTCGAAGAGGCGCTGGCCAAAGGGAAGATCGATCTCTGCTTCTCCATCTACCCCTCTCTGGAACGAAAAAAGACGGAGAGCCGCCCTGTTTTCCATGAAGAGCTGGTTTTGGTAGCCCCGAGCGGAATGCTATCGGAATTCCCTAGCTACGAAGAGGTGCTCGCCGCCCCACTCGTGGAATATTTTCCAAGCCATCAGCCGATGGCCCGATGGCTGCAGCTGCACTATCGAAAACGGCCCAAGCGCTTACGGCCAAAGGTGTATGCAGCGGCGGCGGAAATGGTGCTGGCGCTGGTGAGCGAGGGCGCGGGCCTCGGCGTGGTGCCTAAATTCCTGATCGATTCCACGAAGCTCAAAAAAAGCGTGCGGGTGGTGAGACCCACTCCCCGGCGACTGCTGGATCATATCTGGATGCTGGAAAACCGGGGAGAGGCGAGCGCCCTGCATGGCGAATTCCGCAAGCACCTGCTCGCTCATCTGGGTGCTCGTTAAACGCGCCTGTATCTTTTTCTCAGGAAAAGAAAATACAGGAAGCCGGCGAAGGCGCCGCCCAGGTGGGCGCCGTGGCCGATCGGAAGCCAGGCGCCGTGAGCCTGCTTATAAAGCCCCCAAAGGTCGATGCCCACGATCAGCACGGCTCCGAAGATGGCCGGCATCGGGATCAGGCCGAGGAGCAGGAGCTTCTGGCGGGGAAAGATAAAACCGAACAGGAGAAGCACGCCGGAAACGGCGCCGGACGCCCCGAGAGCAGGCACTTCCGGATGACCGAGGTAGAAAGTGGAAAGGATCGAATGGCTCAAAGAGGCCACCACCGCAGCCGTGAGGTAAAAGGCGAGAAAACGCCACGAACCAAGCGAAAGTTCCAGGAGCGGTCCGAAGTTGAACAGCACATACATGTTCAGAAAAAGATGGAAGAAGGCCATGTGAGAGAACTCGGAAAGAAGAAGAGTCCAGATGCGGCCCTCCGTCAGGAGATTCATGCTCACCAGAAAGTTCCGCTGCATGAAGTCGCTATGGTCTCCGGCGAACAGCCAGAGCAGATAGACGATCACGTTCAAAACAATCAAAAGAGAAACCACGATGGTGCGAGGCATATTGGAAGGATAGTTGCATTCGCCTCTTGGTGCACCATCCATCTGATGATACGAGGGAAAACCAGGAGCAAGATCTGGAACATTTACCCCCGGGCAATGACATTTTGACTCATGGGCTCAGCCAGGAGGAAGCCGCAAGGCGCCTGGAAGAATACGGCCCGAACCGCATCCAGGAGAACGCGAAGCGCTCCGCTTGGCCGATCCTGCTCGCGCAATTTCAAAGCCCGCTGGTGCTGCTGCTGCTCGCGGCCTGCGGCCTCTCCTTTTTTCTCGGCGAAGCGCTTGAGGCCGTGGCGATTCTGGCCATTCTGGCCTTGAACGCGCTGATCGGATTTTTTCAGGAGTACAGGGCTGAGAACGCGATCGAATCGCTGCGGCAGATGACAGCTCCGCGGGCCAAGGTGCTCCGAAACGGGCGGCAGCAGATGCTGCCAGCGGAATGCCTGGTACCTGGCGATCTTCTTTTGCTTGAGGCGGGAGATATCGTGGCCGCCGACGCCCGCCTGCTCGAAGCCTTTCGCCTGGAGGTAAACGAAGCTGTGCTCACGGGAGAAAGCCTGCCCGTGGAAAAAAAGGCGGGCGGCAAGAGCGATGGGCGCCTAGCGGAGCGCGCCGGGATCGTATTTATGGGCACCTCGGTGAGCCTCGGATCCGCCGCCGCCGAGGTGTGCCATACGGGCATGAAAACCGAGCTCGGCAAGATCGCCCATCTCGTGCAGAGCGCGGAGAGCCCGCTCACTCCCCTGCAGGTCCAGCTCAAGGATCTCGGCCAGAAGATCCTCTATGTATGCCTAGCGGCCGCGGCCTTTGTGATCCTGGCGGGATGGTGGTCGGGCAAGCCGATGGCGGAGATCCTGGTTTATGCGATCTCTCTCGCGGTGGCGGCCGTGCCGGAAGGGATGCCCGCGATCGTGACCGTGGCGCTGGCCTTGGGCGTGCAGCGAATGGCGGCTCACAACGCGATCATCCGCCGCCTGCCAAGCGTGGAAACGCTGAGCAGCGTGAGCGTGATCTGCACCGATAAAACGGGCACGCTCACCACCGGAAACATGAGAGTGCGAGAGCTTTGGGGCGAGGACCATCATGCCTTGCTGAAATCCGCCGCCTCCTGCTGTGACGCCGAGCTTGAAGACTCGGCCCAGGACGGCACGGGAGACCCCACGGAGCTTGCGATCCTGATCGCCGCACGCGAGAGAGGGATCGAAAAAAAAGAGATCGAGAGATCCAACCGCCGGGTGCATACGGATCCTTTTGATTCAGTGAGAAAGCGGATGTCGGTGCTGCGGCAGGATGGCGTGCTCTACGTGAAGGGAGCGCTCGAGAGCCTGCTGCCGCTTTCCCAGATGAGCGAGGAGCGCCTCGCAGCGGTAAAGAGAGCGAGCGAAGACCTGACGGAATGCGGGCTTCGCGTGCTGGCGGTGGCGGAGGGAAGCTCGCGCGAGGAGGAAAACCTGCGCTTCCTCGGCCTGATCGGCCTCGCCGATCCGCCTCGCACGGAAGCCGCGGAAGCGATCCGGGAAGCCAGGGCGGCGGGTATCCGGCCGGTGATGATCACGGGCGATCATCCCACCACGGCAGCGGCGATCGCGCGCGAGCTCGGGCTCGTGCAGGATAGCGAAGACCTCAAAGGCAGAGTGCATGCCCGGGCCACACCCGAAGATAAGCTAATGCTCGTGCGCGAATGGAAGAGCAAGGGAGCCGTGGTGGCGATGACGGGCGACGGAGTGAACGATGCCCCCGCCCTGCGCGAGGCCCATATCGGAATCGCGATGGGGAAAGCGGGCACCGAGGTTACCCGGCAGAGCGCGGACCTGATCCTGGCCGACGAC
>CAZTCD010000044.1:0-33156 GCA_964612065.1 uncultured Bdellovibrionales bacterium | reverse complement strand
TGCTTAGGCGGTTTTCAATTTCCTGGAGTTTCAGGGAGCTTTCATTGACGGTATTGTTCAGGAAATAGGTATCAAGGCCATGGGCTCGCTTGGAAGACTCTGAGTTCGCGTGAATGGACACAAACAGATCGGCGTTGGCATTTTTCGCTTTTTCCGATCTTGCCTCCAGGGAAATAGAGGAATCTTTTCTGCGGGTAAGGATCACTTTTATGGGCCGGCCTAGCGCGCGGGAGAAGGCGGGATTCTCGAGAATCTTCTCTGTACGAATCGCGATCGCCAGCGAGATTTCTTTTTCGGAAATCTTTCTTTTACCCAGCCTTCCTGTGGCCCCCGTATCCGTGCCGCCATGACCCGGATCGAGCACCACCAGGTAGGGCTTGGGTTTTGAGGGGCGCCGCTTTGCACCTAAAGCATTGTTTTCATTGGTGATCGATGAGAGCAGAAAGATTGCACTAAGGGAAATAAGGATTTTACCGAAAAGTGGAGTGACCTTCTTCCCTCTGGGCATGAGCAGAAGTGTAACAAGGGGACCAATGGAAGCCATAGGGCTATTTTTTACGAAGTTTTCCGATGAGCTGCTGAGCGCGCAGATCGCTTTGCTCTCATTCTCGCTCGCCCTGGCGGTGTACTGGATGCTGGTGCGGAAGAAAAAGCGGGAGACTTCCGAATGGGTTCCGGCGGCTCTCGTGAAAGCATATCTGGACCGTATGCGCGCTGATGAGTATGAAACGCGCGTGCGCTTGTTCGGCGATAACCCAGCACATGCTCCGCCCATGCCCTCGATGGCCAGCTTTTCCCAGCCCGTTTCCGCTGGAGCCGCGCCTCAAGCTACCAATACCGTGATCAGCAATGATCCTGCTTTGATGAAGGAGATTGAGGCCCTGAGGGCCCAGCTCTCCATGGCGGATCAGAGAGCGATGGAATTCGATCGCAACTTGAACGGCCTAAAAGCAGAGAAGAGCTCTCTGGAGCAGAAGCTGAAGGAAGCCCAAGCCGCTTCCGCGAGCGCTCCTGCCGGGGCGAGCGCTGGAGGGCCCGACCCTGCCGTATTGAAAGAGCTGGAAGATGCAAAAGCCAAGCTTGCTGAGTACGAAGTAATTGAGGACGATCTCGCCAATCTCAAAAAACTTCAGAAGGAAAATGAGCAGCTTAAGCAGCAACTGGCCGGCGGCGCTCCTGCCGCGGCTCCTGTGACAAATGTTGCCGGTGGATCCGCGCCTTCAGATAGTTCCGCCACGAAGGTTTCAGGGGTTACCGAGAAGATCGATTCTCCGGTAACGGTTGTGGCCTCAGCGCCAGCTCAGCCGGTTGCTGCAGCACCGGCCCCCGCAGCTACGGCACCGGCTCCTGCTCCGGCTGCATCGCCGGGGCCGGAGTCGAATACCAACGTGCTTGCTCCGGTAACTCCGTCGGTGGACGACGGTGCGCCTGCTACTGCATCCGCGCCTGCTCCCGCCGCAGCCGAGGCTGCTGCAGCGCCAGAGAAGAGCTCGAAGCAGAAAGAAGAAGAACTTCTTTCCGAATTCGAGAAAATGCTGGCATCCTGATCTCCGAGGTAACCACAAATATGAATAAGTTCGTGTTGGCTCTGTCGGCCCTGATCGTTTTTTCGCTTCCTGCGTCCGTAATGGCAAAGTGCAAGAACTGCGACGAGAAAAAGAATGAACAGTCCGCTGATGCGGGCAAGGATTGTTGCAAGGGTAAGCACGGCAAAGATGGCCATAAAAAGGGGAAGAAGAAAGGCTGTTGCGATGATAAAGCCGCCGGGAAGGAAGGGGAGGCGGCAAAGGCCGGCTCAAGGGATAAAAAACGTGTTCCCGCCTCGGCAAACAAAATCAAAGGTGCGCCGGCGAAACTCATTTACGAGGGTCTTCCTGGAGAGCCCGACCGTCTTGCCAAAGTAGTGCTGGGCAAGGAAGGCGATTTGATCTGTTACAAAAAAGAAGAAGCTTTCCACTGCAGCGTGCGAGGGGAAGACGAGGAATCAGGCCGCTTTGAGGGTGATCCGGCGAAGATCGTTTATGAGATGCTCTCTTCAGAGAACGAATATGAAGATGGCCCGGGAATAGCTCGTGAGGCTTCCGTAAAGTGCACGGAGAAGCGGGGCAGAACTTATATCTGCATGATCGCCGAGTAATGGCGGCCCGGTTTATCGGGCAGTTAAAATAAAGTATCTCCGTCGTCGGGCCCTATTTCCCGTGCCTTTGTATCTTGCTCATCGCTGTGTTGCTGAATAGCGATCAACCGCCCGATGCGATAAAGATAAACACTCTCTTCCAGCAGATCGGATTCGGTATCGCTCATTCCTCCCATGAACGTGGCTTCCCTTTGCCCGTGTTTCAAGATGCGAACGAGAACCGCTTGCTGCCCGTTCTTTTTTCCTTCCCTCACGTGAACCTGCAGCTTGTAACGGGACCTCAGGAAGAAATCTTCGTCGGTGAATACGTCCAGGAACTGGCGCGATTCGGAATTGTCGATCCAGTTGGTTTCGATGACTCCGGTTTCACGGTTCTGAACCCTGATTACGTCTTTTCCGTTGGCTACAGCTTCAAGGGCAGCCGTCCAGGCAGTGGAGAAATCAGTGAGGAAGATGCGTGTAGGCGCCTTGTTCTGCTTCACAAAAGGCATGTTTGAGCAGGCGGGCATCCCCAGGGCCAAGAATACAAGGAGCAGATGTTTTTTGCCGATTCTGCCAAGGTGCATAAAACGCCAAAATTCCATAGATATCTTTAGCGTAAACGGGTGTAGTGCCGCTGTATAGCAAAGCCGAAAATTTTCGGCCTGGCGCTGCTAAATCGGGCTTGGCTTGGTATAAAGCGAGCGTGAAGGATCAAGTTTTGAGCAAATCCGAAATCGTGGAAGAGGGCCGAAGGGTGCTGCGTGTGGAGGCGGAAGCGCTGCTGAGTGCTTCTCGTTCCCTGGACGAGAGCTTTGCAGGCGCCGTGGATTTAATTCATGAGTCGCTGGGCCGCGGTGGCAAAGTGGTTGTTTCCGGGGTTGGAAAATCGGGGAATGTAGCGCAGAAAGTGGCGGCGACCCTGACCAGTACTGGCTCCGTGGCTGTTTTCCTCCATCCCACGGAAGCCTTGCATGGCGATCTGGGGCTTCTGGGGGCCAATGATGTTCTCCTGGTTTTCTCCCATAGCGGCTCCTCTCAGGAGCTGCTCCTGATGCTTCCGTCGGCTCAAGGCCTTTGCCGAGGAGTGATTGCGGTGCTCGGAAATCCTTCCGGGTCTATAGCGAAGTTTGCGTCCGCTGTGATTTCCTCGAATGTCAGCTCGGAAGCCTGTCCTGATAATCTGGCTCCCACCGCTTCCAGCACGTTGGCTATGGCGGTTGGTGACGGAATCGCAATGGCTTTGAAAATGAAAGCCGGTTTTGGCCCGGAGAAGTTCGCGAAATTTCATCCTGGTGGCCAATTGGGGCGAAGGCTTCTGGCTAAGGTGGAAGACCTTATGCATCCGGAAGGGGAGATCGGGATGCTGGAGCCTTCCGCTTCCATGGACGACGTAGTGATCGCTCTTACCAAGTTCAGGCAGGGCGGAATCTGCATTGTGGAAGGGAAAACTCTTGGCGGGCGCAGCAAGCTCGCGGGCGTTATCGTGGAAGGGGATATCCGGCGTGCCTTGATGAAGAAAGAGGCTTTTTTTCAATTGAGGGCCAGCGATATCATGACCCGAAATCCGAAAAGCGTTCATCCCCGCACGAAAGCCGCAGAGGCTCTAGATGTAATGGAAAATCGCTCCTCCAGCCAATTGGGTTTTTTGCCCGTGGTGGACGATGAGGGCGGGTGCGTGGGAATTCTTCGGGTGCATGACCTTGTGCTTTCGGGCCTGAACTGATGGCGAGGGGATTTCTTTTTCTCCTGGCGACGCTTCTCCTTCTGGTCCAATTCTCGTCGTGTACGGAGGAAGCCGAGGAATCTTCCGGTTCCCGCGAGGACAGCAAAAAATCGCGTACGGAGCGCCTGCTGCACATTACGGGAGACAGCGAGTTCGCTGATGATCGCGCGGCTTGGGATCGAACTTACAATCGCAAAGATTATGTATTTGGGAAGGAACCTGCGCTTTTTCTGGTTAATCAAGTGGATCGATTGCCGAAGGGCCGGGCTCTGGATATCGCCATGGGGGAAGGGCGAAACGCCGTATTCCTTGCTAAAAAAGGATTTCTCGTGGAAGGGGTGGATATCTCCGACGTGGGAATTCGCAAGGCCCAAAAGCTGGCCGCGGAAAACGGAGTAAAGATCAAAGCTGTAAATGCGGATCTCAATAAATACAAAATCCAGCCCAATACGTATGCTGTGATTCTGAATTTTTATTATCTGCAAAGGAGCCTGTTCCCGCAGATCATTGCCGGGTTAAAGAAGGGAGGGATGCTGGTGTTCGAAGGTCACACGATGGAGCATCTCAAAAATCCTTCCGGCAAAGACTTTGAAAAAGAGTACCTCCTGGAAGCAGGTGAGCTCAAACGAGCCTTCGCGGAGCTTGAAATCCTGCAATACTCGGAAACCAACGACGGCCAAAACGCAGTGGCCAGTCTTGTGGCGAGAAAACGCGAATAATTTCAAAGGCTTTGAGCCGGAGATTTCCGAAAATCCCTTAAAGTCAATACGTTGGAATGCCGAACAGTCCTTATGGGCTATCCGCCCGGAAAGGATTTGGTTTGAGCTCTTCAGCGGCCAAAAAAGACGACCCGCAGGCGCAGCCTGAGGCGATCGATTTAAGTTCACCTCCCAATCCTGATCGGGAGCAAGGGCTTTCCCAGAATTTTCAAGATCCCTCACTCGAGGAGCTGATTCCCAACCTCGTGGCAGAGGGCGAGAGTTCCCCGCAGAGCGTGGTTCATGAGGCCGTGGAGGCCGTGCAAGAGCTGGTAGTGGAAGCTCAAGCGGAACAAGGCGCAGAATCGATCGATTTATCCGAAGATTTCGGGAATCTGAATCTGCAACCCGAACAGGAAGGTTCCAGCGATTCTCCGGCCTTTGATCCCGATCCTGTTCCCGCCGGCCTGGTTGCGGATGCGCCTTCCGATGGAATAGAAGAGGAGCCTGCGCAGCTCCTCGATCTTGGGGCAGTGGCGAACCTGAAAGGCGATGCCGCTCCGGATGGCCATTGGGCCATGGCAAAACAGATTTTCGAGCTGGTTGTATGCGAAAAAACTTTCGATGAAATGGTGGAGCTTGCGCTTGCGGCGATCATGGGCGGCCTGGAGGCCGAAGCGGGAGCCGTTCTGGAAATGGACCATGACCAGCAGAATTACTTTTTCCGGGCTTCGGTAGGCGGAGGCGATGCCACCAAAGTAAAAGCGTTCCGCGTGCCCTTTCACAAAGGGATTGTTGGATTGGTTGGAGAAAGCCAGCGTGCCACCTTGCTGCGCGATCTTGAGGAAGATCAAAAGCAGATGCGAGCCATCAGCATGAGCTCAGGCTTCGAAGCGAAAACCTGTATGGCGGCGCCCGTGCATGTGGGCGGCCAGCTCTACGGCGTAATTGAATTGTTCAATAAGCGCGGAGGAGGTTTTTTCACCGAGAGCGATCTAAAAGCTCTGGAGGACAGCACCAGAATGCTCGCCAAGGTGCTCGAGGTGCGTTTCCTTATGGCTGAGCTCGTGAAGCGGCGGTAACGGAATGAGCGACCACGACTCACAAAGCGAAGACAGATCCGGAGATCCGGCCGGTTCGCAGGAAGGCAGCAGAAAAGTTGCCTCGATTCACTCTTTGCTTAAAGGGCTCGTGAAGCATAAAGCATCCGATCTTCACG
Source organism: uncultured Bdellovibrionales bacterium (assembly GCA_964612065.1). Taxonomy (GTDB): domain Bacteria; phylum Bdellovibrionota; class UBA1018; order CAIPTA01; family CAIPTA01; genus JAKFYM01. Next base: position 27,397 of record CAZTCD010000044.1, on the reverse strand, counting down.
TGAAGGTAGGGCGGCCCCCCCTTTACAGGATCAACGGGAAGCTCCTGCCGGCCAAACTCCCTTCTTTGAGCGGCGAAGACGTGAAGAAGCTTGCCTACAGCACCATGACCTCGAAGCAGATCAAGGAATTCGAGGAGAACATGCAGATTGACTTTGGCTATCTCGTGCCTGGCCTTGCCCGCTTTCGGGCGAACGTGTTCATGCAGAAAGGAACGCTGGCATTCGTGATCAGGGTGGTGCCGTTGGAAGTTCCTGTTCTTACCACGCTGAATCTTCCGCCTGTGCTCCAGGAGTTGAGCCTGAAGCCACGCGGCCTATTGCTTGTTACGGGAGCCACTGGTTCCGGGAAGAGCACCACTCTGGCGGCAATGGTGGAGCATATCAACCGTAATCACCGTGCGCATATTGTTACGATCGAGGATCCGATCGAGTATATTTTCGACGACAAGATGTGCACCATCTCTCAGCGTGAAGTGGGAGTGGACGCTCTGAATATGCAAGTGGCGCTGCGCGGGGCGCTTCGCCAGGATCCCGATGTGATCATGATCGGCGAAATGCGTGATTTTCACACCATCCAAACTGCGATCACTGCGGCTGAAACGGGCCATCTTGTGGTGAGCACCCTTCACACCAATACCGCTACGCAGGCTCTTGACCGGATCATCGATAGTTTCCCTCCAGAAGGAAAGAATCAGCTCAGGCTGCAGCTGGCGAACTCGTTGCTGGGAGTGATTACGCAGCGGCTGGTGCGCAGGGCGGATGGGAACGGGAGAGTGGTTGCTTGTGAAGTTCTTGCCAAGAGCCCGACTGTGGAGAAATTGATCCTGGATAACAAGATCGCGGAGATTGATGCTGTTCTGGAAAGCTCGAATCTCTACTATAAAATGCAGAGCATGAACCAGGCTTTGGAGAAGCTGATCCGCGACGGCGTGATCACCCAGGAGGAAGGCCTTGCCAATTCCGACAAGAAGGAAGACCTCACGCTGAAACTTTCCGGCATGGTGGCGCAAAGCCAGGGTGGCGTGGATGCGAACGAGCTGATGGAGCAGGCCCGCGAAAGCACCAAGTTCACACAAAGGCCCAGCATTCCACGGGCGGATAAGGCACAGCCGTTAAGCGATGTGGAGCCCAGCAGGCTGCTGGATATCGATGGCCAGCCGGATTCATCCGGACTGAAGATCGAGCAAGGCCCTCCGGAAAAACGGGGTGGCGGCCCTAAAGGGTTCGCGAATCTGTTCAAGAAAAAGGGAGCCTAGCAGGATGAGCGGATCTCGGGAGACACGCTAAAGAAGGTTTTATGCCGATTCTTTATTGCCGGTGGTAGCGGGAGACGACCCGCCCTTGATCTCCACCTCCTCTGCGAGAATGGCGCGAACCCGTCCTTCGCAGGTGCCGCAGCCTGTACAGCAGAATAAAGTGGATTTGAGAGCGTCAAGAGTGGTGTGCCCGGCACGGATCGCGTTTTTGATCTCACCCCGGGAAACTGTCATGCAAATACAGATCAAATCGTCGTCGCTCATCAATAGCTTATCGGATATAAATAACAGCAATGAAGTTGATTTTTCTGTTGGCATCTTTTGCGTTTCTTCTCGGGTATATAGTCTGGATTTCCCGTTTGAATCGCCTTCTGGCGAGGTTGGGAGCTCGTCCCGTTAACCACTACTCAGGGGTATGGAAGCAGGTAAGAGGGCGCCTTGCCGAGCTGGCACGCAACGAGCGGCTGCCGGAGCCGGAACTGTGGATATTGCCGGAATTCAGCCCTAATGCTTTGGTCTTGAGATCCAGGAAAGGCGCAAAGCTCGTGCTAACGGAAGGCCTGCTGCGCTCCTTGAATTCTGATGAGCTCGACGCAATATTGCTCCTTTGCCTCATTCATGCCCACCAGCCGCGCCGCATAGTGCAAAGCTGGGTTTCCTTACTGCTGTTTCCGATCGCCAGAATTTTGCAATCGTATCCTGTGGCACTGCAGCTTCTTCTTGCGCCTAGTCTTACTTTCTTGCTCAGGATCGTTAGCACGGAGGCCTCTATTTTAAGGGGGGATGCGAGGATGAGGAGAAGGGGAGATGCCTTAGTGGTAGCTGCGGCGCTCCAAAAAATGGCCGTTCTTGGCCGGAAAGTACCTCTTAAGCATTGGAACTTTGCTCTCGACCCCCTATTTATAGTCTCGCCTCTGTCTCTCGAAGGTGCACCTTTTTGGTACTTTTTATCACACCCGGCCATTGAGCTTCGGCGGGCGCGCCTTCTCGGCGGAAGCGAGCCTTGCGAAAGCTCACCCTCTTTGCCATAAATTGGGCTATGAGCTCGATTGATTTTCCTACATTTATTCTTTCAGTAGCCTCGGCCGCCATGATGGGGCTGGGCCTGGCACCGCGCCCTGATTCTGGAAAAACGGAAGTGGATCTCGAAATGGCCCGGCAGAATATCGATCTGCTGGAGATGATTCAGGCCAAGACCCGCAATAATCTGAATTCGGAAGAAGAGAAACTTGTGGAGCGTGTGCTCTTTGAAGTGCGCTCCAAATTCGTGGAAGTGAGCAATAAAAAATGAAGTTAAAGCTCAGAACATTGATGGTGACTCTTACTGTGCTGTGCTTCGGGCTGGGCACGTGGCAGCTTTCCCGGTCTGCGAGCGGGGAAGCCGTGGCTGCTACCAAAACAGGCGCAGTGGTAGATAACCTTCGCGATCTGTTCGTGGAGCTTTCGAAGCGGCTGGTGCCGTCGGTGGTGAATATTTATACCACCCAGACCGTACAGAGTAATTTCGGCGGCCCACAGGCGGAGCTCTACCGGCGTTTTTTTGAGCAGTTTTTCGGAGAGGACTTCGGTGGGCCTGGTGGGCCCGGAATGCCTCAAGGGCCTCAGAGCAGAAAAGCAAACTCACTTGGCTCCGGTTTTATCATCGATGAGAAAGAAGGCCTGATTCTCACCAATTACCACGTGATTGCTGATGCCGATGAGATCAAGGTGATCCTTACGGAGAGCGATGACGATCGCGAGGGCATCGATGCAAAGATCGTAGGGGGAGATGCCGAGGCCGATGTGGCCTTGATCAAGATCAAGCCGAGCCGCAAATTGGTGGCAGCACCCTTGGGCGATTCAGATGTGCTCCAGGTAGGGGAGTGGGTGATGGCCGTGGGAAATCCGTTCGGCCATGGCCATACCGTTACGAAGGGAATCATTTCGGCGAAAGAGCGCGTGGTGCTTCCCATGAGCCAGTTCGCGAACTACCTGCAGACCGATACGCCGATCAATCCTGGCAATTCCGGCGGTCCTTTGATCAATACCGCGGGCGAGGTGATTGGAATCAATACCGCTATCAACGCCGCTGCCCAAGGAATTGGATTCGCGATTCCGATCAACTATGTAAAGAGGATCCTGCCGGAGCTCCGGTCTAAAGGAGCGGTAACCCGTGGATTCATTGGCGTGAACATCTCCGAGCTCAATCCCAAGCTTGCGGCCGGGTTGAAGCTTCCCAAAAACCAGCGCGGTGTGGTGGTGAGTGAAGTGATTGAGGGTGAACCGGCGGCCAAAGCCGGTTTGCAGCGTTATGACGTGATCATTTCCATTAACGATAAGCCGATAGGGGATGGTCGGCAGCTAGTGAACAGCATCAGCTCGTTTTCACCTGGCAGTTCGGTTTCCGTTAAGGTGCTTCGCGGAGGCAAGGAAAAGGACATCAAGGTGACCGTGGGCAAGCGACCCACTCGCGACAAACTCACCCAGAATCAGGGGCCGGGTCGCGTGCTTCGACCCAAAATCGATATCGGGATGTCGGTGGACGAAATCGATGAAGACGCTCGTAAAGAGCTCGGCCTTCCGTCGAACGCGCGGGGAGTGGTGGTGACTCAGGTGCTTCAGGGCGGACCAGCCGAAGAGGCAGGCCTCGAAGCAAATGACGTGATCGTGGAAGTGGATCAGAAGCCGGTAACCGGCCTTCGTGGCTTCAATGCCATGTTCAAGGAACAGAGAATTTATCTGATCAGCTTCCGGCGAGGGAGCGTGGGAGTAGCGATTACTTCCCTTGACCTGAGCAAGACCAAGCGCCGCTAAAGGTTTTGCCGGATGGCGCGGTTCGCCTAAGTGCCTGGATTGCCGAGGGAAAAGCCACCGGTTTCCGGGCCTTTTTGTCTCGCTTTCACGAGACCTATGGGCTTGAAAAGAAACCTGAAAATACCTGCTGGACAATCCCTCCTCTCTAACCATCTTTGGTTTAAGGGAAAGGATTATTCATTATGCAAGGCTATAACGTGCCCAATCAGCAGCAGAAAGATCCACTTACAGAATACGCCCGCGATCTAACCAAATTGGCGAAAGAGCGCAAACTCGATCCTGTGATCGGGCGCGACGACGAAATCCGCCGCGTAATGCAGATCCTTTCGAGGCGTACCAAAAACAACCCGGTGCTCATTGGTGAGCCTGGCGTGGGTAAAACCGCCGTGGTGGAAGGCTTAGCCCAGAGAATATTCTCCGGCGATGTGCCCGAAGGCCTGAAAGGCAAGCGTCTCATGGCTCTGGATATGGGTGCCCTTATCGCCGGTGCAAAATTTCGCGGTGAATTCGAAGAGCGTTTGAAGAGCCTTCTTACAGCCGTTCAGGAATCCCAGAACAAAAAGGAAGGCGCGGTAATTCTCTTTATTGATGAGATCCACACTCTCGTGGGCGCGGGTGCCGCCGAAGGCGCTATGGATGCCGCGAACCTTCTCAAGCCTGCGCTTGCCCGAGGCGAGCTGCGCTGTGTGGGTGCCACTACCTTGAACGAGTACAAAAAATATATCGAGAAGGATCCTGCGCTTGAGCGCCGTTTCCAGCAATGCCTGATCGGCGAGCCTTCCGTGCAGGACACGATCTCCATTCTTCGCGGCTTGAAGGAAAAATACGAGGTGCACCACGGGGTAACCATCAAGGACACCGCCATCGTGGCCGCCGCAACACTTTCGAACCGTTATATCACCGACCGCTTTCTTCCCGATAAAGCGATCGACCTCATGGACGAAGCAGCTTCCAAGATTCGCATGGAGATCGATTCCATGCCCGAAGAGATCGATCAGCTCGATCGCCGCCTGCTTCAGCTTGAGATCGAGCGGCAGGCTCTCAAGAAAGAGAAAGATGAAGCCTCTCGTAACCGCCTGAAGGATCTCGAGGGAGAGATCGCCGGCCTGAAGGATAAAACCGGGCGCCTGAAAGATGTGTGGCGCAAGGAAAAGGAAGCGATCGAGAAGATCACCTTCGCGAAGGAGCAGATTGAGAAGATCCGCCAGGATGCGGAGATCGCCCAAAGCCAGGGAAACCTGGAGAAGGCCGCCGAGCTTCGGTATGGCAAGCTGCCCGCGCTTGAGAAAGAGCTGAAGGAAAAATCCGCTGCCCTTTCGAAAGAAGGCGCTCAGCTCGTGAAGCAGGAGGTGGATGATGAAGACATCGCCCAAGTGGTGAGCAAGTGGACTGGAATTCCGGTTTCCAAGATGCTCGAAGGCGAGCAGCAGAAGCTTATCCATATGGAAGAACGCCTGCAGCAGAGAGTGGTGGGGCAGGACTATGCGCTTCGCCTGGTTTCGGACGCAATCCGCCGCTCCCGTGCTGGCCTGCAGGGCGAGCATCGCCCTATAGGATCCTTCATCTTCCTTGGCCCCACGGGTGTGGGAAAAACGGAAACCGCCAAAGCGCTCGCGCAGTTTTTGTTCGATGACGATCAGGCCATGGTGCGCATCGATATGAGCGAATACATGGAGAAGCATGCGGTGGCGCGGCTGATCGGAGCTCCTCCCGGCTATGTGGGATATGAAGAAGGCGGCCAGCTAACGGAAACCGTGCGCCGCCGTCCCTACTCGGTGCTGCTGTTCGACGAGTTCGAAAAAGCGCACCCCGATGTGCAGAATATCTTCCTCCAGATCCTCGACGATGGCCGCCTTACGGATGGACAGGGACGGGTAGTGGATTTCTCCAATACCGTGATCATCATGACCTCCAATATCGGCTCCCGCCATTTCCTTGAGCAGGGCCTCGATAAAGAGAAGCGCGATCGCCTGGTGCAGGACGCCCTTCGGCAGAGCGTGAAGCCCGAATTCCTCAACCGGGTGGACGATGTGGTGGTGTTCGACAACCTTGGCAAAGAGCAGATCCGCAGCATCGTGGAGATCCAGCTGGGTGAGGTGAAAAAGCTCGTGAACGCCCGCGGAATCACCCTCGACGTGGATCCTTCCGTGATCGGCTATCTGGCCGAGGTGGGATGGGATCCCGAGTTTGGCGGCCGCCCTGTGAGGAGAGCGATTCAGCGCGAGCTGCAGAACCCTCTGGCCAAGTTCATCCTCGAAGGATCCTACCAGGCGGGAACCGTGCTTCGGGTGGCGAAGCAGGGCGAAGGCCTGAAGATCGATGTGGAGCAGGAAGGGAAGGCCGCGGAGTAGGTGCGCCACGCGCACGCCTCGTGCGCCCGAACTGAGGTGCGCGCCGCGCCTTGTGGCAAGTGAGCTGTGTTTTCTCCATGCCTGGCCTGATTCTGGGGGCACGGAGAATTTATGAAACTTCCAGTTCGTTTGAGATCGCCGAGGTCCGCAGCCATTTTGCTTCTTTCGTTTTGCTTGCTCACCAGCTGTGATTTTTACCCTGAGAACGGCACCTGGAGCGGCGAGGTGCGGGTGGTGGACGAGGCGGAAAAGCGAGCTTACAGCTGCGAGGCGGAGCTCAAAATTTTTCGCAGCTCCCAAACCGTGGAAGCGGATCATCTGGAGATCAGGTGCGAGTCATTTTACCGGCAGTCGCTCTATTGGAGCTCGGGCCGCTATGAGCGCGTAGGAACCGATCTCTATCTTCATTCCATGAAAGTGGGGGATATCTATCCCGATGGCACGGTTCGCATCGAAATGGCGAATCCTGCGGTTTTCGACAATTATCCCCGGAAAGTGGATCGCTTGGTGCTCACGTGGAGCCATGTGGGAGAGGCGCTTCACTTCTCGCTGAGAGAGGAGTCGCAGGGGAAAGTGAGAAGTATTGATGGCCGGCTCGCACGGCAGCGCCAGGAGGATTTCATGGTTTCCGGGAATTCCACCTGATTTACCCGCGATTTTAGCGCAGGTATCTGGCCGGAATGGCCACTAGCCCGGAAAACAGCATTCCTTCGGAGGGGCCCTGGCTCGCCATGGGATTGAAGGGGGAGATGTCCACGGATTTCGGGTCTGTGATGTCTACCAGCGAATGCTCTTCCATCACATTGCCATGGCTTCCGGAGAACACATGGTATCCCCCGTGGGCGGAGCCTACGTAGAAAGGAATTTGTTTCAGGAAGGTGGGAACCTGCTGGCCGAAGTTCACGAGCAGCGTGGCATCATCTACGCTGTTTTCCAGGTAGGTGGAGTGGGCACGCACAGTTCGAAGACGCTCGTCGTGAAAGCCCCAGAAGCGAGAGCGGTTTTTGGGATCCTCCCGGCGTTCATATTCTGCCCGGGCGTTATTGCGCCGTTCGTCGGGGAGCCAGAACAGTACTTTCCAGCCCAGTTTCTGCAATCCGTGCTGAAGGGCGAGGCCTCCACTGCCGTTTTGTTTGGTGAATGTACGGATGCGCTGCCAAAGATCGTTCTGGCCGGCTGCCGCAAAGCCCTTGCCCAGGCATTTCATCACATAGCCCACGCAGCTCATGGCCTCCATTTCGTCGAGAAGATCGGGATCGAAACCTTTTTTGCGCAGATAGCGGCGCTTTTTGGATTCTGATTTTTGTCCGAAATCAGATCCTTCGCCGTAGAAGGGAGAGAAGCCATAACGCTTGAAAAATGCGGTATGCCTTTCGAAATCCGCTCTGCTGCAGGCCACGGCTTCTTTCATCAGGGTGTCGATGCCTGCTTCGTGGCGTACCTGCTCCTCGCTGGTGAAGGAGATGGAGCCCTCAAACGCATTCGCGAAGGGAGATAGGAAGAGAAAGGCCAAAAGAGTGAAAGTGCTGCTCATGAGTTCCCCCGGAATTCGGATTCATTTTTCCTGTCTATACGAGCCCTTATCATGCTTTGCGGCGAATCGGGGTTTGCGGTGGGGGCGTTTGGGGAAAAAGGGGGCTTTTTAATATAACTCGATGCGCAATTGGTTTCTTAAGTAGGGCTAAGCTTGCAAGTTTTCCGCACCATTGGCATAACAATGCTTCGCGTGTTGGGGTGTCGACAAGCGGTAAGTTAACGGATTTTGATTCCGTCATTCCTAGGTTCGAATCCTAGCACCCCAACCATTTTAGAGCCTGTCGAGAATTACCCTCGACAGGCTCTAATTTTTTGTCCTCTTCGCGCTGTTGAGCGACCGTAACCGCAAGTAGATCAGGTTCATCACGGTTCGTGGTGGGTACTGCCCGAAGACGGGCTCAGGCCGTAGCATTCAGAGCCCCTGATCCGGCCTTAATATTCTGAGCCCCGCGCAGAAAGCAGTCTTTGCGCTGAAGTTTCAGGCAGACCTAACCTTTGGCGATCTCGGAATTCACCCATTTTTCCGGATCACCTACTCGTCTCCCTCCCGCAAGATATTCGTCGATGACCTGGCGCATTTTATCTCCGCCAAACGATCCGTAGTGGCCGGCATGCACGGTGCGCACGGGAAGTTCTTTCAGCCTCAGCAGCGAATCCCGGTATTGCTCGGCATTGGAATGCGCAAGATTATCGATCAGGCTGCCGTCGTAGAGAATGTCGCCGCTAAACAGCGTTTCCGTACTCTTCTCATACAGGGCCAATGAACCAGGCGAATGCCCGGGCAGGTGAAAAACGCGAAACACACGATCTCCGAGATCGAGCACGTCTCCCTCCTGCAAGAAGCTGGTGAAAGGGGCGGCTTTGAGCCGGTAAGTTTCAGGTGTGAAGCCTGGATGGGGGAGCGCGGAAAAGGCCTCCATCCGAAGATAGCCGGTATCAGCGAGAGTGTTCGCGCAATCCGGGCTCGCCATAATCTCGGCCTCGGAGGCGTGGCCGCGGCGGTCTTCGAATTCGTGCAGTCCCCCGCAATGATCGAAATGGGAATGGCTGAGTACAGCGATCAGCGGGCGGCCGGAAAGCTGCGGAAGCTCCTGCTTGAGGGAGCGCAGGCCAAGGCCTGCATCCACCAGGATATCGCGATCCCTGCCTTGGATCAGCCAGATATTGCAGGCCAGCCAAGGCTCCACATGAATCTCTCGAATCTGTGAGACGCCACTTCCGACTACATTCAGCTCGAACCATTTTTCCGCAATCTTTTTCTGCACGATCGATCCTTAAGTATTAAGGAGCAGGTTATCACAAATTGATCCTGTGCTCACCCGTGGGCTTTAGGTGGCAGAACGTGAGCAGCAGGCTGCCACGAAAGCCCCATCGTGGGAGAGAGAGATGTCGATCTCTTGCGCTACGGAACTATCGACTAGCACGGTGGGATGGTGGAACCCACCTGCCTTCCGTGTGCGCACTACTTCCGCTCTTCGGACGGAGAAATGCTCGGAGAGAAGATTATGGGCGAGGAGGCGCACCTCGCGCGATTCTTCTGAATGCACGGATTCTTCCTCTCTCGCTGTCAGCTTCCCGCCGCGCACCTTTCCGCCTTCGGCCACCTCGCTCACCCAGGAGCCAGCGTGCCCTAGGGCCGCCACGCAGTGGATCCATTGCTTCGTCCATTCAAAATGGAGTTTTGCAGGCTGGCTGCTGAATTTCGACTGCAGAGTCATGCTGCCAGTGGGAAATCCGCAAGCGGAGACGTGGGGGAGCTGCTCATCCGGAAGAGTGAATCTCGAGTGGGAGAAAATAAGCCCGGGTTCCAGCTTGCTCCCGGCTTTGAAGAGGCTCTCCTTGGCTGCCCAGAGAAGCCAGAGCGCGAGCCCGGGCGTGGCCGAGGAGTGGATGCAGTCGCGTTCTTTCTCCGTGAATACGCGCTGAAGGAAACGAGTATCCGCTTCCTTGCGCAGCGGAAGGTTGATCTGGAGGTCTACCAGATCATTACCGAGCAGCATGCAGCTCTTCGCCGAAGTAGGTGTTTTCCATGGCGGCAAGCTCATGAATGATCTTGGTGGAGATATCGCGCGCGCCACGAAGGCCCGCATGCGAAGAGGTGGGTTTCATGACTCGCATATCGATATAGAATTCGTCGCTGCGGGCAGGGAGGTTGCTGAAATCCTTCTGCTTGGCTCCGCGGAAGAATACGCAAAGCACGCGCGCCTGCGGATTCTGCTGGAGGATCGTGCCCACGCCATAGCTGAAATTTTCGGTGTCCACGCGGCCCACGCGGCTGCGACCGCCTTCCGGAAAGATCATGATGGAGTTGCCGCGCTCAAGCAGAAGGCCCACCTTATCGAGCACGCGGCGTACCTCCTCGCGGGGGCCAAGGCGCGTAATCGGAATGCAGCGGCCCACATAGCAGAGGAAGCGGATGGCGAAATTTCCGGAGAAGTTGTTTTTATCGGGGAGATTCCAGGGCATGAGCTTGGGAGCGAGAGATGCTCTCCAGCCCGGGGTGAGCGCCCACATGATCAGAAGGGAATCAATCGCGGTGAGGTGGTTGCCGCAGATCACGAAAGGGCCATCGCTCTCACGGAGGAGTTCGCGGAACTGTTTTTGTGCCCGCTTCAACTCGGGGATGCGGTATCCGCGCGCGAGCTTCATCCAGGCGATGGCCAGGAAATAGCTCAGGGGAATGAGGGCTCTGGATATCTTGAGCTGGATCCAGAGCCCGATTTTATCTTGCCGGCTGAGCACTTAGTGCGAGGTTTTTGCCGCGATCATGGTAACGGCATCGCCCACGGTGCGGATTTTATCAGCGGTTTCGTCGTCGATCGCGATATTGAACTCGTCTTCGAAGGCGAGAACGATGTCCACGAGACGGGCGGAATTCACGCCGAGATCCTCGAGGAGGCGGGTGTCGGAATTCGCCGCAGCGAGAGCCGTCTGGTTTTTCGCGTAAGGGGTGATGGTCTTGATCACTTTTGACAGAGTTTCAGTTTGATTCATTGTGGTCTCCTTGTTTGGTTTAGTTCCATTTTCTGAAAATCAGGCAGCCGTTCACATCGCCGAAGCCGAAGCTCGACTTGGCCACGATTTGGGGGGCGAAATCACGGGTTTGGTGCACCACGCTTTTGCTGTAGGGAGCGAGGGCGGGGTGCAAATCCTCGCAATTGCGGGATCCGTGGGTGAAGCCGTGGTGGAGCTGCAGGAGAGCCGCTACTGCCTCGATCCCGCCGGCCGCACCGAGGCCGTGCCCCACCATAGATTTGGTGGATTGGATCAGGGGCAGTTGCTCAGGAGCGCATTCGAGGGCGCGCTGCCAGTTGGCCACTTCGAGAGGATCCGCCATCGTGGCCGTGAGGTGGCCGTTGATGAGATCGATATCTCCCGGTGAGATTCCGGCCTGGAGAATGGCTTGCCGGATGCAGCGAACCACGCCTTCCGGATTCGGAGCCGTCATACTGCCGCCACCTCTCTGGCCTCCGCTATTCACTTGGGCGCCGAGAACCTCGGCATAGATGCGGGCGCCACGAGCACGGGCGCTTTCGAGGCTCTCCACCATCACCACGCCCGCTCCCGAGGATGGCGCAAAGCCCGCTGCGCTCGCGCTCATCGGGCGAGAGGCGTCCTCCGGCCTTTCATTAAAGCCCCTGGCGAGCACGCGCATCGCATCGAAGCCAGCCCAGATATAGTGAGAGGATCCTTCCGCGCCGCCCGCTAGCATGCGCTTGGCCCGGCCCTCGCGCACCGTTTGGAAGGCGTGCACGATCGCTTCGGTGCCGGTGGTGCAGGCGCTGCTGTTGGAGGTCACTTGCCCGCCGAGGCCGAGCTTTCCTCCCACGAGAGCGCTCACGGAGCTGCCCATGATCTGTTCCACCATGGAGCTGCCGAGCCGCCTCACCTTGCCTTCGGTAACCCGGGGCACGAGGGTATCTCCCATGGTGTCGGCCCCGCCGATTCCCGTGCCGATCACGGCGCCGGTGTCCCAGTCGGTAGGAGAATCGGGAGCCACGGTGAAGCCTGCGTCTTTCCAGCAGTCGATCCCGGCGATTCCGGCATAGGTCATGGCGGAATTCATCGCAAGGATAGCTTCCTCGCTGAAGTAATTTCGCTTGAGCTCTTCCGAGAGCTCGGGAATTCCACCCACCTGGCAGGTGAAGCCGAGCTCGGCGAGCTTGCTGTGATGGCGGATGCCTGATTTGCCTTGCCGCAGAGCTTGCGCAAAGGATTCAAGCCCATGCGCGTTCGCGGCCACCACTCCCATGCCCGTGATCACTACTCGGTTTTGCTCATTCATGCTTCACTCCCATCCCCGAAACGGTAGCCACTGCGATCAGGCTGCCGTCTTCGGCGGTCATTTCCACGCGGCAGCGGAGCTTTTTCCGCCGCCAGAATATTCTTTCACCCCGGATCGTCACCTTCTGGCCGGGAAACACCGGCTTCGAGAATTCCACCTGGGCATCGGAAAACATCGTGGTCCAGCGGCTGGCTTCTTCGGGGCTCTCTTCCATCGAAAGCAGATAGATTCCGAGCGCCACCACTCCCACCTGGCACATCGATTCGAGAAGGATCACGCCCGGAGTAACCGGGTGGCCGGGGAAGTGGCCGCGGTAAAAATCCTCTTCCGGGCGGAAGCGGTAGGTTCCGGTGATCTTCAGCTCGTCCACCTCCAGGATTTCATCCACGAAGCGGAAGGGCTCGCGCTGGGGAATCAGCTCGAGAATCTGGGCGGGGGTCAGTATGGTGCTCATGCTCTTTCCTCCGGCCGCATCAATCCGCCGCGAGAGTTTTTGGCGGCATGGGGATAGGCTTCGTAGCGGATGCCTCCGAACACTCCTACCTTGGCGTCTTTCACGGAATAGATGGCTTCGCCGTCCACGAGCACGGTGCCGCTGCCGATCACGATGGCGATCCCGCTATCGGCGAGGGAGGAGTAGCGGCGCACGTCTACTTCGTAGCGCACGATCTTGTTGTGAGGGCGGATCTGGCCGGAGAACTCAATTTCCTTTGCGCCGAGAGCTCTTCCTGCGCCGGCGGCACCGCGGATTGCGGCGTAGAAACCGAGCAGCTGCCAGATCGCATCCACGCCGAGGCAGCCGGGCTGCACGGGATCGGAGCGGAAGTGGCACTGGAAAAACCAGGCATCGAGGCGGATGTCCTGCTCGGCCACGATGCGGCCTTGCGATCCGCGGTGGCTCACTTCAGGGATGCGATCGAACATGAGAAGCGGAGGAGCGGGGAGGGTGGGCACGCCGTGGGTGGGCGGATCCTCCACAAGAGTGCCCCAGGCGGAAGCCAGGAGCTCTTCCTGGGTGAAGGAAGTTTTTTCGAGGAACTCGCTGTATTTCATGCATCACTCCGTACGTCGAGGAGCAGGCCGCCCCAGGTGAGGCCGGAACCCACCACCACGAGGCCGATCTCGTCGCCCTTGCGGAATGCGTTCCAGTTCTGGGAGAGCACGCTGGGCGCTCCGGCGGCGCCGCAATTACCGTATTCGTCCACGTTATAGAGGTGGCGGTCGGCGGGGATCTCGCCTCGCTCGCAAACAGAGCGAAGCATGGTGAGGTTGGCCTGGTGTCCGATATAGATCATCTTCGCCGGATCGCGCAGCAGGCGACCGCGCAAGCGGCTCAAGGTGGCGAGGGATTTTCTTATAGCGAAGGTCTGCACGGCATGGCCATTCTGCGAGAACTGCCCGCCCGTGGGAATCACCACCTTGCTCCAGCCCGAGGGATCGGATTCCACCGTGCTGTAGTGGAGCGCGAAGCGTGAGGGCCGCCGCATGGAAACGATCGCGGCCGTGCTGCAATCGCCCCAGAGCACAGCGGTGCTCCGATCGGAATAATTCACCACGCGGGAATTATTTTCGGCGTTTATCACGAGAATGAATTCCGGAAGCGCCTCAGGCCGCATGGCCCGGAGAGCGTCGAGCTGCACAGCGAAGCTCGAGCAAGCAGAGCTGATATCATAAGCAGGCACGGTGAGCCCGAGCTCGGCCGCCACGAGGCAGGCTTCTGCGGGAATGGTGTGGCTGGGCGAACAACCGCCCGCGATCACCAGGCCGATATCCTTGGGCTCGAGCTTTGCCCGTTGGAGCGCCATGCGGGCCGCTTCCACCGCGGTTTGGGCATTGGTTTGAAGAGCGGCACGAGCGGCGGCGGCGGGGTCGGCTACCTTGGTGCGGCTCACTTCCCGCACATACTCGAGCGGAAGCACGGTGCGGCGCTTGCGGATGCCCACGCGATCCATGATCCAGCTATCCGTGGTGCCGATTTCGAGCGATTCGAGGAACGCATTATCGATCACGGTCTCTGGATGGAAATGCCCGATGCCGTGAAGGAAGAGCTCGCCACCATGATCGGGAGCCAAATCACGCGGATCCAATGTGCTCTCCTCCGTCCACGCGGAGCAAGGCTCCATTGATCCAGGACGCTTCCTCGAGGCTCAAAAGGTAGATGGCATTGGCCACATCAGCGGGAGTGGTGAGGCGGCGCATGGGATTGCGGAGAACGGCCGACTCTTTCATCTTATCGCTGCCCGGAATGAGGCGCAGGGCAGGGGTATCGGTTACGCCGGCCTGGATGATGTTGGAGCGGATCCCGAAAGGAGCGAACTCGACGGCGATCGAGCGAGAAACGGATTCGAGGGCGCATTTGGCCGCTGAAACCGCGGCATAACCCTTCCAGGCGATTTCGTTTCCTTCGCTGGTGAGGCCGATCACGCGGGCATCGGGGGCAAAGCACTCTTCCTTGTGCAGGCGTTGCACCCAAGAAAGCAGGCTCGTGCCCATGCTGTGAATGGTGCGGGCCATATCTTCCTCTTCGATCAGCGGGCCATCGTTCGCGCCGGGGGCGATCGGCTTCAGGTTTCCGTAAGCGATCGAATGCAGGAGCACGCGCACTTTTCCTTTGGCCCCCAGCTTTTCCTTCAAGAGAGGCAGCACGCTATTCATGCCCTCCGCACTGAGCGCATCGAGGTTGAGGGTGAGGAGGCCGGCACCGTGTGCGCGAATCTCGGAAAAATCCTGCTCGATGCGCTCCATGGAGCCGCGGCGATCACGGTGTACGGCACAGATGCTCATGCCTGAGGCCGCGAGTTTCTTTGCGGTAGCGAGGCCGAAACCACTGGAGGCCCCGAGAATGACGGCCCATTGATCTTCGCTGAAAACTTTTCGTGCTTCGTTCATCGCGTTTCTCCTTCCGTTGCGCAAACAACAGTGAAGCACGATGGCCGCGAATGCAATCCCGCGGATTGATGAATTCTTGGCCGTGTTTTGTCAGAGATTGGTTACGAAATCGGAAGCAAAACAGGACCTCATTCACTTATGCACTTGAATGGCCCTATGGCTATTTGGCGGCCGTGATCGTCTGGTAGGATGAAGGCTCTATTCGCACCGCATTCTCGATTACACGCTGAAAGAGCAGGCCGCGATTTTTTGCCAGCCGATAGTTGAAACGGAAAACGAACTCACGCAGGTAGCTATCGAGGTGTTTTGGCTCCACGCGCCCGTGAAGGGTGCCTTGCAGCCATCGCTCGAGTTGATCGGACACCAGCTGCACCAGTGGCAGAGGCGCTTTCCTCTCTCGCGACACCTGAAAGCGGTAATGGAAATGAGAAAGAATCGGCACCGTTATCCCCCCGCTGGTGCGCACGGTAGAGCCTCTCTTGATGAATTGAGCGAGAAACGAACCAATCCCATCCGAGCTGGAAGGCGCGCGCACGATCCGGATCCGGCCCACCCGCTTCGGCCCCGTGGCTTCCACAGCAATCAGCAGCTTAGTGGGGCGGAGACCGCCTGTGAGTGCTTCGCCGATTTCTACCTCGCCCGAGAGCGGCTCGAAATCATTGCTAGCCATCGCATTCCGGATCTTGTGCAGCAGCAACCATGCGCTTCGGTAGCTTCCAAGGCCTACGTCTTTTTGCAGATCGAGGGCGCTCACTCCTGTTTTATGGGAAGTGATCCACCAGATCGCATAGAACCACATCTTCAGCGGCAGACGGCTGGATTCAAAAATGGTCCCGGTCTTTACGGAGTTTTTAAAGCGGCAGCTCTGGCAGCGGCGCAGCCCTGTGCTGAGTGCCCAGAACCGTGAATCACCGCAGGCCTGGCAGCGGAAACCGTTTCCCCAGCGAACCTGTTCCAGAAACCGCAGGCAGGCTTCTTTGTGGGCAAATAGTCGGTCGAATTCTCGCAAATTTCGGGGGTAATCCACGCGGTTTGAGCTTGGCGGCGGAAGTAGGGCCAGTCAAGTGCATATCTTGCTTTTCCTGGCAAAGCTTCATGGTTCTTTGTGTTGATGTGGGGTGTTATTGGTCGCCGAATCTGTCTACGAATCAGCCCTTCTTTAGGCACCCTACTTGATCGGGCAAGTTTCATTTTTAGCCCAGGGTTGGATCCGGAAGGAAAACTCTTCATCATTTAAGAATGAAACTCCTAGTCACTACTCTACTCTTGTTTTTTATCATCTCCCGCCCAGCTCATTCGAGAGGCGCTGTTTTCGCCAAAACGCAGTGCCAGAGTTTCGAGGTTTCGGAAGCGGTGGAACTGCCCGGAGAGGAGGAGGGCGACGATGGGGTCCTTCGCTACTGCGACAACGGTACCGATCAGCAGGTCTATCTATCCGGTTCTCTCGACACGGAAGAGCATCCTAGCCGCGATCTGAAGGCTGTGAACAAGGTGATCGCCAAAATGAAGAAACGGAAAAGCGGGGTTTTCGAAGTGATTACCGAGCAGGCCGGAGGAGGCGAAACCGAGTGGCACTCCAAGCTCATCATGGCCGTGGAGGATTCCTGTAAGGATCGGTGCCGGATCGAAACAGAAGTGCGCGGAAAATGCGAGTCCGCCTGCAATCAGCTTCATATCACTTGCGTGCAGGGTGCCACCACTCTGATTCGCAAAGGAGGCGAAACCTGTGATCATGCCGAAACGGATGAGTCTGATCCTTCCTGCCGGCTTCGCGATCCGAATCCGCCTCATCGCCGCGTGATCTGCCCGCTCGGTACCCAGATTGCGATCTACAGAGACCGTTGCGGGAAGCTGGTTCGCGGCAGGGGGCTTCGGATAAATGAAGCACGGAAAAAGATGCTTTTCGATTACGTGAGTTGGCAGGCGAAGCAGGGAATATTCGGTACCGAGGTGCTTCGTTGCAACAATCTTCCTTGGGCGGATGTGGAAAAATAATGCCCGTAGGGCTTTAAAAACTCATTTCTTAAAAAAACTCTCGAGCGCGTTCTGGAGAAGAGAAGTCAGTTCCCGCACCTGATCCGCGGAAGTCATCAGCTGCGGCCCGATCATGAACAGATCACCGTTCACGCCATCCGCCTGGCCCACATTGGGCCACACAATCAGGCCTTGGCCGAACGCGTGGGTGGTAAATCCTTCCGCGATTTTCTTCGATCGATCAAATGGCCGCTTCGTGGATTTATCTTCCACGAGCTCGATGCCGGCGAATAATCCGCGCCCGCTGATAAATCCAACATGGGGGTGGCCGCCGAGATGCGCATTTAGCTCCTCGTGAAGTAGCTTGCCCATCTTCGCCGAATTCTCCACTGCGCCCATTTTTTCCATCCATTCGAGAGCGGCCAAGCCGGCGCTGGTCATGGAGGGGGCTTGCAGGAAAGTTTGGGCGTGCATGAAATAGCCCGTACCGGCTTTCATCTCTCGCACATGTTCATCGCGCACCAGCACCGCGCTCAAGGGCACATATCCGCTCGAGATTCCTTTTCCGAGAAGCAATAGATCCGGCTTGAGCCCGAAATGCTCCGAAGCAAAAAACTTACCTGTGCGTCCTGCACCGCACATGATCTCGTCGGCAATCATCAGGATTCCATAGCGGCGGCAGATCTCCTGCACCTTATCGAAATAACCTGGAGGAGGCAGGCTGGCTCCTGCCGAAGAGCCAATAATGGGCTCAAAGATGAAGGCCGCGATTTCATCCGGGCCATGCTCTTTGATCGCCTCTTCCAGCTGCCCGGCATAGTGCTCGGCACCATCTCGAGCATAATCTGCAACGGCCGAACGGTATTCATAGGGCGCGGGGATCACCACCACATCGTGGAGAAGGGGGCCGTAGAACTTTTTATAATGAGGCCGGGCGGAGGCCGAAAGGGCATAGAGAGTGTTGCCATGGTAACTGGGAGCGCGGGCGATGAGCTTATGGCGTTTGGGCTGGTTGCGTTCCATCCAAAGCTGTCGCACGAATTTCACGGCGGCTTCCACGGCTTCAGAGCCTGAGCAAAGGAAGAAGGAGCGGTTCAGTCCGGGATCCGGAGAAAGCTTTGCCAATTTTTGGGCCAAGAGCTCGGTGGGTTCGCTTGTGAATTGGGTTCCGTTCACATAGGCCACACGCGAAAGCTGCTCTCCGATGCGGGCGGCCACTTCCTTATTCCCGTGGCCTACGCTATTCACCAGCGCGCCGCCCGCGGCATCGAAGTACTTTCTGCCCGAGGTATCGTAAAGGTAAACGCCTTCCCCATGTGAAATCACGGGAAAGCTCCGGCTCAGGTTCCGGAGGAGTACGTTGCCGTCGGGGTACTTTATCTCTTTCATGCGCTTGTGCTAACTATAGAGCCCATGAATAACAAAGTCGATAGCGCGGCTAGCTCGGTTTTTTCCCGGCCCATTTATATTGGTGCGGCCACTCGATCCCCGATCGGTAAGTTCGGGGGCACCTTAAAGCGCCTATCGGCTCCAAGGCTTGCCACTTTGGTGCTTCAGGAGGCTATAAAGCGCGCGCCCGAAGCCGCCCTTCCGGAATGGGTATTTCTGGGCCATGCCAGGCAGGCAGGAGCAGGTCCGAATCCTGCACGTCAGGCCACCGTGTTTGCCGGATTGCCGGAATCTGTTCCCGCGATCACAGTAAATCAAGCCTGTGCTTCCGGCCTTACTGCGGTTTTTGCCGGCGCGGAAAAGATTGCTTTGGGCAAAGCCACTTCCGTATGGGCCGGGGGAGTGGAAAGTATGTCGAACACTCCTTATCTTATGCCTAACGCCCGCTGGGGATTGCGTATGGGCCACGCCAAGATCGTGGACGGAATGACTCAGGACGGATTTCACTGCGCCATCGCCGATATGGTGATGGGGGAAACCGTGCAGCGTTTTCTGGCGGATGAAAGGGGCATCACGCGCGAGGCGCAGGATCAGTTTGCTTTGCGTTCCCAGCAGAAAGCGGAGGCGGCCTGGGCTTCCGGCGCCTATGCTGATGAGACTTTTGAAATCCCCGGAGAGGGAAAAATCGCTGCCCTCAAAGAAGATGAGCACCGTAGGGGCGATACCACGATGGCGAGCCTGGCCAAGCTCCCCCCGGTTTTTGATCCCAAGAAAGGAACGATCACCGCCGGGAACTCCAGCGGGATCACGGATGGCGCGGCCTTTCTGCATCTTTCCTCGGTTCAGGGCCCGCATGCGATGGCGGAGTTTCTGGATTATGAAACCGTGGCTCTGGATCCGAAGCGCATGGGGCTGGGCCCGATTCCTGCGGTGAGAAATCTTCTCTCCCGCCAGGGACTCACGATCGACGATATCGAAATATTCGAGCTGAACGAGGCTTTCGCGGCCCAGGTGATCGCCTGCCAGCAGGAGCTGAAGATCCCCGACGAGAAACTCAATCCCCGGGGTGGATCCATCGCCATCGGCCACCCTATCGGAGCTTCCGGTGCGCGAGTATTGGTTACTCTTCTCCATCAGCTCAAGAAAAAACCCGGTGCGCTCGGCGTAGCAACTCTCTGCGTTAGCGGGGGGCAAGGCGTGGCTATATTGGTGAGAAGCCTGTCAAATTGACAAACAGCCCTACTATATCTTAGCGTGATTCCACAATCTTAAGGATCGCTGCCTAGGGGTGACAGCGCTTCTTTCTTAAGCACAGGATTTTCTCGTTTCGGTTCAGCTCGAAAGGGGAGTTCACTCCCAGTCCAATTTGAAGCCAAGTTGAAAACAGCGCAGCCGCATCTTTTCCAAAGCTGTACCGTTTTCGAAAGGAGCCGCAAGATGACCTTCCGAATCACATACTCCGTTTTGAATGCCGATCTCAGTGAGCTGCACACGATGTTTGAAGCAGCTTTGAAAAAAGAGCGAAGCAAGCTCGGGCAGGAATTCACTTCGGTGATCGGCGGCAAAGCGTTCCAAAGTGGCTCCTTTCTTGAGGATAAGAATCCGGTTAACAAAAGCGAGCTGCTTGCGAAATTCCACACCCTTCCCACCTCTGAAATCAACCGCGTGTATGAGGCCTCCTGCAAGGCCCAGGCCTCCTGGGGAAAAACCGATTGGAAAGAGCGCGTTCGTATCATCCGCAAAGCTGCGGATCTGATTTCCGAGCGTCGGATGGAGATCTCGGCGATCGTGACTCTCGAAACCGGAAAAACGCGGCTCGAGAGCCTCGGAGATGTGGAAGAGTCGGCAGACCTATTCCGCTACTATGCGGGCCAGCTTGAGGAAAATAACGGTTATTTGAAGCCGCTCGCCAAGCTTTCCCCTAACGAAAATACCCGAAGCGTGCTGCGGCCTTATGGAGTGTTCGCGGTGATCGCGCCCTTCAATTTTCCCGCAGCCCTCGCTGCCGGCATGACAGGCGCGGCTCTTCTTGGCGGGAATTCCGTGATCCTGAAACCCAGCAGCGAAACTCCCTGGACGGCTCACAAGCTGTTCGAGTGCTTGAGAGACGCTGGCCTGCCCGAAAGCGTGCTTCAGGTGATCTATGGCGGCGGCAAAACTTTGGGAGATGCTCTCGTGCATCACCCAAAGCTGGCAGGAGTGGTGTTCACCGGCAGCAAAGACGTGGGCATGAGCTTGATGCGCGCGATATCCACAAATTATCCCAAGCCTGCCTTGCTTGAAATGGGCGGAAAAAATCCGGCCATCATCTGCGAGAGCGCGGATATCGATGCTGCCACTGATGGCTGCGTGCGCTCCGCTTACGGATTGAGCGGCCAGAAGTGCAGTGCTCTCTCCAGGGTATTCGTGCATAGGGCCCGCAAAGAGGAATTCGTTTCCAAATTCGTGGAGAAGGCCAAGAAGCTCAAGATCGGCGATCCCTCTGATCGAGACGTGTTCGTGGGCCCTTTGATCAACGAAAAAGCCCGCGCCCGGCACATGAAAGCCCTCGAAGAAGCGAAAGCAGGAAAAGTGCATATCGGTGCCGAGCTGCCCGCTGGCTTGCCTGATGGCTATTTCGTGGCTCCAGTGCTCGCAGAATTGCCCCGCGGCCATCATCTTTTCCAGGATGAGCTTTTCTCGCCCTTCCTCCTTCTCGATACTTTCGAAACTCTCGCCGAGGCCGTTACTGAGGCGAGCAATAGCGAGTACGGGCTCACCGCCGGCATCTTCAGCGGCAAGAAGGAAGAGATCGAATACTTCATGGACAATATCGAGGCCGGAGTTCTTTACTCCAATCGCAGAACGGGCGTTACCACCGGTGCTTGGCCGGGGGTGCAGGCGTTCAGCGGCTGGAAGGGAAGTGGATCCACCGGCAAGGGCGGATGCGGCCCCTATTATGTTTCCCAATTCATGCGTGAGCAGTCCCAGACAAGGATGGAGTAGGACCTATGAGCCAGAACGTGCAGTTTTTCCCGGAAATCAAAGTGGCCCCTCCAGGCCCGAAAGCCAAAGCCATCATCGCGCGGGACGAAAAGGTGGCCTCGCCTTCTTATATCAAGGAATACCCTCTGGTAGTGGAAAGGGGCGAGGGCCCCTGGGTGATCGATGTAGACGGAAACCGTTACCTCGATTTCATGGCGGGAATCGCCGTGGCCTCCACAGGCCACTCTCACCCCAAAGTGGTGAGCGCTATCAAAGAGGCGGCGGATAAGTTCCTCCATATCTGCGCCACCGATTTTTACTACGAAAGCTTCGCTGCTGTCTGTGAAAAGCTCGCTGGCTACGTGCCTGCGATGGGAAAGAAACGCGTCTTTCTCACCAACTCGGGAACCGAAGCGGTAGAAGGCGCGATCAAATTGGCTCGCTATCATACGAAGCGGCAGCAGATCATCGCCTTCAAGGGTGCTTTTCATGGACGCACCTTGGGTGCCACCTCGCTCACCTGCTCGAAAGTGAAGCAGCGTGCGTTCTTTGGGCCTCTCCTTCCCGGAGTTACCCACGTGCCGTTCCCCAATCCTTATCGCACCGAAAAAGATTGGATCCCTGATCTCGACGCCGAGCTTTTCCACAGCCAGATGGACCCCAAGGAAGTGGCCGCGATCTTTGTGGAGCCCATTCTTGGAGAGGGAGGTTATGTTACTCCGCCCAAGAAGTTCCTTACCTACCTCCGCGAACTTTGTGACAAGCACGGCATCCTTCTCGTGTTCGACGAGATCCAGAGCGGGATCGGGCGCACGGGTGAGATGTTTGCGGCCGAGTTTTTCGGCGTGGCTCCTGACATCATCCTCTCGGCCAAGGGAATCGCATCCGGAATGCCTCTCGGCGCCATCATTGCCAAGGAAAGCGTGATGACCTGGCCCCGTGCCAGCCATGGCAGCACCTATGGCGGCAATCCTGTTTGCTGCGCGGCCGGCCTGGCCACGCTCCAGGTGGTGGAAGGCTTGCTCCCTGAAATCCGCAAGAACGGTGAGATTCTCACGGCCGGATTGAAAGAGCTGCAGAAGAAGTATCCCCGTATCGGCGATATCCGCGGCCCTGGCTTCATGGTGGGCGTGGAGTTCGTAGAGCCGGGAACGAAAACACCTGCGGCGGAGTATGTAGGTAAGCTTGAGCAGCTGGCCTTTCGCAAGGGCCTCCTCCTGCTTTCCTGCGGGCAGAGCACGATACGCTTGGCGCCGCCTTTGGTGGTGGGGCCGCACGAGATCAAGATTGCCTTGAACGTAATGGAAGAGTGTTTCAAAGAGCTGGGTTGATTTATGGAAAAATCGGCGAAAACGAGACGAAACAAGCTGGCTTCAATGAAGGAGGCGGTGGCCGATGCGGTGAAGCCCGGCAGCAGCGTGGTGATTGATGGCTTTACCCATCTTATCTGCTTCGCCGCCGGCCACGAGATCATCCGGCAGGGGATCAAGGACCTTACCGGGATTCGCCTCACTCCCGATCTCGTTTTCGACCAGATGATCGAGGCGGGTTGCCTCAAGCGCCTGGTGTTCAGTTGGGCCGGGAATCCGGGAGTGGGAAGCCTGCACGCTCTTCGCCGCCGTTCGCAAAAGGACTCGAAAGAGCGGCTGGAGCTCGAGGAGTATTCTCATTTCGGGATGGTTTGCCGCTTTCTCGCGGGAAGCTCAGGCCTTCCTTTCTGGACGCTCAAAAATTATGAAGGCACCAATATCGGCGATGCGAATACCCTCATTCGCTCCGTTACCTGCCCGTATACCGGCGAAAAGCTGGCAACGGTGCCTGCGGTGAATCCAGATGTGACCATTCTCCACTGCCAACGCGCTGATCGCGAAGGCAATGCGCAGGTGTGGGGATTGATGGGCACGCAAAAGGAAGCTGCGTTCGCGGCGAAGCGGGTGATCGTGGTGGCGGAAGAGATCGTGGAAACTTCCGCGCTCCGCCGGGATCCTAATCGTACTTTGATTCCCTCAATCATCGTGGATCACGTGGTACACGAGCCGTGGGGCGCGCATCCCAGCTATGTGCAGGGCTTTTATGACCGTGACAATGATTTCTACGTGAAATGGGAAGAGATCTCGAAATCCACCGATACCTATCGCACTTATCTGGAAGATTTCGTGATGGGCGTGAAGGACAGAGCCGGCTACGTGAAGAAAATGTCGGGCCCGAACTGGGATCGCCTGGCCGCGAAGGCCCGCATGAGTGAAGGAGTAAACTATGGCTTCTGAATCCTGCACTCCTTCCGAGTTCATGGCCGCGCGGGCAGCGCAGGAGCTCAAGGATCACGATGTGGTGTTCGTGGGTATCGGCCTTCCCAATCTCGCTTGCAACCTGGCCCGGGCCACGCATGCTCCGGACCTTTTCATGATCTATGAATCGGGCGCTGTGGGCGCCGTGCCTGATCGCTTGCCGGTTTCCATTGGAGATCCGGCCCTTGTGACGGATTCTCTCTCCATCGTGAGCCAGGCCGATATTTTTCAAAATTACCTGCAGAACGGATTGATCGAAGTGGGATTTCTTGGCGGCGCTCAGGTGGATCGCTATGGAAACATCAATACCACGGTGATCGGTGATTACCAGAATCCCGCAGTACGGTTGCCTGGAAGCGGAGGCGCCTGTGAGATCGCTACGCATGCGCGAAGGCTGCTGATCGTGATGCGCATGAGCCCGAAGAGCTTCGTGGAAAAGTGCGATTTCGTAACCAGCCCGGGAACCCGTTTTATATCGAAGCGGGAAGGAAAAAACATGGGGAAAACCCGCGCGGATCTCGCGCTCCCCGGTGGCGGCCCTGTAACCGTGATCACCGACCTCGGCGTTTGTGAGTTCCGCGATATGGGTGAGGGTTCGGAAATGGTGCTCACGGAAATCTATGAGGGCGTGGAAGAGAGCACGGTAAAAGCGAAATGCGGCTGGCCCATGAAGATCGCGAAAGATCTGAAACGGGTGGCCCCTCCCAGCCCTGAAGTTCTCCGTCTTCTCCGGGAAAAGCTGGATCCGCAGAAGCTGTATCTATAGAGGAATCCTTCCGCTCCGCTCAGGAAAGGCCTGAGCCTGTGTGGAAGTTGGAAAGACAATTGCAATCAAAAGATCGATTCGCTTTTTTGGCGCGAGAATTCTTTCGCGCAGGGAGATCTTTCTGTGCGCATAGCCCAAGTTGCCCCGGTTTTCGAGTCGGTACCCCCAAAACAGTACGGAGGCACGGAGAGGGTAGTTCACTACCTCACGGAGGAGCTGGTACGTCAGGGGCACGATGTTACCCTGTTTGCTTCCGGGGATTCCACTACCAGAGCGCAGCTGGTTCCGGTAGTGAACCGGGCATTGAGGAATACCGAAGCGTATAAGGATTCTCTGCCCTATCAGATCGTGCAGCTGGGAATCGTGAACAGGCATAGTTCGCGTTTCGATCTTGTCCACTTTCATACCGACTTCCTGCATTTTCCGACCTGGAAGAATCATGAAGTGCCTCAGCTAACCACCTTGCACGGCCGCCTGGATCTGCCTTCTCAAAAGCTCCTTTACAGCGAGTTCCGTGAAATGCCTGTGGTGTCTATCTCGCACGCTCAAAGAAAACCCTTAGGCCCTCTGCCGAACTGGGTGGGGAATGTTTACCATGGATTGCCGAAATCCTTCGGCACCAGAGGAAGAGGAGAGAGGCACTTTCTCGCGTTTCTGGGACGGATTTCCCCGGAGAAGCGCCTGGATCGTGCGATTGAAATCTCCAAGCAATCCGGCCTGCCTTTGATGGTGGGAGCAAAGATCGATCCTGCCGATGCATCCTATTTTCACAAGGTGATCGAGCCACTGATGAGTATGCAGCACGTGCACTATCTGGGAGAGGTGAACGATGCCCGCAAGGAAAGCCTGCTTTCCTCTGCGAAAGCCCTGCTCTTTCCGATCGATTGGCCGGAACCGTTCGGTTTGGTGATGATCGAGGCCATGGCCTGTGGCACGCCGGTGATAGCCTATGGGCATGGATCGGTGCCGGAGATTCTGGAGCATGGAAAAACGGGTTTTATCGTGGATTCCATTGAGGATGCCGTAGAGGCTGTTCACCGTCTACCTGGCTTGGATCCTGCGGAAATCAGGAAGGAGTTCGAAAGGAGGTTCAGCGTGGAAAGGATGGCAAGGGATTACGTAAGTATTTTCGAATCGCTGCTGGATCGCAAGCGGGGATGGCGGAAAGAGAGCAGCCTGAATCTTGTGAGTGAGCTTTCTGCCTGAGGCTTCTATGCCGAAAGGAGATGGCATGATCGATCCCAATGAGCTTGAGAAGATATCAGATCGTTCAGAGCTCGATCCCTATCGCCTTACGCTCAATCAGGGGGAAACTTTCGCGATCTTCGATCGTATCGGGGATATCAGAAATTACGGTGAGAGAAGCCAGGGTGTATTTTACAAGGGCTGCCGTTTTCTGTCCTGCCTTGAGCTTCGGATGTCCGGCAGGAGGCCGGAGCTTCTGAGCTCCACGGTGCGCGAGGAGTGCGAGGTGCTAAGCGCAGACCTCACGAACCCGGAAGTTTCCGGATCCCCTTCCCGAATGGATAGAGGCACAATTCACCTGGGAAGAATGAAGTTCCTCCGTAATGGAAGTTGCCATGAAAAAATCCGGATCGAGAATTTCGGTCTGGATTCCCTTGTGCTTCCGCTTGAGATCCGTATGCATGCGGACTTCAAAGATCTCTTTGAGCTTCGGGGGCTTCAAAGGCAGGCCGAGAGGGGCAGTTTGAGGCAGGGGCCGATAGGAAGGGGAAGATTCGAGGCTGTGTATGACGGGAAAGACGGAATTCGCCGGCAGCTTCAGGTTACTTTGCCTGAAGATTGGGAGCAGCGTGGGGCAGGATCTTTTCATAACAACTGTGAGCTTGCCCCGGGAAAATTCCGGGAGATGGAAATCGTATATGAAATGAGCGTGGGCGCGGAGCGAAGAATGCGCCGGGCTTGGCCTGTGAGCCTGCTTCAGCTGGAAGAAGAAGTTACGGATCAAAAAAAAGAAATCGCCGATCTCACGAGCTCCAATAATCTTTTCAATCATTGGGTGGGGCGCTCCAAGCTGGATTTGATCTCCCTTCTTTCGGAGGTGGGAGGGCAGCGCTATCCCTTCGCTGGCGTGCCTTGGTATAATACAGTGTTCGGAAGGGATGGAATCATCACGGCCATGCAGTGCCTTCTCGTGGCTCCACAGGTAGCCAGAGACGTGCTCACCTACCTGGGAAATCATCAAGCCGGATCCGATGATTCCACCCGGGATGCGGAGCCGGGAAAAATCCTGCATGAAGTGAGAGATGGGGAGCTCGTAAACTTGGGGGAGGTTCCGTTTAAGCACTATTACGGGAGCGTGGATTCCACTCCCCTGTATCTTTGGCTGGCGGGGCTTTATCTAAGAAGAACAGGTGATGTGGAATTCATTCGCAAGCTTTGGCCCAACATCAAGCTTGCCCTGGAGTGGATCGATCGTTTCGGGGATATCGATGGAGACGGCTTCGTAGAGTATGAGCGGCGCTCCGAGAAGGGACTCACTAATCAGGGCTGGAAGGACTCGTTTGATTCTATCTCGCATGCCGATGGAAGCTTGCTCGAAGGACCCATCGCGCTTTGCGAGGTTCAGGCCTATACCTATCAGGCAAAATTGAGCGTGGCGAACATTGCGGAGTGCCTGGGCGAACCCGAAAGGGCCGATTCTCTGAGGCAGCAGGCTGCGGATCTGAAAAAGGCTTTTAATGAGGCCTTCTGGATAGAGAAAGACGGCTTCGTGGCCCTGGCTCTGGATGGGAAAAAACATCAGGCCAGCGTAGTGAGCTCGAATCCGGGGCACTGCCTGGCGGCGTCTATATTGGATGGGGAAAGAGCGGAGAGGGTAGCCGAGAGATTGATGGTGTCTGATCTCTATTCCGGTTGGGGCCTGCGCACCCTTTCCGCAAAGG
>CAZTCD010000043.1:0-33160 GCA_964612065.1 uncultured Bdellovibrionales bacterium | reverse complement strand
CAGCAGGCGCCGCCTCCCGCTCCGGCCTCAGGCCTGAACAACGGCCCCCGGCCGTTGAAGCCGGAAGAGATCGAGCAGCTTCGCCGGGCCCAGGAGCTTCGTGAGGAAGGCCTGAAGCACCTTTACGCCAAAGACCCGCGCGTAAAGGATCCGAAGAAAGCCTACGATCTCCTGCTCGAAGCCGCGAACTTGGGCGATCCCCTCGCAATGGACAGCGTGGGCGGCTTTCATGCATCGGGAATGGCCGGCGTGGAAAGAAGCTGCTCCAAAGCGATGGAGTGGTTCGAGAAGAGCGCTTCGGCCGGATATGGCCTCGCCGCTAACAATCTCGCCTACCTCTATGTAACCTGCGACGACAAAAAGCTCCGCAATCCCGAGAAGGCGGAGATGATTCTCAAGGTGATGTTCGCCTCGAACCCATCGCTGCTTGCCGTGCTGGACACCTTCGCTTCCACGCTGGCTCAGCAGGGAAAGTTCAAATTGGCGGCAAATGCTATGGAAGTGGTGATCGAGCTGCAGGAGATGATCGAAAGCAATCCGGAGCGGATCGACGAATCCAAGAAGGCGCTCGCTCTCTTTCGGAAGAAGAAAACCCTCGACTCGAGCTTCGATGCGAAGCCCGAGCTCAGCCACCCAAACTAACGTTTTGCCGGCGACCCCGCTTTAACAAGCTGTTAAATGATTGAATTTTTTCCGCTCAGGAACCCAAATTGACACCGCAGGAAGAGCCACTGCTCGTTCTTGCCCAGAAAAAACAGACTCTCCGCTGGTATTCTTTTTGCTTTCTATCGGCGACCCCGCACCTGTAACCATTTCCGTGGAGGACCCCATGAACCCAATCAAGTCGGCTGTAGGTTTTTTAGGCATCGCTTTCCTGCTCGCTCAACCCGCCCTTGCCAACACCATAAAGGTGCAGAAAGTGGAGCACTGGCCGGACCTGAAAGTGCAAGTGGTGGAGCATTGGCCGGATTGCAAGATCCAGTTCGTGGAACATTGGCCCGACGCCACGATCGTGGAAGTGGAACACTGGCCTGATGTAAAGGTGCAGGAAGTGGAACACTGGCCCGACATCAAAGTGCAGGTGGTGGAGCACTGGCCTGATGTGAAAGTGGCTGGCACCACCGATCCCGTGCTCGCCGCCGCGGCCTGCAAGCGATAGAGATCTCGATCTAACGGAACTCCACGCTTTCAGCGATTTTCCGAGCGAGGTTTTGAAGAGCTTCCTTCGCCTCGCCAGCGTTTTCGTCATCGAAATTCACGCCAGCTATCGTGGCCTGCACTCCGCAAACCGGCTCATAGGAAGACTGGGGTACGAAGTACATCACGGCAGGCTGCCCGCCCATGGCCCGCTTCACCAGAGTATAGTCCTGCCCACGGCCGAACTCCTCCTGGGACTCCCAAGTGAAATGCTTGCGAGAGAACGTGGCCACAGTGACCTGCAGCCAGTCTCCGATCGCCTTGTCCACAGCATAGTGATGCGTAAGACCAAGGCTCCCTTCACCGATCTGGGCATTGTCTTTCTCCGAGAGCGCGGGAAGCTGCACCTTGCAACGGCCCACTAGCTGCGCCACAAAGGTGCGGCTTTCGAGCTCGCCCAACGCGGAAAACAGTTTGTCGTGGGCGCCGGCCTCGAGATTTTTCTCCTGCACCACTCGGCCCTGGCCTCCTCCTCCAGAGAAAGGGCCGCCCATCGTGGCTTGTCCTGTTTGCACCGGTCCCTGGGAGTTCTGAAATCCCATCTGTAAATAGGTCATGATAGCTCGCCGGCTTTGAGGCACGAAGGCCACCAGAAGGGCACACACCAGGAGCGCTTCCACCCAGTATTGTTTCTTCTCCGCCTTGGCGGCCTGGGTTGAGCCCCGCTTTTGGATCTCAGCGCGGATGGAATCTATGCCCTTGCCCTGAGGAATCGCTTCTTTCGCCAGGCCCTCGGCGGTGCTTTTCGAGAAGGCCTTTACCTCCTCCACGAAGCGCTTGGCTTCGGGATCTCTCTCCACCAAAGCCTGGGCTCGCTCGAGATCATCTCCCCGGGCTTCTCCGAGGGCAAAGGCGGTCAGTAATTTCTTATCGATGCTCATTTCGAAGGGGCTCCCGTAAGCTGCTTTCGCATTTTTTCCACTGCCTGGTGAATCAGCACTCCCACATAGCTCACGCTATGCCCTGTGATGCCGGCAATCTCCTGGTAGCTCATGCTCTCCTGATACTTGAGGCGGATCACTTCGCGCTGGGCCGGCGGCAGGGCTGCGATCGTTTTCTGCAGCTCCGAATCCCGCTCCTGCGCGGAAAGCGCTTCCTCGGCCTCCGGCACGAGCACGCCCTCTTCGCTGGAGAGCACCACCTTCTTTTCGCGGCGGAGGTGATCGATGGCCAGATTCCGGCATACGCAAAAGAGCCACTCCTTTTCCCGCCCGATCAGGTTCGGTGAATGCGCATTCCACAAGCGCACGAATCCTTCCTGCGCCAATTCCCTGGCCACCTCGAGCTTCACAAAGCGGCAAAGGTAGCGAACGAGGCGCCCTTCATGGGCTCTCACCAGCGATTCCAGCCATTCGTTTTTCTTATCCAGTTTCAAGGCCTGCATCTCACACCTGCCCATACCGTCTACGTATGAGGCAGGCGTTTTCTTAGTGGGTGAACCGAAAATTTCTTTCCCAGGAATTCTAGCGGCTTGGAGCCGATTCGGCAGCTTTTTCTGTTTTTGGAGCTAAGAAGCCCGGCCGGGCTTGCGTGGGATGGGAAGAAACCTGAACGGAGGCCGCGCATGAGCATCAAGAAGAGGCTAGACCATTTCCTAAGAGAGGAGAGCGGGCAGACCACCACGGAATACGTGCTGATCCTGGCCGTGATCCTCACCATCATAATGAACTTCAAGAAACGTTTGCTAGGGATCGTGACCAAGCTGTTTGACTTGCTTGGAGAGAAAACCGAGGAAGCCCTGGTCGAGATTCCATAACCAGCAAAGGCCCCCAACCAAAGCAATCGAGACGTTTTCATTCTTCAGGAGGCATTATGGTGATCAAGATCGATCTGAAAAAAGCAGCAAAGCGGGCACTACTCTACAGTTATATCGCTGTTACCGGCATCTATATGGGGGTGGCAATGGACCACTTCCTCCGCAGATTCCAGGAGCCGGCTCCCGTGCATCACACCCGCTCCCTCGCGGAATCCAAATAACCGAATGCGCAGGCCATAGGCCAAAGGGGGCAGGAAAGGAGAGTAGCCTTGCAATGCCCCCTCTTTTTTTAAGCCGCTCTAATCCCCTCCCCTAAAATATTTCCTTTGTAAGCCCTCGATTTCATTGATCCAATAATCTCACCTTCATTTTTCTCCTAAGAAAAACCTGCCTCGATCTTGTTCATCACAAGAGCCTGGTTGGAACCCGACGGAAGCGCGGGCCTCAAAAAGGGAGCGCGCAACCGCCAATTGTGGGGTGCTGATTGGAACCGAAAGAAACAAAGCTGAACTGGCTGCGACGGCTCTTGCGGGAGTTCGAAGGGCGCCTGCTCCGCTACGCCGCCCGCTTCGTGAAAATCGAAGTGGCGCGCGAACTGGTGCAGGAAACCTTCGCGAGAATCTGGAAAGAAGATCCGGAAAACCTCCGCAACCGAGAGAGGGAGTGGCTCTTCCATGTATGCCGCAACCTGGCTCTCGACTATCTGAAGAAGGAGAAGCCCTTGAGCTACATCAGCCAAGACAACGCCATCGAGCCGCTGGCCCACGCGGCCCTCGAACAAAACGAAAGCATGGGAGAGGTGAACGGCATCCTGCGCACCCTTCCCGCCCATCAACAGGAAGTGGTGCGCTTGAAGTTCCAGGAAAGCATGAGCTGCCAGGAAATCAGCCAGGTTACAGGCCATTCCGTATCGCATGTGGGCGTGCTGCTCCACGAAGCGATGAAAGAAGTGCGCAAGCAGATGAAAGCCTCCGCGAAAGGAGCCCTCTAATGACGAATTCCAAGATTGAAATAAACGATCCCCGTCTCACGGCCTATGCCCTGGGCGAGCTGAGCGAAAGCGAAGCGCAGGAAGTGAAAGAGGCGATCGGCAGTGATCCTGAGCTCCTGGCTTTCGTGGAAGAAACCAAAGAAGCTGCGAACTTCCTGAGCCATGGCTTGGCGCAGGAAGCCCAGCCTCGCCTGAGCCTGGAAGACCGGGCGAAGATCGAAGGAAAAGCGACGGCAAAAATCGGCTGGCTGAAGTTCAGCGGCTGGACCTATACCAGCCTCGGTCTCGCGGCTGCAGGGCTTGTGGCGATCCTGCTCACACCTCGTGTGCTCGAACAGAGCCGGATGGAAGCCAACAAAGCCTTGGATCAGGGCGTGATAGAGGAAAAGCGGGAAGCCGAAAAGCAGGCTCCCGCCTTTGCGCCGGCTCCTGCCAGGAGAAAAGCCGTGCCTTCCGCCGGAATCTTGGCGGAGGACGATCGCGTTGCCTTGCGGGACGAAGAAAGCGCCGCGCCCGACCAGCAGGTCACCAATAACTTTGCCGCCGATCGCATCGCTCCTCCCGCCTCCGCACCGGTCTATGGATCGCAGGGCGGAGCCGCAGGAGCTGCTGCAATGTCATCCGTGGTGGGCAATAGGCCCGCAGGAGGCATCCGTCAGGCTCCCAACATGATGGCGAAAGAACGCGCGCAGCTGATCGCTCCGATGCCTTGCGGCCCGGGCACCGGCGCTGCTGGCTGCCGGCCGCCCATGCCGGAACCTTACCTTCCTCCCGTGGAAGGAAGCTCTGGAGAAAGCTATCCGCAGTTCCAGGAAAATCCCTGGATCAAGCCCGCAGTGGAACCTCTCTCCACCTTCTCGATCGATGTAGACACCGCCTCTTACACCAACGTGCGCCGGATGGTGAACAGCGGTCAGATACCGCCCAAAGATGCCGTGCGCATCGAGGAGATGGTGAACTACTTCCCCTACGCCTACGCGCCCCCCACCGATGGCAAACCCTTCGCCGTGCACGTGGAGATGGCCGAAACGCCCTGGACCGAAGGCAACCAGCTCGTGCGCATCGCACTTCGCGGAAAAGATATCCCGCAGAAGGAGCGCCCCAACCTCAACCTCTGCTTCCTGATCGATGTGTCGGGCAGCATGAATGAGCCCAACAAACTGCCTCTCGTGCAGGAGAGCCTCAAGCTCCTCGTGGACCAGATGCAGGACCAGGACCGCATCTCCCTCGTGGTTTACGCCGGCGCTTCCGGCCTCGTGCTGCCCCCCACCTCGGGCGACAGCAAGCGCAAGATCAAGGAAGCGATCGACAACCTCCGCGCAGGCGGATCCACCAACGGAGGAGCAGGCCTCCAGCTCGCCTACTCCACCCTGCAATCGAGCTTCGTGAAAGGCGGAGTGAACCGCGTGGTGCTCGCCTCCGATGGCGACTTCAACGTGGGCATCACCAACGAGAGCGAGCTCGAGAAGCTCATCGTGGACAAAGCCAAGACCGGAGCCTTCCTCTCCGTGCTCGGCTTCGGCATGGGCAACTACAAAGACAGCAATATGATGAAGCTCTCCGACAAAGGAAACGGCAACTACGCCTATATCGACACCCTGGCCGAAGCCAAGAAGGCGCTCGTGGAGCAGATGGCGGGCACCCTCATCACCATCGCCAAGGACGTGAAGATACAGGTGGAGTTCAACCCCGCCTACGTGGGCGCCTACCGCCTCGTGGGCTATGAGAAACGCCTCCTCGCCAAGGAGGATTTCAACGACGACAAAAAAGACGCGGGCGAGATCGGCGCAGGCCACACTGTGACCGCGATCTACGAGATCGTGCCTGCCGGCAAGAACGCTCCGGGATCCGTGGATCCGCTCAAATACCAGGCGAATCCGAAGAAAGAGGAGCCCAAAGAGCTCGGCGTGAAGAACGGCGAAGCCCTCACCGTGAAGCTTCGTTATAAAGATCCGGATGGTTCTGTTTCGAAGCTGATCGAGAAGCCCGTGAAGTATGAAGCCAAGGCTTTCGCCAAGGCCAGCGGGGATTTCCAGTTCGCCGCAGCCGTGGCCGGCTTCGGGATGCTGCTGAAGGATTCGGATCATAAGGGCGTGGCGGCCTTTGAGCCGATCGCCGCCACTGCCGCCAAGCACACGGCCGTAAACGGCAAGGAAAACGACTACCGCAAGGAGTTCGTGGAGCTTGTGCGGAAAACTTCGCGGCTGAAACAGCCGTGGAAGTCTGCTGAATAAAAGCTGTTTGACAGTTTCCGGGGGGGAGTGGCCACGAGGCCGCTCCCTCCGCTCTTTTCTGGCTGCCGGGCCTGTGGTAGAAAAGCCCGACCTTTAACCCTGGAAAGGACCCCCCCGTGACCCTATCTATTCTTGTATCTTTGCTCGCCCTTTTTTCCCCCCATGCCACTCCAGAAGCTCAGGCCTCGCAAGTAAGCTGCCTGGACCAGACTCTTTTCTACCGCAATACCGCCCCCAACCAGAGCCACCTAAGCCCGACTCTCGATAAGCAAAACGCCATTTACCAGTGCTCGGTAACCGGCGCTCGCGGCCTCTCGCTGCAGTACCTCAGCTCGGTCGCCATGCTCACCCAGCGCTCGTCTGGCTATTGCCTTCCCTGGAATATGGCGAGCTACCAAACCTTCACTCTCCTCGATCGCGCCTACTACCTCGGTTTGAACGCGGCTCGCGAGCTGCAGCAGCACAGAGCCTGCATCGATTGGCTGCGTACCGGATACCAGTCGGCCCCCACCTCGGCGGCCTTCAGCTGCTTCCACGCTCAGCTCACGGATAAGATCCCTGCTCTCCGCGCCTGCCTCGCTGGCCAGGAAACCATGGATTCCGATGCAGGCCGGGCTGCCGTATACGCCTGCCACGCTCTCCTCTTTGGCGACCGGGAAAGCTGCGGCCCAGACTGCCGCTAACCGCCAGAATGTAAGGGCGCCTTTCGGGGCGCCCCCTTTACACGGTTCCGGCAAACGCATTGCATTCATATGGTGTTCTAGTATCTGGTCTATTTTAATTCCCCAAAAATAACCATAAACTAGATATTAGATAACCATGGCGGAACAACGCATCCCGATTCTCGTTGTTGATAGCGATATGGCTCACCTAGAGCCATTGCTCCCTCTTTTGGAATCCGCGGGATACAAAACAACCATAGCCAACAACGGCCGCGATGCCGCCTTCAAGCTACAGGGCGCAAAGTACTCCTGCATCGTGCTGGATCTCTACCTGGGCCGCGAAACCGGCGAGAACGTGATCCACACGGCAAGAAACCCTAAAGGCTCGGAAAACGTGCGCACTCCGATCCTCGCCACCAGTGCTCAGGTGGATAAGGAATACCTCAAGCGAGTGGCGCCCTTTATCAAGGGACTGCTCCTCAAGCCTTACTCGGCGGAGCAACTGGTCCAGCAGCTGAAGAAAATCAGCGAAGAGAGCTGACGAACGCTTCCATTAACGTACCCTCGCCACCCAAAGCAGCCGGGCTCTAGATCTCGACCTGGATTCCCACCTCGATCACCTGATCGGGAGGAATCTGATAGAAGGCCGTGGCACGCTGAGCGTTCCTCAGCATGAAGGCAAAAAGACGCTCGCGCCAGATCATCATCCCCGGATGGTGCGAGGGCAGGATCGTCTCACGGCCGAGGAAGAAGGTGATCTCCTCAAACACATAGCTGAAGCCCTGCTTCTTGGCCGAATCGAGGATCTCGAAAATGCTCGGCGTCTGCATGAATCCGTAGCTGGCGATGATCCGATAGAAATTGGGCGCGAGGGTTTCCACCTTGGTTCGCTCCCGAGAGCGCACGTAGGGTTCGTCGGTGGTGGTGATCGTGAGCAGCACCATCTGCTCGTGCAGGATGCGGTTGTGTTTCAGGTTATGCAGCAGAGCGGGAGGAGTGGAATCCACGTTACTTGTCATGAAGATGGCGATGCCGGGCACGCGAAGCGGCTGCTGCCGCTCCACATCTCTCACGAACTGCGTGATCGGAGTGGCGTTCTGCATAAGGCGCGCGGCCACGATGGCCCGGCCTCTCTGCCAGGTGCTCATCAGGAAGTAGATGCTTCCGCCCACCATGATGGGGAACCAGCCGCCGTCGGGGATCTTGATCAGAGTGGAGCCCAGGAAGGCAAAATCAAAGATCAGGAAAAAAGAAATCACGATCATGGCCTTGAAGCGGCCCCAGCCCCAAGTGCGGCGAATCACGAAATACGCCAAGATGGAGGTGCAGGTCATGGTGGTAGTAGCGGCCAGGCCATAGGCCGCGGCGAGGTTCGAGGAGGAGCGGAACTCGAGCACCAGGAAAATGGTGGCAAGCATGAGTACCCAGTTCATCATCGGCACATAGATCTGGCCGATTTCATCCTTCGAGGTATGGGTAATGGAAAGACGCGGAATATAACCGAGCTGAATCGCCTGCCGGGCAATGGAGAACACCCCTGAGATCAAAGCCTGAGAGGCGATGATGGCCGCCGCAGCCGATAAGAACACCATCGGATAGAGAGCCCAGGAAGGCGCCAGGAGAAAGAAGGGATTCTGGATGGCCGATGGATCGCGGATGAGCAGAGCGCCTTGGCCGAAATAGTTCAGCAACAGGCCAGGAAGCACTCCGATGAACCAGGCGGTCTGAATAGGGCGCCGCCCGAAATGGCCCATGTCGGCATAAAGCGCTTCGGAGCCCGTTACAACCAGCACCACCGATCCAAGCACCACGAAAGCCACCGAGCCGTGGTTCTGGAAAAACAAAAGCGCGTGCCAGGGATTCACCGCCCAGAGCACCTCGGGTGCCTGCACGATCGAAACGATGCCAAGCAGGGAAAGCACGGAGAACCATACGAACATCACCGGCCCGAACACAGCGCCGATCCGGGCAGTGCCGTTCTTCTGCAGAAAAAAGATCATCACGAGGATCGCGATCGTGAGCGGAATCACGTATTTCGAAAACACCGGTGTGGCCACTTCCAAACCTTCCACCGCGGAAAGCACGGAGATGGCGGGAGTGATCATACCGTCGCCCATGAGCAGGGCGGCCCCCAGCACTCCGATGGGAATCACAAACCGCACCTTATCGGCGGCTCTTCTCTGCCGGTGCGGAGAAACAAGCGCAATCAAGGCCAAGATTCCGCCCTCGCCTTTGTTATCGGCCTGCATTATGAACAGAACGTATTTGATCGAAACTACAATGATCAGCGACCAAACGATCAGCGAAAGGATGCCGAGAACGTTTTCCGGATTGAGGGGGATATTATGGGAGTGGTGAAAGCACTCGCGAATAGCGTAGAGCGGGCTGGTGCCGATATCGCCATAAACGATGCCGAGCGCACCCAGCACCAAAAGCCAAAAATTATTCTGCGTCTTGCCTTGGCCGCTCAAGACCTGCCCCACCTTCAACCATACAACTAATTTTGGGTATAACACCAAAGGCCGAGCCACTCTGTCTTTTCCTCACTTGGTGCAACGCAAAAATCGTCATTAGCCTTTTATTTGCCATCTGGCCGCGTTACCACTGCCGGAACGCTCGGAACCGAGGGAAACCGGTGAAGGCCCCCGTAAACGCTAACGGGTAGGCTCATTCCGGTGCTGTGCCGCAACGGTAAAGAGAGCAGAAGCGAAGATTCGCGTCTCTCTCCAAGCCCGACCGCTCGCCGAGCAACATTCAACCCGCGCAGGTGCACTGGCTATATGCGATTCGCTTTCTTACTTTTTCTTCTTTCTTCCTCTCCCCTTTTCGCAGACGACAAAATCCTCGTAACGGCCACCCGTGGCGCGAGCGATACAGAGAACCTTCCTTTTTCCGCCGACTCCGTTTCCAGCGAACGATGGGATGCCTCCGGCGGCGCGATCGAGCAAGCTTTGAGCGGTGTGCCCGGGCTTAGTTTCGTGGCCAGCGGCGGCCCCGGCCAAACCCGATCGCTTCTGCTTCGAGGATCAAAAACCGAGCACACTCTGGTGCTCGTAGACGGCATCCCCGTGAACGATCCGCTCTCCCCTTCCCGCGCCTTCGACTTCGGGCAAATTCCCGTGGGAGATATCGAAAGAGTGGAAGTGATCCGCGGCCCGCAAAGCGTGCTCTATGGTAGCGACGCGATCGGCGGAGTGGTGCAGATCTTCACAAAATCCTCCACCCAGCCTCGCGCCCATATCGAAGGCGGCTCCTACGGCACCTTCCGCGCCCGTGCCTCCACTCTTGGGTTCCGTGCCGGATATGAGGAAAGCAAAGGCTTCTCCGCCGCCGATGAGAGAGAGGGCAATACCGAGGCCGATGGCCACACCGCCTGGCATATCGGAGGAAAGAAAGAATTTGCCCTCGGCGATTCCGCCCTTCTTCGCCTCAATGCTCATTACCGCGATTCCCGCACGGATACGGATCGCTCCGGAGGCCGTGGTGGCGATAGCCGCAATACTTTCGCCCGCGTTTCCCAGCTTCTTTTCCGCGCCGAAACGGAAGTCTTTCTTCCCTCTGATTTCGAATGGACGATCGCCCCTTCCTATGCGGGCCGCGATCGCGACGACAACACCAACACCCCCACCGGCGATTACTACAACGCCAACCTGATCAAGCTGGAGAACGTGCTCCGCAAAACTTTCGGGCGGCACGCTCTCACCGCCGGCCTCGATCTTCAGGAAGAAGCGGGGCGCTCCAGCCAGACCACAGGCGGTTACCGGCGCTTCCGGGGCTATGGCTTCTTCGCGCAGGATAAATTCTCCCTCGGCCGTTTTCACACTGTGATCGGTGCCCGCCATGATGGCCATTCCGAGCACGAGAGCGCGCAAACCTATAGAGCCGGCCTGGGCTACTGGATCCTGCCCGATCAATTGCGCGTGCGCTCCTCAGTGGGCACGGGATTCAAAGCCCCAAGCCTTTACCAAACCTATTCCTCCTATGGATCCCCCAACCTCCGCCCTGAGCGCAGCGTGGGCACCGATCTGGGTTTCGAACTCACCGGCGAAGACGAAAAGGCAGAGCTCACCGGATTCCTCAACCGCTTCCGCGACCAGATCGATTTCAATCTCACCACTTCGCGCTACTTCAATCAGGCGCGGGCCGAATCCTATGGCCTCGAGCTTGGCCTGGAAAAAACGCTGGGTTTCTTCCGTTTGGCCAATGCCACCACCTGGCTCCGCGCCTTCGATCGCGATACCCGCCTGCCCCTGCTCCGCCGCCCGCTCCTGAGCAACACACTTACTTTCGGATACCGCAAAGGCGATTTCGTGGGAGCGAATCTGCACCTCCGTTATGTGGGAGAGCGAATCGACGTGCACCCCACTCTTTATACCCGCCAACTGATGCCGGCCTTCACCACCTTGGCCTTTGATTTCTTCCACTCGCTCGGATCAGGCCTTCGCGCAGAGGTGCGCGGAGAAAACCTGCTCAATCGGCACTATCAGGAAACAAGCGGCTTCGGCACGGCAGGGCTTTCGGCCTATGCGGGGATCGGAGCGGATCTTTGAAGAAGGCCTTGCTGCTTTCGTTTCTCTTTCATGCGCTGGCGATCGCGGCCGCGCTCTTTTTCCATACGCAAGGCTCTCTCGAGCTGAGAGAGGCCCATGACGAGTATGAGGTGGCTGCGCCACTCGGCCAGGTGTTCGTGCAGGAGGCTTCTTTGCATCGAACAGAGAAAGAACATGTTTCGCAGGAGAAGGCCCTCGAGCTTCCTGGTGAAATGCTTCCTGAAGTGGCTCCAAGGGCGGATACATCAGCAGAGGCTCCTGAATCCTTCGGAGTTCCCGGTGGAGAAGCAGAGCCGCTTGGCCAGATTCAACCCGAATACCCTCCCCTATCCAGGCGCCTCGGTGAGGAAGGAGAGGCAGTGTTTGTTCTCACCATACGGCAGGACGGCTTCGTGGAGAAAGCGGAGCTGGAAAAGAGTTCAGGCTTTGGCCGCCTCGATCAGGCAGCCCGCAATGCTTTGATGGCTGCCCAGTTCCGCTCGCCCCCCGCTGGCCAACAGGCATCTCCCACGCTTAAACGATTCCGTGTGGAGTTCCGCCTGGAGACAGATTCGAAACATTAGCCCCGCCCCCTGTAGCCGCTGAACTTTCCAGCGCAATTCCACGCCCTGAAATCCTCAAGTGATTCCGTCCCTCATTCCGATAGAGCATAAAGAGGGTTGATTTATGAAATGGCGTACACCCCGATGGATTGGCACCCTATTCCTGGGCTTTGCTCTATTCGCAATTCCATCCAGCGAATCATTCGCTGGGTGTGAGTGCCCAAGAGGACTGAAGAATCCCACTAAAAATTCTTGCGAAAGAAAACGCAGCGGCCGCTGCATTTCCGGCTATCGCTCCACCAAGAAGCAAGCCGCGCTTTATCGCCGCCTCCCTCGAGGGCAGGCGGCCAGACCAGGCACCTCAAACCACGAAAAAGGCCTGGCCATCGACCTTTCGGGAACCGGCCAATGCCCTCCCGGGCTTAAAAAGCTTCGCAGCAAAAAACACAAAGGCACCCACTGCTCGCCTACTGGCAGATAAGGAATTCGATCATGAAAGCGTCCATGTTTTTCCTGTTCGCCATGCTCACTCCTTCCGCTTGGGCTGGCATCACCATCACTTGCCAGCCACCTGAAGCTATCGAGGAAGCGGGCGCGGGCGATTGCTTTGATAACGGCCAGTTTGGAGAATCCGCGATCGCCTGCTTTCGGGATCTGGAGCGCGTGGTAAAAGCCCGCACGAAGCAGGCTCAAGGGGAACTCGCCGCATCGAATGCCTTGCATAACGCCATGGGAAATGCACAGAATCAGAATTTCGCGGGATCGGAAGCCGACTATGCGATCTCGCAAGCCGCGCTCTCCGAGCTTCTCTCCGCTTCGAAATTCGTGCGAAAGCGCGTGGATTCCTACCTGGATCACCTCTACTACCCCACCGACTGGGATGCTCCCGAAGAACTGATCGGTGATCCCGCCGAGTATATCGAAGGTGAAGATTGCTATGCAGAGAATGCCGAAGGCATCAAAGGCATTGTGAAAAAAATTGACGGCTATATCGATCAATTCGAAAAAGCGAAACTCGCCTCAAAGCAGCGTGGAACCACTTCCGGCGGGCGAGAAGGAATGCAGAACAGCATAGGCTCAGGCAGCGTGCAGGGCGGAAAAATGTCCCAAGGCGCACCAGCTAAAAACAAGCGCGTTCCCAGCGGAAAATCCAGCAATGGCTCTTCCGACATCACTGGCGTAAAGCAGGACAAGGAAAAGCGCCTTAAGGGAAATCCCTAGAACATTTCTTTGCCATTAGCCGCGAGCGGGATATGGTGAACCTCCATAGGAGGTTCCCATGATCCAAGCAGGCCAGAAATTTCCCGATTTCCGTCTCCCGAACCAGGACGGCAAAGAACGCAGCCTCACCGACTATTCCGGCAAATGGCTCGTGCTCTATGTTTACCCCAAAGACGATACCCCCGGTTGCACCATTCAGGGCAAGAGCTTCACCGCGCAGAAAGCCGCCTTCGATAAGATGGGCGTGAATATCGTGGGCCTCAGCCCCGATGGCGTGAGCAGCCATAAAGATTTCTGCAATAAGTTCTCGTTCACGATCGAGCTTCTTGCGGATCCCGAAGCGCATCTGCTCAAGAGCGCAGGCGTGGGCCAGAGCGAGTGGAAAGGCACGATGTACTGGAACCGCTCCACTTTCGTGATCGATCCCACGGGCACCGTGCGCAAGGTTTACGAGAACGTAAACCCCGAAGGGCACGAAGCGGTGCTGCTAAAGGATATCGCGGCTCTTCAATAGAGCTGAGGCGATTTCGGAAAAACAAAAACGGGCTGCACTTTTCAGGGTGCGGCTCGTTTTGTTTTTTGCAGACCCGCTCAGGACGGCTAACACTTACTCTACCTTGATCAGCTCCACTTCGAACTTCAGATCGGAGCGAGGAGGAATCGTACCATCGGGCGTGCCGCGCTCTCCATAGGCCATAGCGTAGGGAATGGTGAGCTTGCGCTTGCCGCCCACCTTCATGCCGGGAATTCCTTCCGTCCAGCCCTTGATCAGGCGGCCCTCTTCAAGCGCAAAGGAGATGGGATCTCCACCATAGCTCTCGTCGAAAACCTTGCCGCTCATCAGGGTGCCTTTGTAGTGCACAGTGATGGTTTTGCCGAGCTGGGCTTCCATGCCGCTGCCCACTTTCACATCCTCGATCACGAGGCCGTCGGTGCGCTTGGCCGCTTTCTTGGCGGCTTTGGCGGCCTTTTCGTTTTCCTTGCGGGCGGCTTTCTTTTCCTTCTTGCGCTCCACCGGCTTGAGAGCGTCAGCGGGATTCAGCGCACCCTCATCGGTCTCTGCTTCGGCATCCGCCGCGCGCTTTGTTTTCTTCACCTTCTTTTTCTTCTTAGGTGCGGGCTTCTCAGCGGGCGTGTCTACCATCGCGCCTTCCGCACTGCTGGCGGTTCCGTCTGCCTCTTCCGCAAGGGCAGGCAAGCTAGCGGCGAAAATCAGGCAAAGGCTAAGGATCAATTTCTTCATGGCTCCTCCAGTAGGCAGCGTTGTAGGTTTATCTTTCGCCAAAAGGGTTGGGATGTCCAGCGGTTAGGCTTGCGAAAAGGCATTAATAGCCGGGGCCCGAGAGCCGATAAGACAGAGCCATGGGCCATCTAAACCGGATCACCTTTCTATTCCTTTCCCTGAGCGCACCCGCCCTGGCGGCCGAGGAGCCCTCGCGCCGCTGTGATAAGGTACAGGCGGAATTCCGAGAGATGGAAAGTCTCACTCCCAAAAATTGCCCAGAAAGCCAGGAGGTGCATGCCCGCTATAAGAACGCCTCTGCCGAAGTGATGCAGCACTGCCGGCGGCTGGAAGGCCGGGTGAATGGCGGGCCGATCAAGCTCAAGCTGGGCATCGAAGAGGAGATGCGCTACGAGGCCATGGAAACCAAGCGCAAGGATCTCGAGGAGCGATTCACCCTCACCCAAAAAATCGGCCACGAGCTGCTTTTTACCCCCATCGACACCGATTCCCCCGCGCGCCCTCCCGCTCAGGTTACCGATGCCTGCCGCGATGAGCTCGATGCCTACGCCAAGATCCGCAGGATCGTAATGATGAGCTTCGGGCGCTTTTTCACTCAAATAGATAAGGACGACGACAGCCTCTTCTTCCAGGCCTCGGAAAGAGCGCTTCCCAAGGGCACTCGACCGGCGTCGGTGAATCAGCCCCCAAAACCCTGATTTCGCAGGCCTTTTCAGACACCGAAAAAGTGCAGAAGATTATCAGACGAGCCGATAATAGATTATCGGGAAGAGAGCCAGGAGCGGACCGGCCCAGCGCCGTCAACTGTCCAAGCTTTAGTCGCTCGTCAAAAAAATCGACAAGATTCTTAAGACGCTCCCCCGTGTTTCCAATC
The DNA here is from genome assembly GCA_964612065.1 of uncultured Bdellovibrionales bacterium. Taxonomy (GTDB): domain Bacteria; phylum Bdellovibrionota; class UBA1018; order CAIPTA01; family CAIPTA01; genus JAKFYM01. Next base: position 17,890 of record CAZTCD010000043.1, on the reverse strand, counting down.
ACTTACGCCGTGGCACATCCGATGCAGCGGTTTCCGTGTTAGCAGGGATCAATTAAAAGCATTTATCTCACCGGCGGTGAGATAGCTGTATCAGGAAGCCTTCCATGGCTCTCCTTCGCAGCCGCGTGCACTCGGGATGGGCGCGGGTAGGAGGAGCCGTCTCTGCAAACTCGCGCCTCAAGGCGCAACTGAATGAAAGGCGCTGAGGCGCCGAAGCGGAGAGCGCTCCCAATCCACCGGAGGCCCGCCGCGCGAGACTGGCCGACCTTGGTTTTACCGAAGTTTGGAGAGTCCCCGATGAAATACAACAATCCCGAAATCAACGCCAACCGCGACACCGTGATGCTCGAGTATCTTTCGCTCGTGAAAATTGTGGCCAAGAAGATGGCCACGCGCCTTCCCGCCAGCGTGGACTACGACGATCTCGTATCCGCCGGCCTGATCGGCCTCATGCAGGCCCTCGAGCGCTACAAGCCGGAGAAGGGCTTCAAGTTCAAAACCTACGCAGAATTCCGTATCCGCGGCGCGATGATCGATGAGCTTCGCTCGCAGGACTGGTGCCCGAAAGGCATGCGCCAGAAGGCCAAGCAGTTCGAGCGCATCTGTGAAAAGATCCGCCAGAAAAAAGGCCGCAAAGCTACCGATAAGGAGCTCTGCCAGGCTCTCCATATTTCGAAAACCAAATACGAGCAGCTCGTGCGTGATGTGAACACTCTCGAGCAGATGAACCTTGCGTCTTATATCCGCCTCGGCGCCGATGAAGATCGCACCCAGACCACGATCGAGCTTGTGGCCGACAATAGCGACGACCACAATCCCTTCGAAGAGTGCAACCGCCACAACGTGCGCGATCAAATCGAGGCAGCCATGCGCCACCTCCCTGAAACCGAGCGCATGGTGCTGAGCCTCTATTACTTCGAAGACAAGAACCTCAAGGAGATCGGCAAGGCGCTGAGTCTCTCCGAGAGCCGGGTTTGCCAGCTGCACTCGAAAGCGATCGCGCAGCTGAAGTCGAGCTTGTCGGAAGACACGCAGCTGATGGCGGCTTAAGGCCAGCCACGGAAACCTGCGGCCCGCATGGGCCGCCCATTCGGTAACGACACCGCGTTAAGATTCAGTTTAGGGGGCCATGGAGGCCCCCTAATTTTTTGCCCGCGGGCCCGCACACCAGCCTCTCGAGCTCCTCCCGGCTCGCCCCCTATGACGCACAGGGACCTCTGCGCAGAGGACTAGCCGCATTAATCTACGACGCCTCTCGCGATCCTCCACAATCCTCCGCAATCGTCCCTCCCCGGCCGAGCCTGCTAGTTTCTCCCCGCTATGAATGGTAATTTTTCTCTAAGCTAGAAGCCTTGGAGGGTATCAGCCATGCATCACCTTTTTCTGTTCCTCGCCTTCGCAACAATCTCCCCTGCCCCCTCTTCCACCGCCGCCGCAGCCAATGCCTACAGCCTCGGCTGCCCTGGCATGAGTGGAATCGATGCGCGCCCCGGCTATAGCTCCGGAGGCTCGGCACCCGATGGCTACAAGGGCTTCAGGCCCGGAGGGAGAGGAGGCGATGGCCAGCGAGGCCGCGATGGAGGCAATGCCTCACCCGCCACAGCCGGAGGTAACGGCTGCGCCATCGAGGCCCTCCTCGAAAAGGATCCCCAGGATTCCACCAAGCTCCTGCTTTCCGGAACCATGGGTGGACGGCCCTTCGATGAAAAAATCGATTTCAACGATTCCACCTCCATCTCCCTCAACGCAAGCGGAGGCCGTGGTGGCAATGGAGCCGGCGGAGGCAACGGGCAGGACGGAGGCCGCGGTGGCGAAGGCGGAGATACCGGCCAGCACTCCTTTTCTTCAGGAAGCGGAGGCCGCGGCGGAGACGGCGGCAACGGAGGCCAGTCTTCGAGCGGAGCCAATGGCGGAAACGGCGGCACGATCGTTCTGCGGGTACGAAAAGGCCAGGAGGCCCTGGCCGATCTTGTTACCGCCAACGTTTCCGGCGGACAGGGTGGAAACCGCCCCTTCAGCTACACACGAGGCGGCCGCGGGGGACAGGGCGGGCAACCCGGCAACAACTGTTATTTCTCCTCGGAAGGTTACAAATGCGTGAGCCGCGGCTCTCCCGGCATGAGAGGCATGGACGGGCGCGCTCCTTTCTCGAATCCCCAATCCGGGCTTCCGGGCAGGGTGGGCACTTACCTCATCGAAGCGATCGATTGATCCCCTCACCGAACGTATCGCCAAAACGATGAGCATCCACTCTCAACCCTCGCATCACCTGCACCACCACCACCGGCACACGAACCGAACCTGGGTGGTGGTGGCCCTGCTTTGCGCCGTGTTCCTCGCAGCCGCCGAAGCCACCGCCGTGGCCACGGTGATGCCCACGATCATCGGCGATCTCGGCGGCCTCGATCATTATGCCTGGGTGTTCACGGCCTATATGATGAGCTCCACGGTAACCGTACCCATCTATGGCAAGCTCGCCGACATCTACGGCCGCAAACCTGTTCTTCAAGCCGGCATCGTGCTCTTTCTCTCCGGCTCCCTCCTCTCCGCCCTCTCCACGAACATGCTGCAGCTGATCGGTTTCCGCGCCCTGCAGGGCCTCGGGGCCGGAGCGATTCAGCCCATGGGCCTCACCATCACCGGCGACATCTTCAAGATCGAGGAGCGCGCGAAGGTAACGGCGATCTTCGGCACTGTGTGGGGAATCGCCGGGGTTCTCGGCCCCGTGCTCGGTGGATTGATCGTGAAGGTGCTGGGCTGGCCGTGGATCTTTTATATCAATATCCCGTTCGGCATCGCCTCCGCCCTGATCATCCAGTGGGCTTTGCAGGAAAATATCGAGAAGAAAACAGCCCAGCTCGACTGGCTCGGCGCCCTCTTTCTCAGCGGCGCGATTGTTTTCACCCTTCTCGCCGTAAACGACAAAGAGCGCACCGCCATCTTCGTGCCCGCCTCCCTTTTCTGCTTCCTCGCCTTCCTGGTTGTGGAGCAAAGAGCCAAAGACCCCATGCTCCCCCTCAGCCTTTTCTCCAACCCCGTGATCTCCAACGCCTCGTTGGTGAGCATCATGCTCGGAGGCGCGATGCTGAGCTTCGTAACCTTCCTCCCCCTCTATGTGGAAGGCGTGCGGCGCCTCGGCGTATTCGCGGCCGGTGCGAGCATCATTCCCATGGGCATAGGATGGCCGGTGGCGAGCGGAATTTCCGCGCGGCTGTTGCCCAAGCTGGGCTTCCGCAAGCTGCTGAGGATCGGCCTTTTCCTCGTGCTGGGCGGCTGCCTCACCGTGGCCTGGAGCGCGAGCATGAACTTCCCCCTTCCCGCCCTGATGCTCGGAATGGGGCTGCTCGGCCTGGGCATGGGCTTCTCCAATATCCCCCTGCTCTTCTCCGTGCAAAGCGCAGTGGAGTGGAACCGCAGAGGCGTGGCTACTGCGAGCACTCTTTTCTTCCGCACCATCGGCGGCACGATCACCGTGGGCGTGATGGGCGCCATTCTGGCCAAGGCCCTGAAGCGTGACTCCACTCTTCCTTTGGACCTCGCCAATCTGCTGATCGGCCCCACGCATGGCGCGGGTGTGGATCCTGCGCTTTTGGACAAGCTGAGCGCCGTGATGGACTGGGGCCTCTACCGGATCTTCTACGGTAGCGCCGCTGTGGCTTTATTGGCCCTGATTTTTGGCTGGTTCTTCCCGGATATCGGAAAGGAAGCGAGAGAATATGAAGAAGTGGAAAATATATGAGTACGGTGGCTGCAGCACCTGCAAAAAGGCGCTGAAGTTTCTCGACGGCAAAAAGATCTCCTACGAAAAAATCGACATCACCACGCAGGCTCCCACCCCCGCTGAGCTGAAAACGATGCTCGGGCATGTGAAAGAACTGAAGAAGCTCTTCAACACCTCCGGCCTCGTTTACAAAGAGATGAAGCTTTCGCAAAAGCTTCCAGGCATGAGCGAAAAAGAAGCCATGAGCCTGCTCGCCTCCAATGGCCGCCTGGTGAAGCGCCCCTTCGTGCTGGGCGACGGTTTCGGCATGGTCGGCTTCAAGGAAGACGAGTGGAAGAAGGCGGCGAAATAGAAGACTGGGGGCCCAAAATAGCCAGCCCATGAGTTAACCCCTTGATATCCTTGCTTGTCCCTTGGGCCAATTCTTGATAAACTACATCACCTTTTGATTCTAGTTCAATTCTTGGGACCCTGAGGAGAACACCAGAAATGGCTCGCAAACTCTCTCACCAAGAGATCCGTGAATCCTCGGCCCAGCTCTCGCGCCTGCTCAGCTCGCTCCAACATCCCCTTTCCCCCGAAGGCAAAAGGGTTCTCGCCGCCGCCAAAGTAGGCATTCAGCTCATCAAAGAAGCGAGAGAAGAAAAGAAAACTCCCAGGAAAAAGCCCCGGGTGGCCCGCGAAGTGCGCGAGGAAAACTTCCCTGATTCGATCCGCGAACTCCTGAAACATCACCGAAATACCGAGGGTGACGACGAACACCCCACACAGCCGCTACGCCCCGATCGGGCCTAGGCTTTCTAAACACATTAGCGGTCCGTCATCTGTGATTTTGGCTCGAAACACCGCCATCCAATCATTTCGCTCCAGAGGATCCACGAGCACCTGCTCTACGCCCCATTCTGTTTTCGATCCCTTCTGAATAGTGGTGAACTGCGGCAACCTCGCCTTGGGATCCGTGCGGATGCGCGAATGATCGGCATGATAGGCCTTCATCGGCACCTCGAGATCCTCCACCTTCCAAACCTTTTCGGCCTCTGGATTTTGATTCGCGATCGCGAGCGCCGCTTCCACGTCCCGCATGGCCAGCGCCCGCAAAAAGGCATGAGCCGCGTTCCGCACCATGCGAGTGAGTTCCGCCTCGCTCTTTCCTTTGGGCTTCTCCGGCTCTGCGGCCGCGAGCTCCGGCATCACGGCCGCCAGCATCCCGCCAGCCCGCATCTTTTCCCAGTCTTCGAGCAGGGAGGAATCCACCGCCCTCACCATATTCGCGAAGTATACCGCCATCTCGCGCAGCTCTTCGTTCTTAGCGTGATCAGGCACGTTTTGCTCGAGCACCTTATAAACCTCGGTAAGGTAGCGCAGCAGCAGCCCCTCTACTCTGTGGAGATCATATTCACGGATGTAATCCGGGAAGGAATGATAGGCCTCGAACATCTCGCGAGCGATGCTCTTCGGGCGGATGTTTTCCTGCCCCACCCAGGGATGGGCTTCGCGGAAGGTGTTGAAACTATCGTAGACGAAATCGCGGAGAGGCTTGGGATGCTCGAGCTTTTCCAGCTCCTCGATCCGTTGGTCGTATTCGATGCCCTCCATCTTCATTTCCGCCATCTTTTCCGTTTTCAGGCGATCGAGCTGCTTGCGCAGGATGAGTTCAGGGTTCTCAAGTATGCTCTCCACCAAGGTGAGCACGTCGAGGGCGTAGGATTCGGAAGCAGGATCGAGAAGCTGGAGAGCGTCTACCAGATAGAGAGATAGCGCCTGATTGAGGGAAAAATCCTCCTGCAGGCCGGCGGGTATCTGGATCCCGGGATAGCGGCTCTCGGCGTTCCAGGAGTATTCCACGATTTTGCGATCGAGGAGGGAACGGAAAAGCTCAAAAGCCGTGGAGCGAAGGCGGCGTTTGTCCACCGGAGTGGAGTGGCTATCCTGGATCAGTTTTTTCATGGCACGGAAGCCATCGGCGCGGGAAAGCACATTGAGAAGCATGCCGTGGGAAATCTGAAAACGGGATTGCAGTGCCTCAGGCGCGCTGCCGATCAGCTTCTCGAAGGTGGCCTTGGTCCAGCCCACGAAGCCGGGAGGTGGATTGGATTTGGGCTTCTTCTTGCCGCCCGCTTTTTCCTTTTCCGCCTGGCGAAGGTTCTCAATCACGTGAGCTGGAGCCTGCGCCACCACGAGGCCGCGGGTATCAAAGCCGCGGCGGCCAGCACGGCCAGCGATCTGGTGGAACTCTCTCACGGAAAGAATGCCCTGCTTCTCCCCGTCGTATTTGCTGAGCTTGGTGAAGAGCACAGTGCGGATCGGCACGTTCACCCCCACACCGAGAGTATCGGTGCCCGAGATCACCTTGAGCAACCCCTGCTGGGCCAATTTCTCCACGAGCACGCGATAGCGGGGCAATAGGCCGGCATGGTGCAAGCCGATCCCGTGCTTCAGGAGGCGGCTCATGTCTTTTCCGTAGGGGCTCTTGAAGTACTGGCCTTCGAGCTCGGCAGCGATCTTTTTCTTTTCCTCTTTGGTGGAAAAATCCACACTCAGGAGATTCTGAGCCTCTTCGGCCGCTTCTCGCTGCGAGAAGTTCACCAGATAAACGGGAGCCAGGCCGCGGTTTACCACGAGATCGGCGATGGTTTCGTGGAGAGGGGTTTCCCGGTATTCGAAATCGAGGGGCACCGGGCGCTGATCGGAGCGCACGATCTCGGTTTCCCTCTGATTCAGGCGGGAGAGGCATAGCTGGAAGAAAGAAACATCGCCGAGAGTGGCGCTCATCAGGAGAAAGCGAGTGCGAGGCAGGGCGAGCAGCGGGATCTGCCAGGCCACGCCCCGTTGCTTATCAGAATAGAAATGGAATTCGTCCATCACTACATCGTCCACAGCGGCCTCGGCCCCTTCGCGGAGAGCCAGATTGGAAAGGATCTCCGCCGTGCAGCAGATGATCGGGGCGTTTCCGTTCACGGTGCCGTCTCCCGTGATCATGCCCACGTTATCAGCGCCGAAATCCCGGCAGAGATCTCGGAACTTCTCGTTCACCAATGCTTTGATGGGGCAGGTGTAGAAAGATCTTCGGCCTAGCGCGAGGCTTTGAAAGTGCAGAGCGAGCGCCACCAGGCTTTTCCCCGATCCGGTGGGTGTATTCAGGATCACGTTTTTGCCATCCAACAGTGCAAGGATCGCTTCCTCCTGGGCCGGATAAAGCTCGAGGCCCTTTTCCGCTGCGAATTCGAGGAAAGCATCCAGAATCGCGCCGGAATCAGCGCGGTCGCGAGAGGGCAGTTTTTTCAGGAGTGGCGCGTCCATCTGAATTGGCACTGTACAACCCGGAGCGCCCTGTTTCAATATAAGCGGGTAGCAGCAGGAAGGGCCATAAATGAGCAGCGTATTCACAGACAAGATCTCGGTGCCCAGTGGCGAAGTGCTTCAACCCGTGGACCCCGCAGAATTCGAGAAGGCGGTGAAAAACCGCCGCTCGGTGCGAGTTTACGACGGCACTCCCGTGCCCGAAGAGGTGATGCGAAAATGCCTCGAGCTCGCCCTTCTTGCCCCGAACTCCTCCAATCTTCAGGCTTGGGAATTCTATTGGGTGAGAAGCTCCGAAAAGAAAGCGAAGCTCGTGGAGTATTGTTTTTCCCAGCCCGCCGCACGAACGGCGGCCGAGCTGGTGGTATGCGTGGCCCGCATCGACAAAATCCACGCGCATCGCAAACAGATGATCCGGCAGATCGAAGCCACGGGCCAAAAGGTGCCCCAAGCCGTGCATGATTATTATGAGAAACTCGTGCCCATCGCCTATGCCACCGGCCCTTTTTCCGTGCTGGCTCCTTTCAAATGGCTGATCACCCGCCTGATCGGAATCTTCCGCGTGATGGCTCGAGAGCCACTCGGCAAAGGCGATCTCCGCCTCTGGAGCGCGAAAAGTTCCGCCCTCGCCTGCGAGAATCTGATGCTCGCGTTCTCCGCCCATGGATTCGACACCTGCCCAATGGAGGGCCTTGATTCCTCCAGAGTGAAGAAGCTGCTCGGCCTGCCCCGCTCCTGCGTGATCACAATGGCGATTTCCGTGGGCAAACGAAAGCCGGAAGGCGTTTACGGGCCGCGCATCCGCTTTCCGAGCTCGCAGTTTCTCTTCGAGGTTTGATCTCCTAATGCATCCGGCACTGGAAGTGTTTCTACTCTTTTTAAGAATCGGATTCACCGGCTTCGGCGGTCCTCTGGCCAATACGGCTCTCTTCGAAGAGGAATTCGTGCGGAAGCGCGGTTGGCTCAGCAGGGAGAGCTTTCTTCATCATCTTACTGTAACGCAGCTGATTCCTGGCCCCAACTCCACGGAGCTGGCAATGCATCTCGGTTATAAGCGGGCAGGATGGATTGGCTTTCTCCTGGCAGGAACGGGCTTCATTCTTCCCGGCATCATACTGGTATCGGTACTGGGAATTCTCTACGTAAGCCAGGGCGGTTTCCAGGAAATACAAGCCTGGGCCTGGGGAACAAAACCCGTCATAGCAGCCGTGATTGCCACAATGATCGTTCGCACGGGAAGGCAAGCATTGAAACCGTCGGCCCCGCTTATTCCCGTTCTCTTAGGCTTTGTTCTCTTCATACTCGGCGCTCCTATCTTGACCTCTCTCATGGCGGCAGCGGGAATATGGATGCTCTTCTTTCGTTTCTTTCCCATGCATTCGCTGGCGGCGTTTCTTCTGGCCATCGTGCCTCTGCTGGCCGTGGAATTTTCGCCCGAATGGTCACCTGTATCACCCACGGCTCCCGCCCTTTTTCTCCACTTTCTTTACCTGGGCTCCGCGGTGGTTGGCTCAGGATACGTAGTGTTCTCTCTCTTCGCGGTGCATCTGGTGGATCGCCTCCAATGGATCGACGCCGACAGCCTGGCCATGACCATCGCGGCCAGCCAGGTTTCCCCCGGCCCCCTCTTCGCTTCTTCCGCCTTTATCGGGCAAATTCTTCAGGGGTGGACCGGAGCCTTGGCCTGCGCGGCCGGTATTTTCCTGCCCGCCTTTTTCTTCGGCGCTCTGAGCTTGCCTCTCATGAAGCAGTTGGAAAAGAACGATTGGTGGCGGGAGATCATGCGGGTGCTCACCGGGCTTTGCATTCTGATCCTGGCCAGGGAAGCGATCCGCCTTGCCCCCCTTTTTCTCGATCACGCCTGGGCTTACGGCTTCTTCGCCGCCGCTCTCGTGCTCTACCTGCGCTTCCGTGTGAATCCCCTGTTCCTCGTGGCCGGAGGCGCTCTGCTCGGCGGATTTATCCGGTAGTTCCTCAGTCATTCTGAAGCCTTATCACCCCAGAATCCCTAAGCTTCCCGCCCTCTCCCTCCGATAGGAAAACGATGCACTTTCCGTTTCAAATCCTGCTCGCCCTAGCATTGCTGCTGCCCGGCCTGGCACAAGCCCAGCAGGTGATCCTCATGGTGAACATGAACTACTCCAGCGAGGAGCTGAAAGCCCTCGAGGAAGTGGCGGCCTCCCGCGGGCAGAGAGTGGAAATGGTACCGCCTCGCGAACTGATCTCCACGGCCGAGCCCATGTTCCTGAAAAAATACCAGGTTCAGAGCGAGCTGGTGAAAAAGCTCTCGCCTTCCGCCCCCCCCAGCGATCAGCAACTGATGCGCATCAAGAAAGCGATGGCAGGGATATCGAGAGAAGGAAACTCCTGGAGTGGGGATCCGGAGCTTCTTTCGATGATCGGTTACAACCGGGTGTCCGAAGTCCACTCGATGGCACAGAAGGTTTATCAGGCCGAGCAGCGAAATGGCGACATCGTGGCGCAGCTGCGGAAAAAATCCTCCGAGCTGCGTGCGCGGGGCGATCGGATCGATTCCGTGGTTTTCTCCTCTCATGCTGATGGCTCCAACCTCACCGGCGAAACCACCAATCGCCTCTCCTCCAACGAGCTCTTCCGCTTGAAACAGGAACAGCCTTTCCTCTTCGAGAACGCCCGCCATGTGCTCCTGCTCGGCTGCTACAATATGACCAAGCCGAACCACCGGTCCTGGCGCTACGATCTCTTCCCTAATGCCAGCATGCTCGCCGGATTCGGAGTGAAGGCTCCCTCCCGCTTCGATCAGAAAAGCTCGAACTTCATCCGGCAAACCCTGGGCACCGCTGACCGGCTCGACCGAGAGATGGCCCGGAAAGGCCGCCCGCTCGACGCCGCCTACCTCGATTCTTTCTGGCAAAGCCTTTCCTCTTTCACCACCGCCAAGCATCCGGGGGTGATCGATTACTGTGGCGCGATCAGCGAAGGCCAGCCGGAAACCTACACCCGCGATTGCGATACGCAATGGAAGGATCTGCGGGAAAAAAGACGGCTGCTCGAACCGTATTGGTCGCTCACCGAGCCACTCGAAGATCCTCCTACCGCCAGCGGCGGCGAGCTCCGCAACTTTTATAATACCCTGCAGGCAGCCTGCCCCGCCTCCGAAACTCCCAGTGAGCGGGATGAGCCCCGTGCTGCGGAACGCCTGCGCGTGACTATGCGCGAACACGTGATCCGTTTGATCTTCTGGTGGAACGTGCAGGGAAACTTCTCCACTTACTATCATACCGAAATCGAAGAGATGAACCGCAAGCTTCGAGCCGCAGGCCTCTGGGATATGAACCGGCTCGATGGCACCACCTCCCGCGTGAGGTTCGTGCATGAGTTCAATGCGATTTCCCGGGAACTCTCCCGCACCAACCGCTATCTGCAGGCGGATTTCGAGCGCCTCTATGGCCCGCTCTTCTATCTCAAAGGAGAAGATACTGTGGCCGGAGGAGAGCGCCTCAGTTTGGACCAAACGCTCGCCAGAAACGCGATTCCCTTCAATTGGATTGAAGGCAGCACCGTGATGAGGAGAAACCGATGAGCCTGCGCGAAGTATCAGTCTGCTTCTTGCTTCTATTTCCTCTGTTCGCTTTCGGAGAAGAGAATCCTGATTTCACGGTGGAAGTGGATCCTATGGTCTATTCCCGCAAAGATTTCGATCAAAAGGGCGTGAAAACGGGAGAAATACCGGCACGAAAAAAACGCCCTGATGCCATTCCCAACCGCTGGGACCGCGAAAAGGTATTCGCCCGTGTTCCGGGCCTGAAAGATAAAATAGCTAATATGGACGAGATGGACCGCGACCTTCTTTTCCTCCGAGCCCGCACAAAACCTTTGAAAGATCTGGCGAAAACCTATCCGTCCCTGGATCAAAAGAGCCTGGCGAGATTGAAGAAAGAGTCCGAAACCGACTGACGGCCGAACGATTTGAAAAAATATTTTGTTTACCGTCTTTTCAAATCCATGGGCCGTGATACAACTGATGAACGCACTTAATTCCATCTCGGGCGTTTCCGCTGAATCAGCGAAGAAAAAGCAGAGAAGAAAGGGGACAGCAAAAATGATGTACACCAAGCAGATCATTCAGAATGCCATCATCGAGACCCGTCCTCTTACCGACGTTGTCGTCGAGGGAATTAAGCCCAGCGCTCTTCTCTCCCGACCTCGCCGCTGAGGCCGCAGGCCTTCCAGGATTCTCTCTAACTCCATTTTTTTAACCGCTTTCGGGCGTGTGCCGTGCTGAATTTCCGCGTGGCCGCGCTCTTGTATCAGGATTTTTATGCGTAATTTCATCCGTCGCTTAATGTTCAGCGACATTAAATCAGTAGTGGACCTTGCCCGACGCAAGGTTCTTCAACCCGAGGACCTCCCGGCTCTCCCTCAGCAGCTGGATCCGCGCCATCTCCCCTTCGAGGAAAACTCCCTCGAAGTAAACAAAGGAGCTGGCGCGCTGATCTGGAGCATGTTCCGGGCGGGCCGCAGCTTCGTGCTGCCGGCTCTGCTTCTGAACGTGGTTTACTGCGTACTCAGCCTGGCGAAGCCCGTGCTCGTGAACCAGTTCATCCACCGTCTTTCGGCCACATTGTCCAACAGGAACGATGTGATCGAGGCGGCGGCCCTGGCGCTGGGGCTCGGCCTGGTGAGCTTCGTGGGCATCCTGAGCCTGCAACACTATTTCGTGCGTATGCTCGCGGGATACCAGATCTTCACCAACGCCCTGAACCGCCTGATCTTCAAGCACAGCCTGCGGCTCACGCAGAAAGCACGCGGCTCCACCCAGGTAGGGGATGTGGTGAATCACATTGGCTCGGATTCCGACGCTCTGGCTGATGTGGGCATCATCTTCGGTGATCTTCAGATCTCGATCGTAACGATCATCGGCGCGATAGGGCTGCTGTTCTGGTACTTGGGCCATACGGCCTTCGTATCGCTCGGCCTGCTGCTGTTGATGGTGCCGCTCACGCGCCAGATCGCGCGCGCCTTCTCGCGCCTCGATGTGGAGCTGATGAAGCACCGGGATCACAGGGTAACCCTGATGAGCCAGATTCTCAGCGGCATCCGGGTGGTGAAATACTTCGCCTGGGAGCGGAGCGTGCAGAAGGAAGTGGGGGCGGTGCGATCGAACGAGCTGCTCTACCGCAAGAGATTGGCGCGGGCGGAATCGCTCGCCACCCTTTCGTATATCGCGGTGAGCACGATCGTTCTCTTCGCCTCACTCGCCACGCATCTGTGGAGAGGGTTTCCGCTCACTCCAGAGCTGGCCTTCACCTGCGTTTCGATCTTCGCCCTGCTCGAGGAGCCGTTCGGCCACCTTTCCGAGGTGATCTCGCGGATCGCGGCGGCTTTTGTGGCCGGAAACCGCATCTGCGGCTTCCTTGGCCGCGAGAAGCTCAACCGAGCTGTGGCCGAAGAGGTGCCCGGAGCCGGCATGCCGGGAGTGGAGCTCAAGGAAGCCACGGTGGTTTATGAAAACCAGGCCGCGGCGGCCCTCGAGAAAGCCACTCTCTCGGCTCTTCCCGGGGAAAGCATCGCGATCGTGGGGCCCGTGGGTTCCGGCAAGAGCACCTTGCTGCACGCCCTGCTGCGCGAAGTTCCTCTCCGTGAGGGATCACTGGAGTTTCTCGACCTCCGCCGCAAGGCTACGGAACCGAGAATCGCCTATGTGCCTCAAGAAGCATTCATCGTGAACGGTTCCCTGAAGGAAAATCTTCAGTTCGGCGAAAGCACCGAAGGGGATTTGCTCCAGACGGCACTTCACGCCAGCTGCCTGGAAAGTGATTTGCCTCAGCTTCCGGCCGGCCTCTTCACCGAGATCGGCGAGCGCGGAGTGAATCTTTCCGGCGGCCAGAAGCAGAGGGTTTCCCTGGCGCGTGCAGTGATGCACCAGCCGAACCTCGTGTTGCTCGACGATCCGCTTTCCGCGGTTGACGCGCGCACCGAGGAGCAGCTGGCCGATCGCCTGCTGTTCGGGCACTGGAGCGGGATCACCCGCGTGGTGGTTACGCACCGGCTGGCCTTCCTCGGCCGCTTCGACAAAGTGCTCTTCCTCGTGGAGGGTCGCGTGCGTGCGAGCGGCACTCTGGCAGAGTTGCTGGACAACTCGGCGGAGTTCCGTGCGTTCTACGCGGATTCGGCCAAGGCGGATCACGGCAGCAGCCTGCTCGCGCAAGGAAAGGAAAGCGCGCCTGCAGCAGCGGCAACAGTGGGAGCAACAGTTGCTGCCGCTCCGGCCGTGCCGGAAGCCAGCCGTGTAACCGAAGACGAAGACCGCGCCGTGGGCGCGGTAAAGGGCTCGGTTTACTTCGACTACGTGAAGGCCTTGGGCGGCCTCACCACCAGGCAGCGGATCGTCACGATCCCGCTCCTGCTGGGAGCCACCGTGGCCGCCACCGGCCTGCCTCTTCTCCAGAAGAGCTGGCTGGCCCTGAGCTCCAACCTGCAGGCGGGCAAGGCATTGCCGCGCTTCTGGTGGGAGCAATGGGCGGTGGGCACCTATCCTTCGATCCTTGTGTACGGAGGCATAGGCCTGCTCACGCTCGTGGGCGTGCTGGCGAACCGCTTATTCTGGCTGGAGCGAGGCATCGCGGCCGGGCGTGATCTGCACGACCATATGTTGCGGTCGGTGCTGGGCGCGCCCTTGCGGTTCTTCGATTCCACTCCGATCGGGCGGGTGCTCCAGCGCTTCTCCCGGGATGTGGAAGCGGTGGACATCCAGCTGCAGTGGAGCTTCGAGACCACGGTGCGTTGCCTGGTGAGTATTGCCACAGCATTGCTCCTGATCATCGGAGTGCTTCCCGTGCTTCTGCTCGTGGTGGTTCCGGTGCTCTGGCTCTACTATGTGCTCCAGCGGGATTACCGGGTGCCGGCCCGTGAGGCGAAGAGGCTGGATTCCATCAGCCGCTCGCCCCGGTTCGCGCACTTCAAGGAAACCCTGCAGGGCCTCGTGGTGATCCGGAGCTATGGAAAGGCGCAAACCTTCCTCGACGGCTTCTACGATCGCCTCGCGCATTCGCAGAAGATGTTCTACGGGCACTATATGCTCAACCGCTGGTTCTCGAGCCGGATTCCCCTGCTCGGAGCGCTGGTGTCGAGCAGCACGGCCGTGGGTATCGTGGTCTATTCCTACTATGGATGGATCACGCCCGGCGTGGCTGGCCTCGTAATGGTGTACGCGCTCTCCCTTTGGGAGGCGCTGAACTGGGCGGTGCGGATCTTCGCCGAAGTGGAGGCCAGAATGACGAGCGTGGAGCGCTTGAAGTTCTATGCTTCCCTCGAAAGCGAGGTGGACGTGTTCCAGCTGCCGCGCGCGGAAGTGCAGCCACACTGGCCCCACCAGGGCGAGGTGGTGTTCGATCGCGTGGTAGCCCGTTATGCGGCCCACCTGCCTCCCGTGCTCAAGGGAATCTCATTCCGGATTCCTGCGGGCTCGAGAGTGGGCATCATCGGCCGCACGGGTTCGGGAAAGAGCACTCTGCTCCAGGCGCTTTACCGTTGCATGGAGCTCGAGAGCGGCGAGATCCGGATCGACGGAGTGAATATCGCTTCCGTTGGCCTAGAGAGGCTGCGAAGGAGCCTGGCGATTATTCCCCAGGATCCCACGCTCTTCCTCGGCACCCTGCGCTCCAACCTCGATCGGTATGATGAATATACCGACGAGGAGGTGTGGGCGGCCCTACGCAAAGCGCGCATGGAGATTTTCGTGCGCGCGATGCCGGGCGGCCTGCTCGCACCGGTGCAGGAGAACGGTTCGAACCTGAGCCAGGGGCAGCGGCAGCTGCTCTGCCTGGCGCGGGCGCTCCTGCTCGACAGCAAGGTGATCGTGATGGACGAAGCCACGGCATCCGTGGACGTGCAGACCGACAGCATGGTGCAGGAAGTGGTTCGCGAGAGCTGCAGGAACGTAACGATGCTGATCATCGCCCACCGCCTCGGAACCGTGGCGGACTGCGATCTGATCTTCGAAGTGCGAGAAGGAAAGCTTCACCGCACCCTCGATCTGAAAAAAGAAAGTGAAAAGGCGCCCGTTTGCTAACCACAGGCGGGCGCCCGCTTTTGTTAGGGCGTATTCTGGCAGTATTTGTTTTCCGCGCCGTAGGTATCGTTCACGGTCTGCTTGCAGCTTGTGTTGGCAATATGCACGGTGGGCACGTAGATCGTTGTGTTGGTATTGTTGGTGCGATCGCATTCCGCTAAGGCCGCACTTCTGGCGGCCTGCTTCGCAAAACACTGCTGAATCCTGGCCTGCTTTTCCTGGGCTTGCCGGGCCTTCTCTTCGGCCTCTCGTTTTTGCTTTTCGGCATCCGCGTCCTGCTTGGCTTTCGCTGCTGCCTGCATCGCCTGCCCCATGAGAGCTGAGGGATCCCCCCCTCCTCCACCGCCGCCCTTTTTGCTATCTCCGCCTTTGGAGTCCCCACCTCCCGCGCCTCCGCCTCCTCCGGCTCCCTTGGTATCGCCCCCCATGGCGCCGGCATTCTTGCGGTTGGTGTCTTCCTGCTTTTTGAGAGCAGCGCCAGCGGTGTCATAGCTGATGGCCCGGCTCTCCGCAGCGGACACACGCTCGTTGGCCCGATCTTCGAAGCTCTTGTACATCTGCTCCGCTGCCTTTTTGCACCCGGGGGAAGGAGGCGTGCCCTTTTCCAGGCCTTCCGCGTTCTTCTTCGCTCCGTCGGAAAGTTTTTTGTATTCGCTTCCAATCCGTTTCATTTCCCCGGAACAACGGCCCAGCTCGGCCTGGTTCCGCCCCAAAAGATTGGCCTGATCAGTGGGATTGTCTCTTTGATTGGAGCGTGCTTTGGTCGCACCCGCCTGGTTCGTACGGCCCCCTTGTTTGTCGCAGGCGCCCTTCGCATCGGCCAGTTGCTTGTCCACTTTTGCGAGCCGCTCGGAATACTCCTCACAGAAGGATTTCATCTGGCTGGCCACGGAAGCATCACTGCCCTGGCATGCGGCAGCGATCTTCTGGTTGGTTTCGCTGCAATCAGCTCGTTTCGGCTCGTCCGCCGCAAAAGCGGAAAGGCTCAGAAACAAAATAAAGAAACCTGGCTTCATCATCACATTCCCGGTGGATTGCTGTAGTCGCATTGGGCGGTTTCCGCCTGGCTGGCGAAGATCTGAGTTTGAATGCACTCTTCCTGTTTTCGCTTCTGGTCCGGCACCGGAGAGGTTTCGATATAAGGAAACTTGTTTTTGCAGTCACGCTTCTTGAGCTCAAGCGCGGTTTCCACTCTCGCCTTGCATTCCTTGATCCTGGCTTGGCGAGCTTTTTCCTTGGCTACAGGGTCTTCCTTCTTCTCCTCTTTCTTCTGAGGCATTTGCGGCATCTGCGGCATGCCACCTCCGCCTCCTTCTCCTTTTTCCTCTTTCTTATCGTCTTTTTTGGCGTCGCCCCCGCCCATCTTGTCTTTGTTGTCGCCGGTTTTTCCCGACTGGCCTTGAAGAGCGGAAAGAGCCTTCTCGCAAGTGGCGGTGTCTCCCTTGGTTTTCTTTTTCGCTTTATTGAGCTGCTCTTCCTGGCTCGAGCATTCCGATTTGCCTTTTGTTTTTTTCAAAAGTTTTTCCGTTTGCTTCTGAATGACCGCGGTATCAGCCAAACATTTATTAGCGGCATTGATACCGCTGTTGGCGTTGGCCTGGGCGTTGCCCTGGGGATTCGCCTGGCCGGTTCCTTTGCTGGTGGTAGCAGGAGCTGGCGCCTGATAAAGATCGGCCACTTCCTTTTGGTGATTCGCTTCGTCTTTCGACACCGGACATTCTTCGGCAGCCTGAAGGACTGGCATTCCGGTAAAGCCGAGCAGGATCCCTGCGAGGATAATTTTCCGCATTTTGAGCCCCCTATCTCTCCCTATTTACTCTATCGTACCCCTCCCCTCCCCACCTTGAACATACTTCTCCTTAATATTCGAATACTTAGATCATTTTGACAGTTTGCACCCATTTCTGGCCAAGCCTGATGCATTGCGATATGGTGCCGCCTCGTTCGGACCCGGTTGATGGAGAAAGCATGAGAGCGCTTCGCGCCCTGGTGTTGTTCACGCTTTTGGCGTGGACAGCCGCCAATTGGTTCCACCGCGAGCCTGTGCAACGCACAGTTTCGCCGGTGCATGCTACGTCCAGCATTCCACTTTCCGAACATCTCCCCGAAAAAGCCCGCGCAGCGCTCGAGCCCTGCCTGAGCGGCCCTCCCCCGATGACGATGGAATCCGTGGTAGCTCTGGCCCGCGAGCGCACGGGGGTTCTGATGCGGGAAGCACTGGTGAAAAGGCTAGTTCGCTTCATCGATAAAGACGGCAGCTTCCGCTATCTCACCTTCCGCCCGGAAACCTCCGGTGGGCAGGATGTGGCCATTCACCTTTTCGAGCAACAGGAAGAGGAGTCGCCTAAAGAGCTGGAAATCGCTCCCGCCCTTCTTTCCATGCCCGCCGAACAGATCATCAACTCCCTCCTGGTGGGGGCGCAGATCCAATCCGACCTCGAGCTGACCCACTTCCAGGGGGAAGGCTTCCGGGAATGGAGCCTCGAAACCGAAAACGGCACCCCTCGTATGATTCACTACAAAGAGCCAGGCCTGGAATTTGAGTGCAGCTCTGCTCACGGGCCTGCGGCCTGCTCCTGCAGCAGAGAAGAGTAAGAAACCTTGGGGGATCTCCCCCCTGACACGGTAGCAGGCTCGAAAATGAGCGCAAACCCGCTGGAATCAAAGGCGAATCAAATGCCTCAAAGAAATCCGGCATTTGGGCGATAGGGCAGGGAGAAGCAAAGGAGTTTCCCCTTGAAAAACCCCAGCCTATTCCTCATTTTGCTCGCCCTCGTTTTCGTGGGGGCCACATCCTGCGGAGACGATCAAAAAGC
>CAZTCD010000042.1:0-33538 GCA_964612065.1 uncultured Bdellovibrionales bacterium | reverse complement strand
TGGCGGAGAGAGAGGGATTCGAACCCTCGAGACGGTTTCCCGTCTGCACCCTTAGCAAGGGTGTGCCTTCGGCCACTCGGCCATCTCTCCGAATCGCAGAACAAAGCAGGAAAATGGCGCGCAGGAGAGGAGTCGAACCTCCGACCTCCAGATTCGTAGTCTGATGCTCTATCCAACTGAGCTACCCGCGCGCACTGGAAATTACTTGCCGGACAATACTGTACACCGCCCAAAAAACGCAAGCTTTCCCTGGCATTTCCCCGGCCTAGGCCCTTGAGGCCGGTCGAACCAGTGGATATAGTAGACCACTTGGCCGTTGGAACATAATGCGAGGCATAAAATGAATAGCACCATCTTCCGCGAATACGATATCCGAGGGGTAGCCGAAAAAGACCTATCTGCGGATTTGGCCCGACGTTTAGGCCGCGCCTATGCCCGCTTGGCCCAGCAACGCCTGGGAAAGCAGGGCCTTCGCATTAGCGTAGGAAGGGACGTTCGGCTCACCGGGGAGGCCTATTCCAATGCCCTGATGGAAGGCCTCAGAAGCGGGGGAGTGGATGTAGTCTCCCTCGGCCAGGTAACCACCCCTATGACTTATTTTTCCATCCACAAGCTAGGGCTGGACGGTGGGATCATGGTCACCGGGTCTCATAACCCCCCCGAATACAACGGCTTTAAGATCTGTATTGGAAAGAGCACCCTTCATGGGGAAGACATCCAGGAAATTCGCAAAATCATGGAAGAGGACGCTCCGGCGACCGGACCCATGGGGAAATCTGAGTGCCTCGACATTTTTCCCGCTTATCTGGATTTTCTCTGCACCAACATCAAAATTTCCCGCCCTCTCAAGATCGTAGTGGATGCCGGTAACGGTGCAGCGGCCAGTTTTGCTCCCACTGCTTTCCGAAAACTCGGGTGCGAAGTTGTAGAGCTGTTCTGCACCCCTGATGGCCGTTTTCCCAACCATCCGGCGGACCCCACAGTTGAAGCCAACCTCAAAGATGTGATTGCGGCAGTTAGGCAGCACGGCGCCGATGCCGGCATCGCCTTCGACGGAGACGCCGACCGAATCGGCGTTGTAGATGAAAACGGAACCATTCTTTGGGGCGATGAATTGATGATTATTTTTTCCCGCGCTGTTCTCAAGGAAAAGCCCGGTGCCACTATTATATCTGAAGTAAAGAGCTCTCATCGTCTATATACCGACATCGAAAAGCACGGCGGCAAAGGCGTGATGTGGAAAACAGGGCACTCGCTTATTAAGGCAAAGATGAAAGAGACCGGCGCCGTTCTTGCTGGAGAGATGAGCGGCCACATGTTTTTCGCAGATCGTTTTTTTGGTTTCGACGACGCCGTATATGCTGGCGCCAGATTCCTAGAAATTCTGGCTGCATCGGGTGGAAAAACATCGAACCTCCTCTCCGGGGTACCAAAATCCGTTAACACTCCTGAAATCCGCGTGGATTGTGACGACAACGAAAAGTGGAAGGTAATTGAGCGCATCCAAGCGGCCTTCCGCGGCAAATACAAAGTGAATGAGATCGATGGAGTTCGAGTGGAGTTTGGTGACGCCTGGGGCCTGGTACGTGCGTCCAACACCCAGCCCGTGATCGTGATGAGATTTGAAGCCCAGACTCAAGAGCGGCTCAACGAGGTTCGCGGAATTATTGAGAAGGAAGCGCGAAACGCCGGCCTTAAGGTGTGATAGGCTGATTTTTCATGGCAGATCTCGAAAAAACCATCATCATTCGGGGCGCCCGAGAGCACAATCTGAAGAATATCGATCTCGATATTCCCAAGAACTCGCTCGTGGTGATCACGGGCCTTTCCGGGTCGGGAAAATCTTCGCTCGCATTTGACACGATTTACGCCGAAGGCCAGCGCCGGTATGTGGAGAGCCTTTCTGCCTATGCCAGGCAGTTCCTCGAGCAAATGAGTAAACCAGACGTTGATTCTCTAGAGGGTCTGGCACCCTCTGTATCAATCGAACAAAGAACCACGAGCCACAATCCGCGCTCCACGGTAGGCACGATTACCGAAATTTATGATTATATGCGCGTGCTATGGGCCAAGGTGGCCAAGCCCGCCTCAAGCCCAGGCAGCTCGGAAATCACCTCTCAAACCCCCACTCAAATCGTGGATAGAATCATGGCTCTCGAAGAGAGCACCAGGATTCATATCCTGGCGCCTATTGTGGTGGCCAGAAAAGGGGAGCACTCAAAGGAAATCGAGGCGGCAAGAAAGAGCGGCTTTTCCAAGATAAGAATCAACAAAAGCACTCACGACATCTTTGATGATCTACCCATCGACAAGAACAAGAAAAACACGATCGCCCTTGTAGTGGATCGCCTTCTCGTAAAGAAAGAAAACAGGGGGCGCTTCCAAAAAGCCGTTGAGCTTTCCGTAAAAACCGCAAAAGGCAACGTTTGGGTTGAGGTCATTACTGAGGAGGAATCGAAGACCCTTAACTTCAGCACCGGCCTCTCAGATGCGGCCACGGGCCTGAGCCTACCCGCCCCCGAGCCCAGGCTTTTTTCCTTTAACTCGCCGGTGGGAGCCTGTCCCAGCTGTAATGGGCTCGGCAGCCTGGACGAATTTGATCCCAACCTGGTCCTCGGCGACCCCCAGCTTTCTATCTTTGAGGGCGCACTTGAGGCCTGGACGGGAAAGCCGCTTCCAGGAAAGCCTTCTTACGAAACTCAGACCCTGGAAGCACTGGCCAAACACTTCCGCTTTGATCTCAATAAGCCATTTTCACAACTCTCAGATAAAGTTAAGGGCGTGATTTTTTTTGGCTCCGGACGAGAGGAAATTCAGTTCCAATACAAAGGCAAACACTCGTCCTATAAGACCAAGCGGTCGTTCGAGGGCATATTAAAAGACCTCGAAAAGAAGCAAAAAAACGCGGACCCTGAGGAGCAGTCCACGTTTGAACGCTTTATCTCCAGGCGCCCTTGCGAAGAGTGCAAAGGCGCCCG
The DNA here is from genome assembly GCA_964612065.1 of uncultured Bdellovibrionales bacterium. Lineage (GTDB taxonomy): Bacteria > Bdellovibrionota > UBA1018 > CAIPTA01 > CAIPTA01 > JAKFYM01. Next base: position 30,560 of record CAZTCD010000042.1, on the reverse strand, counting down.
CCTCCGGCCAGAGTCTTTGGCATTCAAGATTCAGGGAAAGAGCATTTCAGAGGCAGGCAAACTCCCCCTGCGCCAGTGCCTCGACTTTTTTCACTCCTTGAGTCTGACAGGAAAAGACGCCACCTTGGCGGAAATCCTTCTAAAAGAGATCAGATCACGTATTGGTTTTTTGATCGACGTTGGCCTCGACTACCTGGACCTTTCCCGCTCCACTACAACTCTGTCCGGGGGCGAAACCCAGCGCGTTCGCCTCGCCACTCAGATAGGCGCATCTCTTGTCGGTGTGCTTTATGTCCTTGATGAGCCGTCAATCGGACTTCATCAGCGCGACAACGCCAAGCTTATCGAATCTTTAAAGCAGCTTCGAGACAGAGGAAATTCTGTAATCGTTGTGGAGCACGACCGTGACACCATCGAGCAGGCTGACTACGTGATAGACATGGGACCGGGCGCGGGAAAATTGGGGGGGGAAATCGTGGCAAAGGGCACCCCACGAGAAATTACCGGCGCAGAATCCAGCCCCACTGGTCGATACCTCCTGGGTTACGACCAGATTCCCGTCCCGCCCACTCGTCGAAAAGGTGACAAGGCCCGCGTCCTGGAAATTGAAGGCTGCACCGGAAACAATCTGAAAGACGTTAGTGTTCGAATCCCATTGGGCACACTTACTTGCGTGTCAGGGGTTTCCGGCTCGGGAAAATCCACCCTAGTTTTTGATACCTTGGTGCCTGCGCTGAAGCAGAAGCTATATCGATCATCAGGCCAAATTGCGCCTTACAGGGCGATAAAGGGATCAGAACATCTCGACAAAGTAATTCATGTTGATCAGAGCCCCATAGGACGCAGCCCCAGATCCAATCCTGCCACCTATTCGGGTGTTTTCACCCAAATCCGAACCTTATTCTCACAAACCATAGACGCCCAAGTTCGGGGTTACGACATCGGCAGGTTTTCCTTTAACGTTAAAGGTGGCCGATGCGACACCTGCGAAGGTGATGGGGCGATCAGGGTGGAAATGCACTTTTTGCCGGACGTCTTCGTGCCCTGCCATACCTGCGGCGGGCTTCGCTACAACCGAGAAACCTTGGCCGTAAAATACAAAGGCAAAAATATTGCCGATGTTCTGGCCATGAATATAGACGAAGCTTTAGCTTTTTTTGCGAACGTTCCCTCTATCGAGAAGTTTTTGCGGGTATTGGTAGATGTCGGTCTCGGGTATGTAACATTAGGGCAAAGCGCCACCACGCTTTCTGGCGGGGAAGCGCAGCGGATGAAATTGTCCCGCGAGCTCAGCAAGAGACCAACAGGGCGAACTCTTTATGTTCTAGACGAACCGTCTACCGGCCTTCATTTCCAGGACATAGCCCAGCTTCTCGAGGTGCTTCATCGGCTGGTAGACCAGGGAAATACGGTCCTCATTATTGAGCACAACCTAGATATATTGAAACACGCCGACCACTTGATTGATCTTGGTCCTGAAGGGGGCCTCGGAGGCGGAATGATTATCGCCCAGGGTACGCCAGAAGAGGTGGTTAAGGTAAACTCGGGACACACGGGCAAGTTTCTAGAGCCGTATGTGCGCGCCGAGAATCGGGCAAAGCGTCCCCAGCCTCCTCCGTCATCAATATCTTCACCCCCTAGGGCCTAGGCGGCCGGGCAGTCTCCTTGAAAAAAAGCAAAGCCCCCACCATTGGTATGGCAGAGGCTTTAGATTCTTCAAGTCCGCTAAAATTAGAGCGAGATGCCCGAAGCGAAAAGGGTGAAGATAAGAAGGGTCTCTACGAACACCACGCCGAGGAGCATGGGGGTAAAGATCTGCTCGCGCGCGCCAGGATTGCGGCCGATGCCATCAAGAGCAGCGGAAACGATTTTGCCCTGACCGAGAGCACAACCGAGGGCGGCAGCGCCTACTGCGAGGCCTTTTGCGAGGGCGTACATAGGCTTGCCTTGGCCGGCATCGTGGGCGGCTTCTTCAGCGAACGCCATTGCGGGCATCAGGGAAGCGGCAGCTGCGCCGAATACATATTTCATCTTGCTCATTTCTCTCTCTCCTTTAGTTAAACAGAAAACAATTTGGGTGAACTTAGTGATGATCGCTTTCCTTGGCCAAGGATACATAGACCATGGTCAGCATCACAAAAATGTATGCCTGAATTACGCAGACCATCAGCCCAAGGAAATAGAAGGGTATCGGAAGCCCGTAGGGAACCAAGTCCGTAAAGGTGGCAAGCACGGTGTGATCACCCACCATGTTCCCCTTAAGACGAAGGGCAAGTGTGAACGGCCGGGCCACATGGGAAATGATCTCCACGGGCAAAAGTAGCCAAGCAAGGTACCAAACCGGCCCCAGGAAGTGCTTAAGGTAAGAGATGCCAGACGCCTTAAGGCCCTGGTAATTATAGTAAAGGAACACAAAAGCACCAATCGCGAGATTGGTATTGATATTGGAAGAGGGGGGTTCCATTCCAGGAAAAAGACCCACGATGTTGCTTACAAGCACATAAAGGAAAATGGATCCCATGATGGGAAAATACTTCGCAGCATCATGACCAAGAACACTTTTGGTCATGCCATAGAGACCTTCAGCCACCATGTCGGAAAAATTCAAAAAGCTGAAACGGTCTGGGGGTACCAAATAGTTTTTTTGCGCTGCCAAGGAGAAGCGAGCCGCCAGTGCAAACACCGCAAGCACAGCGCTTACAAAAATGGCGCCGGCAATGTGCGAATCCAAGTGACTCAACCCAGGTACGTAATGAAACCAATTGAAATGAGCGCCGTGCACTACTTCATCCATTCCTTCGCCAACTTGGAAATTCTCCAGCCAGCGTATCCCAATCCCGTTAAGGCCAGGATCAGAGCAAAAACAGGGGAGGTCTGAAATCGCTCATCCATTTTGGAGCCAAGCCAGTAACCACCACCAATAAAGACCAGCAACTCTCCTGAAACCAGGCCAACTACGCCTGCCTTTTTTAACAGCACGTGATCGAGAAGCAACGTCTTATTTCCGTAACTTCCAGTACCATGTAGCTTGAAATAGCGTCAAGGATCCCGAGGCCTTTCGGTATCGGAAATACTCGGCATTCCATAATGAACAATGGCCGCCAAAAGTAAGGCAATTAGAAACGCCCCCATTCCTACAGCGATGGCGCCGTCGTGGCCCACGGGTAAATGCTTAGCAACGTAGAATAACAGGCCCCACCAGCCCAGCTTCCCCACAAGCAATAGGCCGATAGCAGAAGCATTTGCCGCTTTCACCCTCGTAAAGACTCCAATCAGCATCTCCGTGATCCAGAATCCTAACGCAAGGCATAAAGTTGCTGCGCCGCTAGCTAAGGCTCTTTCGGGCCCCCATTGCCAAAAGGAAAGCCCAGAACCTAAAAGACCAAAAAAAAGAACCAAGCCCAAAAAGGTTTGCTTCGCCTTTTTCCATTTATCCATTTGCACCTACTCCCGAGCGCCTTCTATAGCACATGGTCTCGCTTTAGAAGCCCCTCGATCAGAGCCCTAAGATGCGGGTTGTATTCCGGCCTAAGATGCACCCGATCGTCACTAAAATATTGATCCGGCAATCGGGAAGAAAAATCAGCGCAAGACAGCTTCATACGAAGGCAGGTCTCAACAAACATGGCCTTCATTTCCCTGTAGTATGGGGCCTCCCTGACCGCCTTAGCGGCCGGGCTCATTACAAAGTAAAGTGGTATCGACTCCTTTTTGGCCAACTCCACTAGCTTTCTGATTCCCACTATCGAATCATCAGGATCTTTGGGAGCACCTCCTCCAGGAGTAGACAATCTCAAGCTCTCCTTCTCTTTCTGATGAACCAACTGATCCATCAATAGCGGGCGAAGCACTGGTAGCGCATCTCCAACAACTCGATAAAGAACGTCGTCTTTAGAAACCAGAATCCTTAACTTCGAGTAAACAGCGGAACGCAAGGCATTTTGAGCGGTCATTCTGCCTGACCGATATTCACCCCAAAAGTCAGATAAATTCAAAATAAAGGGATAGTAGGCTGCGCTATCTGCGCTGGATTGTAACGCCTGTCCATTGGACATTCCCACAACCACACCTCGGAAAGAGCCCAGACGCTCTACCGCTTTTCTTAAGATGTGAAACCACTCCAAAGATACGGACCCTCCTGCGGCCATATTGACAAAATAAGGATCGCTTTCTGCCGCCTCAATCAATGGATGGATGTTCCGGACTGTTGAATCACCGAGAAGAAGAACTTTTTTCCTTCCTCCTGACGCGTCGGCCGAAAGAGCGCGCTCAACCAATTTAATTTGGGCTGCCTGGCCCGAGTAGGCTGGAACCAGCTTGTTTTCAGCAACGAGGACTGGGGCCAAAAAGATAAAAAACCCCACGACAAACAATAGAATATTAAAAATAAAAATAAACAAATGGTTCCGCATTCGTCACGCCCAGTAAAACAACCAAGAGGAGTAGCACACCAATGAGCGCGCCGCGCAACGGGATCCACCACTGTATCCCTACTTTAATAGACAGAATCGGAGTTCTGTCAAATAGGTAAATTACCCCTGCACAAATGGCCCAGGCAAACAATAGAAACACCATCCAGATAGAATACGAGTAATCCAAAGCCGCAATTTCGCTCCTGAAGGTGAACATTCTTACAGCGTACTCGATCGCTGAACTGAAATTCTTGGACTTAAAAAACAACCACCCAAATGAAACAAGATGGAATGTAACGATAACCCCTATCAATCGTTTCCATCCGCTTAAGACACCAATATTCGGAAACACCAGCCTTTGCCCGCATACCAGCAATCCGTGAAAAAGCCCCCAAGTCGCAAATTTCAAGTCGGCCCCGTGCCACAATCCGGCAAGCGCCATAGTAGCCATAATATTGAAGTAGAGTCTTCGCCGGCTTCCTCCGAGTGGAATATATACGTAGTCACGGAACCAAAACGACAACGTAATATGCCATCTTCGCCAGAACTCCTGGGGCGACGCCGATAGATAGGGATGAATAAAATTTGGACTCAGCTTGATACCGAAAAAGAGGGCGGCTCCGGTGGCGAGCATCGTATATCCGAAAAAATCGGCGTAGATCTGAAAAGAATACGCATAAAATCCCGTCCAGAGATTTATCTGGGTTTCAACTGATGGAGCGGCAAAAATTTTGTCCGTAATAAAATTTAGCCGATCACTAATGCAAAGTTTTAGAAACAGCCCATACATGACCAGCTTCAAGGCCTGGAAAAAATCTTCCCACTGAAAAAATCTGTTATTTCGTAACTGGGAAATAAAGCTCTCTGTTCGTTCAATTGGACCAGAAATCAATTTTGGAAAAAAACTTACATATAACGCGTATTCTAAAATCGAATTGCAGGCGGGAATTTTGCGATAGTAAATATCAACAATGTAGCTGATTGAATGAAAGGTGTAGAAAGATACTCCCAAGGGAACGAATATCTCGAAGGCTCCGTGCTGTGTTGGAAGGCCTAAAAAATTCGAAGCTTGAGAATAGAGGCCCAAGGCAAAGTTTGCGTATTTGAAGAAAAATAATATTCCGAGATTAGAACAGAGACTCACTAAAAGGAGCGTCTTTCTCGTAAGAGGCCTGCCTTCACGATCAATCCATCTTCCCAGGGTAAAATCCAACCCGGTACTCAGAATCAGAATTAGGATATAGCGAAGATCCCAGAGAGCGTAGAGGGCATAGCTTCCTGCCAGCAGCCAAAAAGATCTTAGTTTAATCGGCCCGAGCCAGTGAAGAGCAAAAAGCACCCCAAGAGATATAAAAAAAACTGGGCTCGTAAGCTCCATACGGCATTATGCGTCTGGCCTAACGCTTTCTCAAAATCTTTCTTCGCTTGATCTTCTGCATCTTTAGCTCGACCACAGTAGGGGTTGGATATTCGTCCTTAATAGACGAGAAAATTTCATACGCATTATCCAAGTCGTCCAACTCTTCATAACACGAGGCCTTAGCGAAGGCCGCCAGCACCCGTTGCTGTTTGGGAGCATCGGAGGAAATTGTCTCAAAATGCTTTATAGCATCTTTGCATTTTCCCATCCCGCCAAGAGCATTCCCGACCTCCAATTCCGCCTTCCACCTCAATTCCCCATTGGGAAAATTCCTAATTTGATATTGAAAAATTTTAATGGAATCAGAAAACTGGGCTTTGAGAAAGAATGCTCGGCCCAGGCGAAAGATTATCTCTTCTGCATCTGGGCTAGCCGGGCTTTCCTTAACGAGTTTGGAATATACTTCAATCGCATCATTATAATTTTCAAGGCTTTGAAACTGAAGGTCGCCCATTGTGCGTTCCACTTCGCGTTTCTTTGCTGGGTCTTTACTTCGCTTTAAATATAAAGCGTAGCTGTCAATAGCATCCTGGGATCGTCCCAGATAAAGGTGCTGAATTTGAGCAATTTTAAGTTGAGCCTCCTGCCCCAAGTTGGATGCAGGAGATTTATCCACGATATCTTGAAACTCGCTTATCGCTGCCTCGTACTTTTTGTCTTCGAGCAATCGTTCAGCGAGATGAAATTTTGTTTCCGGGCTCCTGGCATTGCATGCTCCCAAGAGAAGCAGTGCCGTTGCCAGCAGGAAATGGGCCCTACTGCTGAGGTTTTTCTTCGGAACCGGCATCTTCACCGTCCGTTTCAGCAAGGCTTTGGCACGCCACTACTTTTTCTCCGTCTTTCAGGCGAACCAGACGAACACCTTGCGTATTTCGCCCCATAGTAGAGATTTCCTTAATTCGAAGGCGCACAACCTGGCCTTTGTCAGTAATAACCATTAGATCATCAGCGTCGGAAACCGCACGAACTCCAATAACTTCACCGTTCTTGTCGGTAGTCTTCATCGTAATGATGCCTTTACCACCTCTGCTCTGAACTCGATATTCTTCGGAGTCGGTGCGCTTTCCATAACCGGAATTGGTGATTGAAAGGAGGTCCTGCTTTCGATTTTTATCAAGCACAGTCATACCAACCACTTCATCGCTGTCTTCCAGATCCATGCCTCGAACACCGGCAGCCACTCTGCCCATGGTTCTCACGTCGTCTTCTGAAAAACGAATACTCATCCCCTGCTTGGAGCAAAGTAGAACATCACACCCGCCTGGGCTGAAGGCAGCATTAACAAGTATGTCGCCCGGGTTTACTGTAAGCGCAATAATTCCCCCGGCCCGCGGGTTGGAGAATGCCGCAAGATCTGTCTTCTTAATTACGCCCTGCTTAGTGGCCATAATTACTGTGCCCGTTCCCTCAAAATTCTTAACCGCAAGAACAGAGCAAACCTTCTCTACGTTCGACAAACCCAACAGGCTGGCAAGTGTCTTTCCGCGTGACGTTCTGGTTCCTTCAGGAATCTGATGCACCTTCAGCCAGTAAATCTTTCCGAGATTGGAAAACACCAGCATAAAGCTCTTGGTGTCTGCCGTAAAAAGATGGGAAACGAAATCTTCTTCGTTTGTAGTCATCCCTTTGATGCCCATTCCGCCCCTGCGCTGGGCCTTATAGGTGTCTGGAGGGATGCGCTTGATGTAGCCTTGATTCGTGATCGTTACGATCATTTCTTCATCAGCTATCAAATCTTCTTCGTTTATCTCGCTTTCTTCGCCGGAAATGATCTCAGTTCGGCGCTTATCGCCGTACTTTTCTTTAATCTCATTGCTCTCTTCGATGATCTTCTCAAGCTGAAGTTTGGCGCTGGCAAGAAGGTCCTGAAGATATTTAATGAGCTTTCTGAGCTCTTTTAACTCGGCATCTAGCTTATCCCGCTCCAGGCCAGTTAGGCGCTGCAGCCTCATATCGAGAATGGCCTGTGCCTGAACTTCACTGAAACTGAACTTCGAGATCAATCCAGTCCTGGCTTCATCCGGGCTCTTGGATTTTTTGATCAAGGCAACTATTTCGTCGATATTATCAATCGCCTTCAATAGGCCTTCTAAAATATGGGCACGCGCCTCAGCTTTTCGAAGATCGAATTGCGAACGCCTTACAATCACATTCCGGCGATGGTCCACGAACGCATCAAGGTATTCCTTGATGTTCATAAGTTTTGGCTGGCCATTATGAAGCGCCAGCATGATCACACCAAAGGTCTCTGTCAGCTGAGTAAGTTTGAAAAGACGGTTTTTAATTACGTCTACGTTTTCACCCTTACGGCACTCGATAACCACTCGCATTCCTTTGCGATCGGATTCATCACGAATATCACTTACGCCTTCAATTTTTTTATCTCGCACAAGGCTAGCGATTTTTTCCACGAGCCTGGCCTTGTTCACCTGATAGGGAATTTCAGTGATTACGATAAGCTCTTTATCGCGCTTACCTTCTTCCACATCTACCTTGGCGCGCATCTTGATGATGCCTCTGCCAGTTTTGTAGGCATTGCGAATTCCGGCTGTGCCACTGATATAGCCCGCGGTAGGGAAGTCAGGTCCTTTAACAATCTTCATGAGATCGTCAATGGTGCAATCCCGCTTTTCGAGCCTGGATCGAATAACTTCCATCAAGCCATCAAGCACTTCCACGAGATTATGTGGAGGTATGTTGGTGGCCATACCTACGGCGATCCCGGAGCTGCCGTTTACTAACAGATTGGGAATTCTGGAAGGAAGCACCGTTGGCTCTTTTGTGGATCCGTCGTAGTTTGGAACAAAGTCCACCGTGTCTTTATCGATATCTGCAAGAAGCTCACTCGTAATGCGAGCCATTCTAACTTCGGTGTATCGCATTGCCGCGGGAGAATCACCGTCGATAGACCCGAAGTTACCCTGGCCATCCACCAAGGGGTACCGCATCGTGAAATCTTGAGCCAATCGAACGATGGTATCGTAAATGGCTGTGTCACCATGTGGGTGATACTTACCCATCACATCACCCACCACACGAGCACTTTTCTTATAGGCACGATTCCAGAAGTTGCTCATTTCCTGCATCGTATAGAGCGCCCGGCGGTGAACCGGCTTCAAACCATCTCTAACATCAGGAAGCGCTCTTCCTACGATTACGCTCATTGCGTAATCGAGATAAGAGGTTTGCATTTCCTCTTCTATCTTGATGTCGACTACGTTTTCTTTATTGTTGCTATCCATAGTCTTAAGTCCTTAAACGTCGAGATTTTTCACGCGAAGTGCATTCGCTTCGATGAATTCCCTTCGGGGCTCCACCGCATCACCCATCAACACGCTGAAAATATTATCGCTGGCCACGGCATCTTCCACCGTTACTCTCTGAAGCGATCTGCGAGTAGGATCCATAGTGGTATCCCACAGTTGTTCAGGGTTCATTTCTCCAAGGCCCTTGTACCGCTGGATGGTCATGCCTTTTTTGGAGAAGGCCACGATTTTTTCGGCAAGATCAAAGATGTCGCTGGCTGCATTGTAATCGACCACAGCTTCTTCGGCCGGCTTAGATACCACACCCTCTTCTTGAGCTTCCACTGGAACAGTTTCTGCTGCCTTTTCTTTCTTTCCGGATTCTTTTTCATTTGCCCAGGAAAGTTTGAAGGGGCCAAATCCCAAAGCGAGCATATTCTGAGCAAGCTTTGTAAGCTCTTTGTACTCAGTTGAGGTCACGAATTCTTTGTCTATCTGAGTGGCTTTTCGGCCATTCGCATTTGTTGTAATCACTTCAATACGGAAAGCACTATGCTCTTCGTCTTTGGATACCGAGTAGGTGAAATCTCGCACTCCGTTCTTGCGGGAATACTCCTCAATCACTTTCATTCTTTCGGTGATCGTTTTTTCAGATTCAAAATGCTCTTCACCAAAATCAGCATCGAGAATCATTCCGTTGATTACTTCTGGCTCAGCCCGGAAAGCATATCTACGCACAGCCTGATTATAAGAAAAGCATGCTTTAAGAGAAGCAGCGAGTTGCGAAGCAGGAACAGCTTTTCCACCCAAACTTACAGCTACCGATTCCAGAGCGCTCTTCAAAAGGTAAGCCTGCAGCTCTGAGTCGTTTTTAAGATACTGCTCTTTTCCGCCCTTCTTGAGTTTATAGAGCGGAGGTTGGGCAATATACAAATAACCGCGCTCGATGATTTCCGGCATTTGTCGAAAAAAGAATGTGAGCAGAAGAGTACGGATGTGAGCGCCATCCACGTCGGCGTCGGTCATGATCACAATCTTATGATATCGAAGCTTTGCTATGTCAAAATTGTCTTTTCCAATAGAAGTACCTAGAGCCGTAATGAGGGTGCGAATTTCCTCGAAACCCAGAACTTTATCAAACCGAGCCTTTTCAACGTTGAGAATTTTTCCCTTCAGAGGAAGGATGGCTTGATTGCGGCGTTCCCTGCCCTGTTTTGCCGAACCTCCTGCGGAATCACCTTCCACGAGAAAAAGCTCACAAAGCGCGGGATCTTTTTCCTGGCAGTCGGCCATTTTTCCAGGGAGGCCCCCGAGATCTAGTGCTGATTTCCGGCGAGTAAGATCTCGAGCTTTTCTTGCCGCGATTCGTGCAGCAGCGGCATCGATAGATTTCTGAATAATTTTCTTCGCGATAGCAGGGCGCTGTTCAAAGTAGATCCTAAGCTTTTCACTTACGATGCTCGAAACAAGGCCTTCTACTTCAGAGTTTCCAAGCTTGGTTTTAGTCTGACCCTCAAACTGAGGGTCAGGAATCTTGGCGCTAATTACAACGGTCAATCCTTCACGGATATCATCGCCGGTGAGCTGCTCACCCATACCCTTGAACATATCGTTTTCTTTTCCGAAGCCGTTTACCACACGGGTAAGAGCTGTACGGAAGCCGGATACGTGAGTTCCGCCCTCATGGGTATTGATGTTATTCGCGTAGGACAAAAGAGTTTCTGAATAACTATCATTCCACTGAACCGCGATCTCCACCTGTACCTCATCCTTTTCGCCGGTGAGGTAAATGATGTCTTCGTGGATTTTGGTCTTTGTTCGGTTCAGATATTCAACGTAGCTTTTAATCCCGCCTTCGTAGAAATAGTTGTCACTCTTGTTATTCTTTTCATCGACAAAGATGAATCGTAGACCTTTCATCAGAAAGGCAAGTTCTCTGAGGCGATTACCAATCGTGTCGTGGTTATATTCAAGAGTTTCAAAGATTTCGGGATCCGGCTTGAAGGTAACGGAGGTGCCGGTCTTGTCGGTTTTACCGATTACATCGAGACCAGAAACAGTTTTCCCTCTTTCAAAACGCTGTGTGAAAACTTTCCCGTTTTGCTTAACCTCGACTTTGAGTTCTGTTGAAAGAGCATTCACTACGGAAGCGCCCACTCCGTGAAGGCCGCCAGATACTTTATAAGCGCCACCATCTTCGTTGAATTTTCCACCAGCATGAAGTTTGGTGAATACCACTTCCACACCAGTAAGGCCGGAAGGGTGCATGCCTGTGGGAACACCTCGGCCGTTATCCACAACGGTGATAGAATCATCTACATGAAGCTTTACCGTGATCTCATTGCAATGGCCGGCAAGAGCTTCATCCACAGAGTTATCCACAATCTCCCAAACGAGATGATGAAGGCCACGAGCCGTGGTGTCGCCGATATACATTCCAGGGCGTTTGCGAACCGCCTCTAACCCTTCAAGGATTCTGATTTTATCGGCGGTATAATTGCTTCCAGCCATTTCTGTACCGGTTTCTTCCCTGGTAGCCATCAGTTGCGTACTCCTACGGCATTCAAATCGAGATGCTCAAAACTCTTACCCACATCGCCCATTAGAGCCGATGGCAACTCCGTTGCAGTAATCAGTACTTGGGTGTTTTCTTTCCTCAACAACTCTACCAAGGAGTGTCGCCGTGCCTGATCAAGCTCAGAAGAAACGTCATCAAAGAGCAGCATCGGCGGCCTTTTAAACTTCGCACGAAACAGGGCTAATTCCCCCAAACGAAGTGCCAAGGCACAGGTTCTTTTCTCTCCTTGCGAGCCATAAAATTTCACTTTATTTCCGTTTAAGGTCAATAGAATTTCGTCTTTATGTGGGCCTACTTGCGTGGTTCCGGTGATTAGATCTCGACGCAACGAGTCTCTTAGTTTTTCAGAGAATTTTTCCCGTGCATCTGCTTCAGTTTCGAGAGTGATTTGATCCTCCTCTCCGAAAGGTTGATACAATACTCGAAACTCATCAGTAGAAACTGAAATTCTACGGTATTCTTCTTCTGCTTTTGGCTGCAAGTCGGCAAGATAGTAGTGCCTTCTGAGGATCAGACGAGCACCAAACGTCAATAACTGCTCATTCCAAGCCTCTATCACATCCTGAAGGCGGGAATTTGACCAACCTTCGGCAGAGGCATCTTTTAAAATGCGATTTCTCTGTGTGAGCACCTTGTTATAGCTCAAGAGCTCTTCAAGGTATTCCCAATCGAGGTTCGCGGCAGCTCGATTTAGAAACTGCTTTCGATCGGAAGAGTCACCATCAATGATTTTTAAATCAGCGGGCGAAAAAACAATTATCGGAAGAAGCTCATAAAGATCATTTGTGGATTTAGCGAGCTTTTCATTGAGGTAAATCTTCTTTCCTTGTGGATAAACTCGCACTTTCACTTGGGTAGTTAATCCTGAATGAAGAATATCTCCTGAAACAAAAGCCGTATCCTCTCCGGATTTTACGAAGTCTTGATTCTTTCCATTACGAAAAGAGCGGCCGCTACCAAGAATAGATACAGCTTCGAGCACGGTGGTTTTACCAATACCGTTTTTACCGGTTAACACCGTTATTTCGTCAGAAAGAGTGAGCTGCAGCTCCGAATAATTTCGAAAATTTCTTAACTGGAGGTGCTGAAGAGACATTAAAGCCGCATAGGCATCAGTACGCTCAAATACTGCTGTGATCCCGGAACCCGGATAACTCCAGGGCTCATACGATCATTAAGTTCGAATGAAACGCTTGCAGCCTGTGTAACAGCCAATGTCTCTTGAAGATATTTGGCGTTAAAACCTATTTCAAGGTTTTCCCCTTTATACGAGGTTTCCAATTGCTCGGTAGCTTCACCCATATCAGGATTGCTGGAAGAAATTTCAAGTTTTCCGCTGGAGAGGTAGAGCTTCACTCCGCGAGACTTCTCATTCGCAAGAAGGGAAACCCTGTTCAGCGAATCGAAAAATGCAGCTCGGTCGATTTCCACAGAACGTGTGCTATTTTTGGGGATAACTTGTTTATAATCCGGGAACTGACCATCAATCAGACGAACGGATAAAAAGGTATTATTCGTCTTCACCAGGATGTGATTTCCCTCCAAGTGGAAATCTACGGTTGGTCCGGCTCCTTCAATCACTTTTCTGATTTCTTGAATTCCTTTTCGAGGAACGATCACGCCTTTTTGAAGAGGAATCCCTGGGCCCTCAAAAGGTGTATCTTCAAAATAAGCCAAGCGGTGCCCATCAGTGGCGACCATAATGTATTTCTTGTCGTCAATGCTCTCCAGGAACACACCATTCATGTAATAGCGCGATTCATCCACGGAAACGGCAAAGAGGGTGTGATCTATCATCTTCTGCAAGGCTTCCGTTTTTGCCTTGTAAGTGGTTTTTCCTGAATAAGAGGGTAGGGAAGGGAAATCTTCGGGTGAAAGCCCCATGATGTTGAAAGCAGACTTTCCACAATTTATCCCTACCCAATGGTTGTCTTTGGAATGAACGTGAATTTCTTTTTCCGGTAGTACTTTAACAATATCGAGAAAGCTCTTAGCTGAAACGGTAGCTCTTCCAGCTTCAATCACTTGAACAGGTAATGTGGTCTCAATGCTCACTTCCAGATCAGTTGCCTTAACTGTCAGGTTGTCGTTTTGAGCACTCAGAAAAACATTGCTTAGAATCTGAAGAGTATTCTTCTTCTCGACTACGCTATGCACCTTATTCAGGCTGTCTAGAAGGTCCTTCTTATTCTTTACGATGATCTTCATCAGGGCTCCGATATCTTTAGGTATATTAAAGAATTAAATTAGTAGTAGTAGTAGTGGTGTGGATTTGTGAAAAACGCACAAAACCCTTATTCCTAGCGCGTTTTCTATCGATGCTACTCCCGTATTTCAGGTTTATAACAACAGCAGAAGCATGGGAAATAAGTTTTTCCGGGCCTTTGGCTATTCTCGAAATTTTATCCTATCCACATTGGGGAAAACTATTTGTGAGTACTGAATAAGCTTATTCAGGAATACTCAAATTAACTAAAAATTGGATCGCATTACCTAGCTATCCAGAACGATATCCACAGCTGTGAATAACTTACTGTTAAAGTGCTTATTCACATCCATGGGACAATCTGGATATCTATTTTTTCCCAAAATAATCAGCAAGTTCGGTTCAAGTTTTTGCATTTATAACCTAGTGCTTTGAATACCTTGGACTATGGTTATCCAGATAATTCACAGGCACTTATCCACGAGTTATTCACACTTAAAGTTGCAAAGGAGATATTGAGCAGTATCAAAAAAATACCTCCGAAATCTGCATTTCGGAGGTTTGATTTGAGTGAAATTTAACAGCAGAATCAAAGCATTTGCTGAATATCTTCAACGTACTTCTTAAGAGTAGGGCTCTGGTGAAGTTCTTTTTCTATTTTCCTAATAGCGTGGATAACCGTGGAATGATCTTTTCCGCCAAAAGCCATAGCAATCTCAGGCAATGTCTTCTTTGTGTACTTTCTCGTTAGGTACATAGCAATTTGCCTTGGTTCTGAATACTTACGTTCACGAGATTTAGAATTCAGTTCCGAAAGAGTAATTTTAAAATACTGGCAAACGCATTTGTTGATCGATTCGATTGAAAGATTGCTATTCTTTCCTTCATTCAGCAAATCAGCCAAAGCCTCACGCGCCATGTCTAGAGTAATTTCTGTTCCATTAATGGACGCTTCCGCACTAAGCCGAACTAGTGCTCCTTCAAGTTCTCTAACGTTGTTCCGGATATGACCGGCAATCATCAAACAAACTTCGTCGGGTACATATAAATCTTCGGCCTCCGCTTTCGCCTTCAAAATCGCGATGCGGGTCTCAAGATCAGGCGGTTTTACGTCCACCACCAGCCCTTGCTGAAGGCGAGTAATCAACCTCTCTTCTAGGCCATGAAGTTCCTTAGGCGGCTTATCACTGGTAAGAACTACTTGGTTATGGGTTCCAAAAAGGTGATTGAAGGTGTGGAAGAATTCTTCTTCGCTTTTTTCTTTTCCACCTAGATATTGCACATCATCAATTAAGAACGCATCAAAGCTCGATCGGTAGCGTCCATGAAACTGATTTGTTTGCTTATTTTTTACCGCGTCGATGAATTCATTCACAAACTGCTCTGCTGAAATATAGCAAATCCGCGCTTGTGGATTATTTCTAAGCATCTGAATTCCGATAGCGTGAAGCAAATGGGTTTTTCCGAGGCCGGAAGGGCCATAGATCAACAACGGATTGTATTTTCCCCCAGGGAAGTTCGCAGCGGCTTTAGAGGCCGCGTGAGCGAATTGAGTTCCATTACTTACAATAAATGACTCGAAATTATGCGCTGTATCAATATAGCCAGAAGTGCATTTTACCAGTCGATTCATTCCACGTGGGCTTTGCTGCGGAACTGCCGGCTCTTGGAAATCTGGCGCAGGAGTACTGATTCTGGGAGGAAGCTCCACTACATTACGCTGAGGCGACGCATCAAAAATTGGCTCTAGAGAATTATTCGTCGGAACATGGGCAGGCTCTGACCCCGCCACTACATAAGCAATTCTATACGCTTTTCCGGTAACCATGGCGAGAGCGTTAGATATTTTCGACTCAAAATTACTCTTCAAAAAGGTAGTAAAAAATTGGGTGGGAACTCGAAAGGTAATGGAGTCATCTTCTAATAAGTGAATTTCCAACGGCAATAGCCAAGACTTGAACATCTCTGGAGTGGTCATGGACTGCAGCTGCTGGAGCGTTGCCTGCCAGAATGCCGGATGTTCTTTCATAGAGAAGAAGTAGCTCCTTGTGGACTTCTAAACTCGTAACAGTGTTCTTTTGTTTTCATAGAGCTCCCGTTTTGGGGAGCTCCCAACAGAGTTTTTGTTGGAAGAAAAGACGTTTGGAAGTGATAACAAAAACCGGGAAAGGGGAACAAGCGAATTCTCCAATGTTAAACTTGGCTAAACTTGACAGTCTTTTCCATAGTTTGATAGGTAGCCTTTAATCGTTCGCGATCAGGAGTAAGAGTTCATGAAACGTCCTTGGCAGCCCAGCAAAAAGAAACGCGTAAAGACGCACGGCTATCGTAAGCGTATGAAAACCAAAAATGGCCGCAAAGTACTCGCCAGCCGCCGGAAAAAAGGACGCAAGCGCCTTACGGTCAAGATTGGTTCCAAGTAAGCCTAAGACAGCAAAAAAAACCCTCGTCTTCAGTCGATTGCAACGCATCACGAAGCGTGAGGATTTCGCACGTCTTCGAAAAGACTCAAAAAAATGGGTCTCGCGGCATTGGATTTTGTACTATTCAAGAAATCAGCTTGGGACAGCTCGTATCGCCTTTTCTGTAAGCACTAGGTATGGAAACGCTGTTGCGCGGAATCGTTATCGGAGAGTTATCCGCGAGATTTTCCGCAAAATGGGACCAGAGTTGCCCCCATTAGACTTCCATTTCATTGCGAGACAAAAGCCAGCCAACTTGGCGGAAAAGAGCTATATAGAAGAACTTCATGAGGATTTTGAAAAACTCGTGCATAGGCTTCGTTAAACTCTATCGCCTTATTGGGGCGCCTTTGTTTATCAGTTTAGGAGTGAGGTGTCGTTTCACTCCGTCGTGCTCTGAGTACGCTATCGATGCAATCGAACGTTTTGGGCCGGGAAGGGGAGTCTTGCTGGCTACTGGCCGGGTTCTTAGATGTCATCCCTTCTGTCTAGGTGGGCATGATCCGGTTCCATTGAAGAGTTTGGGAGAAAATTGAGATGGATAAGAAAGCATTCCTTGCTGTAGGCCTTTCGCTTCTTATTTGGATGGTTTGGCAGAAGTACTATCTGGAACCAATTCAGCAGCAGCAAGCGGCAATTCAACAACAACAAGCAGAAAAAGATCAGAGCAAGAAAAATTCTGAAATCAAATCAGACGCGGCTGTTTCTGGACTTCAAGCTGGCAAAACCACTCCAGCATTGCAAGTGGCGCTACCGGCCAAAACGCTGTCTATTGAAACAGAATCTTCTTCGATTCGGGTCAGTAACGAGCCTGCCGCAGTAGTGAACTGGGAGTTGAAACGATTCTCTCGAACGCTTGAGAAAAAAGAGGAAAAAGTAACGCTCGATCAAGCAACCGGGTTCGGTAAACAGTTTCGAATTCGTTTCAGTGATTCTGTTTACTCACCCATTGAAGCAATAAATTGGACAGTTCTTGAAAAAGCATCGCCTTTATCTGCGCGAACTGGCCTTTCTTCCTCTGAAGTAAATATCAACAGAGTGATTACTTTGGATGAGAACGGATATGGTGGAAAAATCGAATATTCTTTTCAGTTCCATCGGGAACCACCGAAGTTTGTGTTTTTGGATCTCTTTGGTAGCCCGAAGAGAGAAAATGATCACGAAGGAAGTATTTTCGGACAGGCTCCCGATAAGGTTCACGTAACGTTTCGAGATCTTAATGGCCGCCATTCGCATATTGGGGCCAGCATTCACGAAAATTTGGAATCTGCGGCTGGGGTGAAATGGCTAGGGCTAGATACCAGGTATTTTGTGCTTGCCTTGGTTCCTAATGCTGATAGCGGCTATGGAGCCCAGGTGGTGAATGAGAACAATGATTTTCTGGGGGCTCAGGCCGTTCGAGGCAGTTTAGTTTTTCCCACCGAGGGAAAGCGGGAGTTTGCATTCTCGACTAAGCTCTATTTTGGTCCAAAAGATATGGAGAGCCTCTCGAAGGTGGATCCTATCCTTTCTGATGCCATTGATTTCGGCTGGACCTCGGTAATTGCGATTCCGATGCTAAAGGCACTGAAATGGCTCTATAGCTTCATGGGAAATTATGGTCTGGCGATCATAACTCTTACGTTTTTGATCAAGATGATGCTTTTCCCGCTCATGTACAAGAGCATGAAATCGATGTCGAAGATGTCGAAGTTGCAGCCTCAACTCAATGCTTTGAGAGAAAAATACAAAGACGATAAAGAAAAGCTGAACGTAGAAATGATGAATTTCATGAAGGCCAACGGGTACAACCCAGTGGGCGGCTGCCTTCCCATTTTGTTACAAATGCCCATCTTTTTCGCTCTTTACCGGGTTTTGTTTAACTCTATGGAGCTCTACCAGGCACCTTTCATTGGCTGGATTCACGATCTTTCTTCCCCGGATCCTTTTTTCGTAACCCCGATTCTCCTAACAGGCCTTATGTACCTTCAGCAGAAGCTGTCTCCGACCACCACCATGGATCCGGCACAACAGAAGATGCTTCAGCTGATGCCGGTGATGTTCGGGGCTTTTATGTTGATGCTTCCTTCCGGTCTTACCATCTACATGGTAGTGAACTCGGTCGTAAGTATCGCGCAGCAGTGGTTTTTGAATAAGAAGCTCGGAATAGTTCCTGGCGCCGCACAAGCCACAGCCGCACCAGCCAAGGCTTGATCTCTGGGGAGTCCGAGCCTCGGGACCACTAGGAGAGCTTGGTGTCTAGCCAGTATTTTAACAGTGATACCATCGCAGCGATCGTAACCGCTGCGAATGCCATTTCTGGTGTTGGGATTATTAGAGTCTCAGGACCCTCCGCCTGGAGTGCTGTATCCCGCGTTGTGCGCCGCCGAGCGGGTTCATCGTTCGAGAGCTCAGGCGTTGAATCTCATAAGTTAGTTCGTTGTATTTTTGTTGGTGCAGATGGCCGCGAGATAGATGATGGAATGATGGTCTGGATGAAGGCTCCAAACTCCTTCACCGGTGAGGACGTTTTTGAGCTTCATTTGCACGGTAGCCCTCTTCTTTTAAGGGCGGTAATGCATCAGTTGCAGAAGAGCGGCGTTCGCGAGGCTCTTCCTGGCGAGTTTAGCTTTCGTGCTTTTCGCAACGGGAAGCTCACTCTCGATGAGGCGGAGTCGATTGCCGATTTAATTTCAAGCCGAAGCGAAGAAGGAGCCCGGAGGGCTTTAAATCATCTTCTTGGTCGCCCGAGAGCGGAAATTGAAAAATTAAAAAAAGAACTGGTGGATCGACTGGCAGAGGTGGAAATCGACATCGACTTTTCTGACCAAGGATTGAGTGTTTTTCAGCATGAGAATTGGGCTTTGTGTTTGGAGAAGTGGGTGGCTAGGGTAACCGCCATTCGAGAGGACTTTCTTCGCTCCCAGCCAGCGAGAGACGGAATTCGCCTGGCTTTAGTGGGTGAGCCGAACAGCGGCAAATCATCATTATTTAACAGCTTGCTCGGTGAAGATCGCAGTATCGTGAGCCAGGAGGCAGGGACAACCAGGGACGTTGTTAGAGAAGCTATAGAAGTAAGAGGGCTTCTTTTCCGGATTTCAGACACTGCGGGTATTCGTTCCACGGGAAATGAAATTGAAGCGGAAGGGATTAACCGTTCGTTTGGTGAGGCAGAGAGCGCTCATTTGGTTTTGTGGATTTTTGATGGTTCGAAGAGCTTTTCGAAGGATTTTTTGAAAAATGAACTTTCGGTTTTTCAGCAGAAGACAGGCTCGTCAGCAAAAGTGATCGCTGTTTGGAATAAGAACGATCTTTCCGAAATGGCGGGTGATTGGAAGTCCTTCTTTTTGCAAAGGAAAATAGCTGTGGCATCGGTCTCGGCCAAAAATGGACGTGGTCTCGATAGTCTTGTGGATGAAATCACTCGGCTTTTCTCTGTTCAGGCCGTGGATCAGCCAGACTTCTCGATTAGCAGAATGCGTCATTTTGAGGTATTAGGAAAAGCCGCTGAATCGGTGACCCAAGCCATCCAAAAAGTCCGGTCTGGAGAGCATTTTCCGGATCTTCTCGCGGCCGACTTGAGGTCAGCCCTTCATAGCCTGGGGGAGTTAACCGGAGAGTTTACCTCCGACGACCTCCTGAACCATATTTTCGCCGAGTTCTGCATAGGAAAATAGATGTCGCTCGAAGTCGACGTAATCGTAATAGGTGCCGGTCATGCGGGTTGTGAAGCCGCATTGGCGTCAGCCCGGATGGGTTCTCGGACTCTTTTGCTCACAATGAATAATGATCGGATTGCTTATTTGTCCTGCAATCCGGCTGTGGGCGGGCAGGCCAAAGGGCAACTGGCGAGAGAGGTGGATGCTCTCGGCGGGGAAATGGGAATCAACACCGATAAGAGCGCCCTACAGTACAAAAGGTTAAATTCCTCCAAGGGTCCAGCCGTTCGGTCTTCTCGAGCTCAGTGCGATAAGGTTTTTTACAGCCTCCGAATGAAAGAAACGGTGGAGAACCAGCCCAATTTGTCCGTAGCCCAAAGGGAGGTCCGGCGCTTCTACCTGGAAGGGGGGGTGGTTAAGGGAGTCTACACGCAGTTTGATGAGCTGTTCCGGGCCAAGGCTGTGATTCTCACGGCTGGTACCTTTATGCGGTCTATTATGCATTGTGGTTCCAACCAAACCGAGGGTGGGCGGGCGGGCGATACGAGCGCTAACCTGATTTCGGATTCTCTCAAGGAGCTCGGTTTTGACTTGGTACGCCTGAAAACAGGTACGCCAGCTCGATTAAAAAAGTCGTCGATTCGTTTTGACCTGTTACAGCGTGAAGATGGCGACAAAAATCCGGTGCCCTTCAGCTTTTACACGGTGCCGAGTCCTTTCCCGCTCCTTCCTCAGATGCCGTGCTATTTAACTTACACGAATTCGTTTACTCACGAGGTAATCGCTGAGGCCAAGGATCAATCGCCTATGTTCTCTGGGCAGATTCTGGGGCGCGGTCCTCGCTACTGTCCCTCCATTGAGGACAAAGTTTTTCGTTTTGCAGATAAGGAACGCCACCAGATCTTTCTTGAGCCCGAAAGTCAGTTTTCTCAGGAAATTTACGCGAATGGTCTGTCCACTAGCTTGCCTCTTTCCGTGCAGGAGAAATTCCTTAAAACTATCAATGGGTTAGAGTTTGTGGAGATTGCAAGGCCGGGTTATGCGGTCGAGTATGATGCCATAAATCCTGTAGTGTTGGGTCATACACTTGAGTCTAGATCGGTTAAGGGGCTTTATTTTGCCGGCCAGGTCAATGGGACCAGTGGTTATGAGGAGGCCGCGGCTCAGGGGTTGATTGCCGGAATAAATGCGAGCCTAGCAGTCAGAAATCAAGATCCCTTTGTGATGAAGCGTTCCGATTCTTATATCGGAGTACTTATAGACGATCTCATTACGAAAGGCGTAGATGAGCCCTATCGCATGTTTACCTCTCGCTGCGAATACCGGTTATTGATGAGAGAAGACAATGCGGACCAGCGCCTTGCTTCGAAGGGAAAGCAACTGGGCCTTCTAGGTGAGGAAAAGTGGAAAGCTTTTTCTATAAAACAGGAAGCTATGCAGAGGGGCGTGCAACAAGCGAAAGAGACCTATCTTTATCCCCGCGATTTTGACTCTGATCCAGAGAGATTTCAGTCGATGGGCATCGATCATATTCGCGATAGGATCTCCTATTTTGAACTCTTGCGCCGGCCTGAATGGAATTTAGAGAAAATGCGTGGGGCTGGTTTATTTTCTGTAGATTTTGGGGGGCAGCTTCCGACCTGGCAAAAGCCCTTTGTTGAGGAATGTATAGAGGTAGAAGCCAAGTATGAGGGCTATATCCGTCGTGAGTTGGAGCTGCTTGAGCGGGTTGAAGGGCATTCTGAAAAGAAAATACCAGCGACTTTCAGCTTCCGACGTGTCTCTGGCCTCTCAAAAGAGGTTGTCGAACGTCTGGAAAGGGTAAGGCCGTCCACTTTAGGGCAGGCGATGCGTGTTCCAGGCGTTACTCCCGCCGCTGGAGCGCTCCTTTATGTGCATTTGGAGAAGGGCGCATCGGTTTCCCTGCCTGCGAATCTCTCTTTATGAGCCTTACAGCAGAAGATTGGCAGCAGGCCCAGCGTTTTATTGATGATCTTGGAGGCGACGCCTCGGTGCTAGGTGCTTCTGCCTTCCAAAAAGACGCGGAAACCTTTCTCGAGCTTCTTTTAAAGAAAAACCAGGAAGTAAATCTGACGGGGGCAAAGGATTTACAAACTGCTTTTTGGAAGCACTTTGTGGATTCGCTCTCTTTGTTGGCCTTTGGCGATCTTGGAGTGGTGGTGGACTGGGGGAGTGGTGGTGGTCTTCCTAGTATTCCTTTGGCTCTGGCCAGGAAGCACACGGGGAATGTGCTGGGAATTCACTTTTTGGACAGTGTCGGAAAGAAAGTTCACGCAGTGTTGGGCTTTTGTGAGGCACTTTCTCTAACTAATGCGTGTGGACATATTGGCAGAGGCGAGCAACTGATGGGGAAGGGGGCTCTGAGCTCCGTGGATACTGCTGTAATGCGCGCCGTAGCCCCCGCTGAGAGAGCCGCTCCCTGGATTCGGCCCTATGCCAAACAGTGGGTACTCTTCTTGGGCCCGTCTCAGGTTTTGGATTGGCGCTCTCGTGAGAAAAGTCTTCGCCGAGCAGGGATGGAAATCTCGGAGGCTAAGAGCTTTAAGCTTCCTCACGACTTGGGTGAGCGCAGTCTGTTGCGAATATCCAAAAGTTCCACGTGAAACAAAAGTTAGAGACAGAAACAAAAAAAATTTTATTTCCACGTGGAACAAGCATTTTTTTCTAGATACTGGCGCTGAGCTTTGCTTAAATTCTTTCAACGACAATGGTTTTTGAGGAATTTTTCGCATGGCCAAGGTGATCTCAATCATTAATCAAAAGGGCGGCGTCGGAAAGACGACTTCTGCAATCAACCTTGCAGCCTCGTTGGCTGTTGCGGAGCGTCAAACTCTGCTGATAGATTTTGATCCGCAGGGAAATGCGACCTCTGGTTTGGGGCTCGGTGCCGATAAATTTGCCGGGAAGACTATATATGAGGCACTCGTGGGCCAAGGAGGCCTCGAAGAGTCGATCTTTGAAACTGAACTTCCAGGCCTTTTTGTTGTGCCCGCAGATCAAAACCTTTCGGGGGCGGAAGTGGAGCTGGTTGGAGCGATTGCCCGTGAGCAAAAGTTGAAGCGCCTTCTCGACCCGCTTCGTGAGCGGTTTCACTATATATTGATAGACTGCCCTCCTTCGTTGGGCCTTCTCACGATCAATGCACTCACGGCCTCCGACTCTTACCTTGTGCCGATGCAGTGCGAGTACTTTTCCCTGGAAGGCCTTTCTCAGTTGGTTTCCACTGCTGGCCTCATTCAGGGTGCGCTCAACCCGCGTCTTTCGCTGGAGGGAATTCTTCTTACCATGTTTGATGCGCGCAATAATTTGGCGCATCAGGTTTCAGACGAGGTTCGCAAGCACTTTGGTGACAAGCTTTTCCGAACGGTGATTCCTAGAAATGTAAAGCTTAGCGAGGCCCCGAGCCACGGGAAGCCCGTGCTCTTGTATGACATTGAGTCAAAGGGCGCGCGCGCCTACCTCGAAGCCACAAAAGAAATCATCGAACGAAACATGCCCAAGCAAGAGCGCCCAAGCGCGGCATTGTCAGCTCCCGAGCCCGAGGTTGCCCAGGAATCCCCTGGGCCAATGGTTTAATAAATAATTTTAAGTTATATAGGAGTTCATATGAACACGAGCCCGCAGAAACAACCGAATCGCCCCGCACTGGGCAAGGGATTGGCCAGCCTCCTTCCTGGAGCAGCCGCTAATCCTACGGCGCTTGCTCGCCAGATGATGGGCGATGTTCCTGCCCCTGAAGCTTCTCAGAGCCAGCCCGTCGGCGCGCCCCCTCCACTACCGGCCGCCGACGGGCTGGCTCGTGATCGAATACCCGGCATCACCTTGGCCGAAGTGGATTCAATTATTGCGAACCAGTTTCAGCCGCGCCGTGATTTTTCGGAAAGCGCTTTGGTGGAAATGGCAGAATCGATTCGCACGCATGGAGTGATTCAGCCCCTGGTGGTTACCAGGCGTGAAGACGGGAAATATGGATTGATCGCAGGTGAGCGCCGTCTCCGGGCGTCGAAGCTGGCTGGCCTTAAACAAGTGCCGGTGGTTATTAGAAAGAGCTCGGATAAGGAGCGCCTGGAGCTTGCGTTGATTGAAAACATTCAGCGGGAAGATTTAAATTGTGTGGAAGTGGCTTTGTCCTATTTCCAGCTTTCAGAAGATTTCCGTCTTACCCAGGAAGAGATAGCGAAGCGGGTAGGAAAAGATCGCGTGTCTGTGGCGAATCATCTTCGCATTTTGAAATTACCAGAGGCCTTTCTCGATGATCTCCGGAAGGGAGTTTTGAGTTTTGGCCATGGAAGAGCCCTGCTTTCAATGGTGGATCCGGTGAAGCGATTGGAAATCCGCAACCGAATTGTAGAAAAGCATCTTTCTGTTCGTGAAACAGAGCGATTGGTGGCCGAGTCGATCGCGGCGGTGGCGGAGGAAAAAGAGGCAAAGGAAGAAAGCCCCTCGAAAGCGGAGCTAAAGTCTTTTTCTGAGCGCCTAGGTCGGGCCCTGGGCACCCGCGTTAAAACAAAGGGTGATCAGTATCGTGGAAGCATCGTGATAGAGTATTTTTCAAAGGAAGACCTAGACCGAATCAGCGTTCAGCTGTTGCGCTGAGCGGCAAAAACCTGAAGGTGCGTTTTTAACTATTATGGCAAAAAAATCCCAGCTTTCTATTCCCTCCGGCGCACACGAAGTTACGGGCGTATTAGACAAAGGGTCTGAATTTGATGGAATTCTCAGCTTTGAGGGGGCCTTTCGAATTGGAGGGGTTTTTCGAGGCAAGATATTTACTGATGACATCTTAATCATCGGAGAGGGCGCCAGTGTAGACGCAGAGGTCGAGGTTGGAACCTTGATTCTTTCCGGGGAGCTAAAGGGGTCGGTAATCGCCCGCGAAAGAGTGGAAATTCACTTCCCAGCCGTTTTCCGGGGAAATATTCAAACGCCATCTCTGATGGTGGCCGATGGCGTCGTTTTTGAGGGCGTGTCGCAGATGAGTAAGGGCGGCGGATTTCCCGAGCGAGAGGCCGAAAGAAAACAGTAAAAATTTCCTAATGATGATTGACTCCCTTCTGGCCGTTGGGTACTTGTTCGGTAACCTTTCAGCCAGTGAGAACTCATGATTCAGGATCTTCAGCGACAGCTCGGGATAGATGGCACATTCTTCGTCCAGTTCCTGATTTTCCTAATAATCTTCACGTGGCTTCAGATCGTATATTTTAAGCCATTCCTTGGTTTAATCCAAAAGCGCGAGAATCAATCCGGCGGCATGTCCGAAGACGCTGCGAAAATGGAAGAGGCCGCGAGCCTGGATGAGCAGCAGTACGCGGGTGCGCTAGCCGCTGCTCGGAAAAGGGCGGCGCAAGAGCGCGAGCGGGTGTTGGGTGAGGCTCGTAAGCAGGCCAATGAGTCTATTGCTGCCGCAAGAACCCAAAGCAAGAGCCGGCTGGAGCAGGCGAGGGATGCTGCGGTGAAATCCGCTGAAGCGGAGCTCGCCGCCCTTAAGGGGCAGGTTGCTTCGGTGTCCGGGCTTCTGGTGGAAAAACTAACCAAGACAAAGGTGGGCCTCTAAGGTGGCAGCCGAATTTCAACCATTGGTTCCTTATTTCGTTAACTTTGCGATCGTTGTTGCGATGGTTTTTTTCATGGCAAGAAAGCCTCTTCGCAAGTTTGTTTATCAGCGTCATGAGCGGATGCGTGATGCCATCGAGGCTGCGGCGGTTGCTCATAAAAAGGCCGCTGGCCGAGCAGAGGAGGCCAAGCGGGCCCTCACGGGTCTTGCCGGCGATGAGCGCTCCATTCTCGAGCGCGAGGCTGCGTCTGCTGAGGTGGAAAAGAAAGAAATTCTTGAAAAGGCCGATGCTGAGGCCCGGCGGGTTTTGCGCGAGGCGGAGCGCCTTGCGGCTGTGGAGCAGGAAGAGGCTTCTGATCGAGTGAAGGGTCAGTTTCTCGATTTGGTGATTGGAGAAACTGAAAGCACCCTTAGGCGCAGCCTTAAAAAGGATGATCACAGCGCTATTCTCAAGCGTGCTCAAACCAGTATCGAGGTGGGCGTATAATGGCTACCGTTGGCTCTGTTTACGCGAAGGCGGTTTTTGAGCTTACTGAAGGCAAGGGGGGGGCTGAACCTGTGGTTCAGCAGCTTCGTGAGTTTTGGGATGCGGTGAAGTCCCACGATGCTCTCCGTGCGGTTTTGACGGGGCCGGTGGCAGAGGCGGGAAAGCGAAAGGCGATACTTGGAGACCTGGCGGGAGCCCTTGGGTTGAAGGGTGTTTGCGGAAACTTGCTTGAGTTGCTTGCGGCTCGTGGGCGCTTGGGCTCTGTGCCCGAGATTATTGCTCAGTTGGAGGCCATGATCGAGGCTTCTCAGGGCGTGCAGGTTGGCCGGGTGCGCTCTGCTGTAGAGCTTAGCGCAGACGAGGTGGCTGTTCTTGCGGCTTCTTTGGCAAAGAAGGTGGGCGGCAGGGTTCGGCTTTCCCAAGAGGTGGATTCCTCTTTGTTGGGTGGTGTTGTGGCCACTGTGGCTGGCCGCACTTTTGATGCAAGCCTTCGTACCCAGATTGAGCGCTTTAAAAACGAATTGATTTAAGTTTTGTAGCGCCATGGGGCGCGAAATTTTGGAGAGAAATATGAAACTTCGTGCTGAAGAGATCACACAAATCATCAAGAAGCAGTTGGCCGATTTTGATGCCAGGCTGGATGTTGCTGAAACCGGAACTGTAATCACGGTGGGTGACGGGATCGCTAAGATCCATGGGCTCGAAAAGGCGCAGGCTGGTGAGCTTGTGGATTTTGGCGAAGGCGTAATGGGCCTGGTAATGAGCTTGGAAGAGGGGTCCGTGGGGATCTCGATCCTTGGCGACGACACTCTTATTAAAGAGGGGCGTTCGGTTAAGCGTACCGGAAAGATCTTTGAGGTTCCGGTGGGAGAAGAGCTTCTTGGCCGGGTTGTTAGTCCTCTTGGACTTCCTCTGGATGGAGTGGGTCCCATTAAATCGAAGAGTTCACGCCGCGTAGAGATTAAGGCTCCCGGCATTGTTTCTCGAAAGAGCGTGCATGAGCCCCTTCAAACCGGGATCAAGGCAATTGATTCCATGATTCCGATCGGCCGTGGACAGAGGGAGCTCATCATTGGTGACCGTCAAACCGGTAAAACCGCTATCGCCATCGATACCATTATCAATCAAAAGGGTAAGAACGTTTACTGCTTCTATGTGGCGATTGGCCAGAAGCAGTCTACGATTGCTCAGGTGGTGGAGCGGCTGAAGCGCGCCGGCGCAATGGAGTACACCACGGTGATCGCGGCTACCGCATCTGATCAGGCGCCGATTCAGTATATCGCGCCCTATTCGGGTGTAACCATGGCGGAGTACTTCCGCGATTCCGGTCGCCACGCTCTTATTGTTTATGATGACCTCACCAAGCAGGCGCAGGCTTACCGTCAGCTTTCCCTGCTTCTTAGAAGACCTCCGGGTCGCGAGGCCTACCCGGGCGACGTGTTTTATGTTCACTCCCGTCTACTCGAGCGCGCATGCAAGGTTTCAGATAAACTTGGTGCAGGAAGCCTCACGGCCCTTCCGATTATCGAAACTCAGGCGGGGGACGTTTCCGCCTATATTCCCACCAACGTGATCTCGATCACCGATGGACAGATCTTCCTTGAGAGTGATCTTTTCTATTCTGGCCAGCGTCCGGCTGTGAACGTGGGTATCTCGGTATCTCGAGTGGGCGGTAATGCTCAAACTAAAGCAATGAAAAGCGTTGCTGGCACCCTCCGCCTTGACCTGGCTCAATATCGGGAGAAGGCAGCTTTCGCACAGTTCGGGTCTGACCTAGATCCCGCAACGCAGAAGCAGTTGGCCCGTGGTCAGCGCCTCATGCAGCTTTTGAAGCAGGGCCAGTATTCGCCCATGGAAATGGAAGATCAGGTTTTCGGAATTTATGCCGCCAACCAGGGCTTCCTCGATAAGGTGCCGGCGAACAAGGTTCAGGATTGGGAGGCCAGCTTCCTGCGCTATATGCACCAGAACCATGCTGACGTAGTTAAAGAAGTGAGCAGTTCTGGAAAGCTTGAGGGGGCGGCTAAAACCAAGCTCGAGCAGGCGATCCAGGATCATCTTAAAACTTTTAATGTTTAAGTCGGGGCGGACCAACCATTTATAGAGGGCCACAATGGCTTCCGGAAAAGATCTAAAACGCCGAATCGCCAGCGTTAAGAGCACGCAGCAAATCACCAAGGCCATGAAAATGGTGGCTGCCGCTCGTCTGCGTAGAGCGCAAGATGCGATCGTTCGGGCTCGCCCATTTGCGCAGGCTATCGGCGGAGTGGTTGAAAACCTTGTTTCGAATGATGAGGTTCGGGAGCACCATCCGCTTTTGGTTAAGCGAGAGGTAAAAAAGGTAAATGTAATCCTGATTACCTCTGATCGTGGCCTCACCGGCGGCTTTAATGCGAACTTGATCAAGAAGGCAGAAACTATTTACCGAGCTGAAAGCTCCAAGTATGAGAAGTTTGCCTTCACCTGCATTGGGAAAAAGGGTTGGGAGTACCTAAAGCTTAGGAATATTCCAGTAACTGAATATCTCCCGGACTTTCAGAAGGGATTAACTTTCGCCCGCGTGCAAGTGCTTGCCGATAAGCTTATCGACCAGTACCAGGCCGGTGAGTTTGACGAGATCCGAGTGATCTTTTCAGAATTCAAGAGCGCAATTTCTCAGGTGCCGCAGTCTGAAACTCTTTTGCCGGTTACAGTGGGAGAAGGACAGGCGTCTGGCTCGAGCCAGTCTGACTTCTTGTTCGAACCAAATCGTGTGGAAATTCTAAGTGAGCTCCTTCCGCGTTTTTTCAAGACCAAGCTCTATCGAGCGCTGCTTGAATCTGCTGCTTCAAATTACGGAGCACAGATGAGCGCAATGGAGAGTGCCACCAAAAACGCTGGTGAGATGATTCGAAAGCTCACGCTTGAATTTAACAAAGTTCGTCAGGCCGGTATCACGAAGGAATTGCTGGAGATCGTTTCCGGCGCCGAGGCCTTAAAGTAATTTTTTAGAGTTTGAAACATTTAGGAGAGAGAGAATGTCTGCACAAGCAATGGATTCGAAAATTGGACGGATCAAGCAAGTACTGGGCCCCGTAGTAGACGTGGAGTTTGCTGGTGGTAAGCTGCCCGCTATTTATGATGCTATCCGGATCACGAACCCCGCCATCGATGATCAGCCTGGAAATCTGGTGGTTGAGGTAGCTCAGCATCTCGGAGAAAACACGGTTCGGTGCATCGCTATGGACACCACCGACGGCCTCGTGCGTGGGATGGAAGCCGTAAACACTGGTGATCAGATCATGGTACCGGTGGGCGCTGAGGCTCTGGGCCGAATCATCAACGTAATCGGTGATGCTATCGACGAAAAGGGGCCGATTAAAGCCAAAAAATCTTACCCAATCCACCGCCCTACGCCTAAGTTCACGGATCAGAGTGTGGCGGTAGAACCCTTCTGGACCGGCATTAAGGTAGTGGATCTTCTCGCCCCTTATACCAAGGGCGGAAAGATCGGCCTCTTTGGTGGCGCCGGTGTGGGCAAAACCGTACTCATTCAGGAGTTGATCAACAACGTTGCTACCCAGCACGGCGGATACTCTGTGTTTGCCGGTGTGGGAGAGAGAACTCGTGAAGGAAACGATCTCTGGCACGAAATGACCGACTCTGGAGTAATTAACAAGACCTCGCTTGTGTTCGGTCAGATGAACGAACCGCCCGGAGCCCGCGCCCGAGTGGCTCTGACTGGCCTTTCCGTAGCGGAATATTTCCGCGACGAAGAAAACCAAGACGTACTTTTCTTCGTAGATAATATTTTCCGTTTTACGCAAGCAGGCTCTGAGGTGTCGGCTCTTCTTGGTCGTATTCCTTCAGCTGTAGGCTATCAGCCCACTCTTGGTACCGAGATGGGTGAGTTACAGGAGCGAATCACCTCCACAAACAAAGGCTCGATTACTTCGATTCAAGCCGTTTATGTTCCTGCGGACGATTATACCGACCCCGCTCCAGCAACCACTTTCGCGCACCTTGACGCTACCACCAACCTTAGCCGCCAGATCGCGGAACTTGGTATCTACCCTGCGGTGGATCCTCTCGCTTCTACTAGCCGAATTCTTTCTGCTGAGGTGGTTGGCGAAGAGCACTATCGTGTGGCTCGCTGGGTACAGTCTACTCTTCAGCGCTACCGAGAACTTCAAGACATCATCGCCATTCTTGGTATGGACGAGCTTTCTGAGGAAGATAAATTGGCAGTGGCTCGCGCGCGTAAGTGCCAGCGCTTCTTGTCCCAGCCCTTCTTCGTTGCTGAGCAGTTCACCGGCATGAAGGGTAAGTTCGTGAAGATCGATGACGTGATCCGCGGCTTCCGAGAAATTCTTGAAGGTAAGCACGACAGCTTGCCAGAGCAGGCTTTCTTGTACGTGGGAACGATCGAAGACGCAGTTGAAAAAGCAGAGAAGCTCAAAGGCTAACCGATGCAAAACAATGAACTGGTTCTTAGCGTAGTGACCCCGGAACGGTCGATCTTGAAAGACACGGCAGTGGAGTCGATTATTCTGCCTGG
>CAZTCD010000041.1:15100-34913 GCA_964612065.1 uncultured Bdellovibrionales bacterium | reverse complement strand
ACCGATTGAATCTGGAAGCAAAGGAAGCCAGCGGTTAAAAAATTTTAATCTTCCTGGCGGATCTGGGCAGTACGAACTTCAGCACCCGGTGATTCATATAATCCGCGGTCCAGAGCTCGCTGCCGGAAACCTCGAGGCCCCAGGGCTGGCTGAGCCCGGAAGCGGAAACCGGTCCCTGCTGATTCTGGTTGTTCTGGTGCATGCTCTTCTGGCCGACCACGCTATCCGCCGGTGCCCCGTTGGAGCCGGGAACCTGGTTCCAAAGCAGGATGCGGCTGTTGCCGTAGTCGCTGACATAGAAACGCCCTTGCGCGTCTAAACCTGTTTCCCCGGCTCCGGAAAGAGAGGAAGGGTTCGGGCCTCCGTTATTAGGCGCGGAAGAAGTGAAATCCGGCTGGCCCAGTACGAAGTTGGCGGCTTTTCCATTGGAGTTGGGAACCCTGGTCCACACCAAAACCCTGCTGTTGCCAAAATCGCTTACATAGAGGCGGGATCCCAGCACCCGGGCAAAGTAGGGCAGGTTCATCCCGTTGGCGCCCATTGCTGGGGTGCTGCTGGTGAAGTTGGGTTGTCCCAGCACCCTGTCCGCCGCCTCTCCGTTGGATCTCGGCAGCTTGTTCCATTGAAGAACCCGGTGGTTGAGGGTGTCGCAAACAAAAAGCCTGGTGCCGCTCACGAAAGCGCAGTTCGGGTTTCTCAGTGAGCTGCCGCTGACGCCTCCGTTGTTTGGGGTGGAAGAGGTGAAATCCGGCTGGCCCAGCACCAGATTGGCATTGGCGAAATTCGAAGTGGGAATCTGGTTCCAGATCAATACCCGCTGGTTTCCCAGGTCGGCCACAAAGAGCCTGGTGCCGTCGGAGTGCACGTAGGTGGGAGTGTCGAGAGTTCCGGCGCTGATGCCGCCATTGTTCGGCGTGGAGGAGGCGAAGTCGGGCTGGCCGAGCACCACGCTTGGAAGATCAGCTTGGGAATTCGGAATCGAATTCCAGATCAGCACCCGGTGGTTATCGGTATCGGCCACGATGAGTTTATTGCCGGCCTTGGTGATCGAATAGGGATAGCTCAGGCTGCCCGGACCCAGCCCCCCGGAATTCTGCTGGTTCGCATTGTAGCTGCTTTGCCCAAGCACGGCGCTTGCGCTGGCACTTCCGACCGAAAAAGAGTGAAGAGCGGGGCTAAGCCCGGCGAGATCAGCTTGAAGATCCGCGTTGTTCGCCTGGTAGTTGCCGAATGGGAGCTTTACGTAAAATGTTCTTTCGCCATTTGCGGGAAAGGAAACCGAGGTGATCGGGCTGCTGCTGCATCCGACATCGGAATACGCCTGGCCCATCGGGCTGATTGAAAGCGAAACGGGATCAGAAGTGGGGGGGGAGCATTGGGTGCCACTGCTGTTGTTAACCGTGAGGCTCACTTTCAGGCAGGTATTTTTCCAGGCGGAGGCAGGAGCGCTTAACTGCAGGGAATCCGTGGCAGGATCGCAGGGAGGCTTGGGCTTTGCCACTCCGCAACCGAGGAGGAAGAGCGCGATAGGAAATATTTGAAACCATGGGCGTGTTTGCACCTCTTCCTATCGATTGATTGGCCTTTTCGGATGAGGCTTTCCTGCTACCGCTAAAAGGAACGATCAGGTATGGCAGGAGGCTCTGGCGCGCAGGGAGGCCGGGGATCTGCGCCATCCTTGGATCATGCGGTTTTCCAGTAAGGTCTCTTCCCGGTGAGTCAGGCGGGTCCATCGCACGCTTCCCACCGTTTCGTACTTTCCGCTCGAGCGGTTCCAGCGAAGCAGCTTTCCGCCGCTCACCGCTTCGTTTTTCAGCGGAAACTCCACTCGCAATTCCTGGTTCCCGCTCTCCGCGTAGGGGTATGGATACCATTGGTTGAGAACCAGTTTTCCTGAATCCCGGGAAAACCGTTGCAGCTGATTTTCGCAAGGAGCCGGCTTCAGGTAGAAATTCCCGTGAGACAGATGCCGGAGCTCGAACACCCGGGCGCTCGCTTCGAAATCCTCGTCGAGAGAGTCGCGCCGGAACTGGATCAGAAGCTCGGTGGATTTTCCGTTCAGCCGGTATTCCGTATGAAAAGCTATGCGGTCCTCATAGCCGAGGAATCGGTCGGCGGCCTCGCGTGCGTCGTCTTCCTGGGGCAGGAGTTGAGGGAGGGCGGGAGCGGCTTGTTGTTTTTGATTGGAGGCCAGTGCCAGTGGGCCTAACAGGAACGCGACGATCCAAAGCTTTTGCATAAAGCTTTATCGCCCGGGAGAAAGCCCGTGTTTATCTTCCGTGAACGATAAAATTAACGTTCTGTTACTCTATTTTTTTTGTTTGGGCGCAAGGGTGCGGAAGTTTTCGTCGTCCCAGTCTTCCTCCGCATTGCTTCTTTCGCAGCTCCACTGAGGGCAGCAGGATCCGGGAGGGGCTTTGTTCACGGCCACGCGGCCCCAATAGCAGCGGGGTTTGCGGGCGCAGTAGCGGTCTGTTTCGCAGCGGGGAGACGGGCGGGGCGCGGGATTTGGGCGCACCACCGGTTTGGGCCGAGGATTCGGATGAGCCGGGTGAGTTTCACCCTTATAATCGGCCACTGCGTTCAATATCGCGGATCCGGGGCAGTCGGTTTGGGCGAAGTTTTTATGGGTGCCGATACGGGAGTTAGGCACCTTCCATTTGGCCTGAAGATGTTTGAGCAAAGCAAAGAGCTTTCGCTTCTGTGAGGGATTGATGCCATCAGAGCGGTTTCCCTCCACCACGATCGCGATATGGCCCCGGCGATCGTATTCGGTATTGGAGTCCACGAGGTAGTACGTATCTCTCGCTTCGCCTAGCTGGCCGTTAGCTGAAATGTAGTAGTGGTAGGGAATGTCTCCCCAGAGCTCGGATTTGGGCCCTTCCACTTTGGTGGCGGCGTACTCGAAGAGGGAGCAGAGTTTCTGGTTTAGCGAGCGGGTATAGTTTTTTGGAGTATCGGTGAAATGCACCGTTAACCGCTTGGGCACTGATGTGGTCTGGCGCTTCAGCCTGGAAACGATGGGCTGAGCCTTACAATTCGCCCGCCATTTTGCCGAAGGCGCATCAATGAGCGGCGGGTTCTTGGGAGCCGCGATTACAAGCGCAGGAAACAGATTTGCCAGGACCAGAAGCCAGTGAAAACGTTTGGTAATCACGATAAGCCACCTCTTTTGTCCCCTCCAAAATCAGCTATAGGGTACGGAGATGGAGGCGATCCGGCAACAGTTTCCAAGCATCTAATCTCGGGTGAACGAGGTTCACGAAAGGCAAAAAAAAGCCGCCCGGAGGCGGCTAAAACTTAGACAGTGTTTCAGGAGCGTTTAATCGCGCTCAGACTCGCGTCTTTGGCGCATGATCTCGGCGGCCTCTTCGCGGCTATGAGCGAGCAGGTCGCGGAAATAGCCGTTATAGAAGTCTTTGGCGCGAGGATCGAACTTGGTGGGATCGAGCTCACCGTTGGTGTAGGTGTCGTTGGACATAGGGCCGAAGCGGCGGGCCGAGCTGGTGAAGAATTGCAGCTTGTCGTCCACGTCCATGGCTTTCACTTCTTTATACCAATCCTGGATTTCGAGAGGCTTCTCGTATTCGGGGTCGATGGCAACCCAAGCACCATCGTTGCGGCGAACGATGGTGGCAACGTGGTAACGCCAGAAGATCTTCTCGTATTTCATGGAGCCAACGGCCCAGATCTTACGAATACTTTCCTTGGCCAAGCCAAGG
This sequence comes from uncultured Bdellovibrionales bacterium, assembly GCA_964612065.1. GTDB lineage: Bacteria > Bdellovibrionota > UBA1018 > CAIPTA01 > CAIPTA01 > JAKFYM01. The sequence goes on along the minus strand of CAZTCD010000041.1, from coordinate 31,191 downwards.
CGAAGAGCGTAGAGATGGGCATTCATCGCCCGTCCGAAGCAGAAGCCGATTCCGCCTTTTGGATCATATCTTTTTACCTTTGAGTAATCGGCCACTGGATCCGTAGAGGATTGCAAATAAAGTTCATTGATTTGCGCCTGAGAGAAGCTGCTCAGGCGCCCGCGGCCTTCCGTTCTTGGCATGGGCATTCTATCCAGCGCGCGGAACATCTGTTCATTCCAGGCGGCCGCTTTTTTGGGAGTGGTGCGGATGTCGAAATAGGATCCGTCGAGATCCTTCAACAGGGCGCTTTCCACCTCCTCGTGCACGTCTTCATGGGAGGGATTGCCGGCCTGGGCCGTAGGAAGCATCAACAGGGTAAACAACGAGAGCAGGGTTGGTTTCAGCAACATAAGGGTTCCTCTAAATAAAGATCGGGAGAGGAGTTATCTCTTAATTGCCTTTAATGGTCAACAATCTTCGGTGCATTGTGTTGCCATTCATTTTTTCCAATAAATTCAATTGGATATATTCAGCATCCCGAAAACACATAGAACTGAATATCGTTCTTCCGGGCCGGATAGCGCCCCCTGAGCCTGATTCCCAGATAAGCCTGGCCTTCCACGCCCTTGGCATCGAACACCAGCCATTCTTCCCTGCTCTTTCCCTTTTCGATCGAGATCATGCCCAGGGCCGGCCCCAGGCTTCCTTGCCGGTAGCCATGGCCTTCGCAATCCACCGGCGCTTCCAGCAGGGCACGGCAGCGTTTGCCGGTAAGCACGCCCACTCGTTGCAGCTGCCAGGGCGTGCGACCGCATTCGGCGCCGGGATTTTCGGATTTTGCCAATCTCAATTTTGGCAGGTTCGGGTGATCGAGCTCGAGGAAAAACACTGCGCTCTTCAAGCCCTCCACTTTGGAGACAATGCTTTTTCCCGTGGTCCATTTTTTTCGGTAGCTGGAGCAGGATTTGGGAAGTTTGTTGTCGGCCACTGCAACCGGCTTCCAGCTCAGGCTAATGCCTGCAGGTAACTTTCCCACCAGCGCGAAGCGCCCTCCAGGCCAGGGAACAGAAGTGTCTTTCAGCTTTCGTGGCGCCACATAAAGGGGTTCTCCGCATTGGTCCACGGAAGTCTTTTCCCGTTTTCCATCGGCCATCAATTCCAGCGGATGAAGCTTTCCGTCGAATCCCAGCAAGCGAACCTCTTCGGATTCGCTTCGGGGAGATACCTGCAGCAGTACTTTTCCCTCTGCGGGAGTTTCCACGGGAACCAGATTCAGTTTCGCTTTGTTCAGGAGGGACGAGATTTTAAGGAACTCTTCCGAAGTGGGCGCGGCCCATGTGGAAGGAGCGAGAAGTAAAAGCGCCAGAGCTAGATAGTGCATGCCGGGAGTGTAAGCGGAACGGCAGGGGAGTTCTAGGGATTCCTGGCGCGCATCCGGTACTGCACCCGGTTGAGCTCAGAAAGTAAAACGCTCATCCTGTCATAGTCTTCCTTCCCGAGCTGGGCCCAGGGCAACGGCAGGGGTTCTTTGCGGCCATCCCCAGGAGAAGAAATCTTTCCCGCAGCAGTGCTCAGGGTATGCCACTGGCCAGCATTGGCTTCATAAGTGATTTCGGCATTTAAAAGCACGCCAAGGCGTTTGGATCGCCTCAGTTCTTCCGCTGCCCGTATGCTTCTCCGGTAGAATTTTCCGGCTACGACTTCAGGGCTCAGTTCGGGTTCCTGTGCTTCCTCGGAGATTGCTTCTTCGTCTTTTTCGTCCTCTTCCAAGGTTTCAGGCAGGGTTTTAAGTAAGGCCCGCAGCTCCTGCATGCCAAACGCAAGCAGGGTACGGAGGCCGGGAGTGTTCTCACCGTCAAATCCGATCATGGAAAGGTAAAGCCCGAATCCCTCCTGGATCATTTCTTCTGGCACGGGATCGTAGAAGATATTTGCCCAGTTCTCCTGACCTCTTTCCTGGAGAAAGTAAAAGAGCTCCAGAAGCGCTCCGCCTTCTTTTACCGGGCCCAGAGGATGAAGCTCAGTTTGCGCCGGAGATGTTTCCTGAAAATCACGGGAGAAGAACACCAGCTCCCTGGCCGACGGGAGAAGCGCCTTATTGTAACGAGGGGTTCGCTGTTTTATTTCTTCGTTTTCCAGGAGAGCTGCTTCCAGAGGAGAGGCGCATTCCAGCACTTCGATGTCAAAAACCCTGGCCATCATTTCCAGCTTTCGCGAATCGCCTGAAACTCCTCCGCGGAAATAAGAGTTCACCCGGGAGTGGAGGGAGGTGGCTTTTCCTACATAGAGAACCTCTCCTGTTTTGGAGAGCATGCGGTAGATGCCCGGGCCTTTGGGAAATTTCAGTCTCTTTTCCCGGCTCATCTGGAAGGCCATGGCCGTTTTCTTCTTTCTGGCCGATTTTTCCTGCAGCCAGGCCTTAAGCTCCGCAGGACTACTGAGGCCGAGATTTTCCAGTTCGGGAACCATTTTTTTCCAGATCAATGCGGTGGCAGCCACATGGTCAGAAGCCCGGCGAAGCTCCGGGATTTCGCAGCCTAAATATCCAGCCAGGCCACGGATATTGCGGCTGGGGGCTTCTGGAAACAGCCTCTGCGCAATTTTATAGCTGCAGAAAATCTCGAAAGAGGGAGCGGATTGATGTTCGCTGAAAAATTTTTCCAAAAACGGGCGTTCAAACTGAGCGTAGTGGGCGAGGGCGAAAAAATCCGGATGCGAGGCCTCAGTGCAGAATCGGTGAAAGGCTTCTGCCGGGGAAAGCGCGCTCTCCATGTGGGTAGTATCAATTCCCGTGATCTCGGTAACTTTCGCCGGAAGCTCCACTGGAACTTTGAGAAGCAGGCTACGAGGCTCTGGATCACTTCCGCCGGTTTCCATCCACGCCCAGCCAACCTCGAGGAGGTGATCCCGGGCCGCACTGGTGCCGGTGGTTTGGCAATCGAGGAGGAGAGTTTTGCAATCCGAAAGGCTCATGAATCTCTACCTGGCCTCACCCTAGCACAGCAGAGTGGAGCCCGGGTATGGCCTGATGCGTTGATTGAATTCAGAGGCCGTCGATCACCAGGCTCGCAGTGCCGATATTGGTGGCCAGGGGCACCTCGTGCACATCGCAAATCCTCATCAGCATCGAGATGTCGGGATCGTGGGGGTGCATGCCGAGCGGATCCCGCAGGAAGATCACGGCATGGCAGCGGCCGTTGGCTACCTCGGCAGCGATCTGGGCATCTCCGCCTTTGGGGCCGGAGAGGAGGCGTTTGATCTTTAGGCCTGCCTTCTGCACCAGGGTGCCTGAATCGCGGGTTCCGATCAGGTTGTAGTTGGAGAGTTTTTTGGAGTGATCGCGCACGAAGCTCACCAGAATCGGCTTTTTTCCGTCGTGGGCGATCAAGGCCACCGTCTTTTTCTTTTTTGTTCTTGGTTTCACGAGGAAAGCTTAGCACAGCCTTATTTTCAAGATTCTCCGCTTACAAAAATAAAAAACGGCCTCTGCCGCGCAGAAGCCGTTTTCGGAACGAAATCAGATCTTTTTGATCAGGCCTGCGGAGGCTCTACTTCGCCTCCTTCTTCTTTCTTCTGGCCTTCTTCTTCCTGTTTTTTCTTTTCTTCTTCCTGCTTGCGCTTTTCTTCTTCGCGGCGCTTTAGCTCTTCAGCAGAGCCGACGGCAGGAAGTTGATAGATAATGCTGGCACGCATTTTTTCCATAGCGGCGATTTCCTGGCGAAAGCCGTTCAGCTGGCGCTGGTGGCTGGCGTCCATGGTGGAAACGGCACCGGAGATGTTCTGTGCGCCGGCGAGGATCGCCTTGTTGCCGCATTTCTGGGCCTGCTCGCGCAGCTGGCGGTTGCGGTTTTTATGATGACTCATCTTGCCGCCCACCACGCGGGTCCAGGGGAGTACCACGTCCTGATAGATCGCGATCGAACGGCGGATCGATTTGTCGTAGCCCTGCAGCTCCGCTGCGCTTGAGATGGTCTCGAACTTCACGTTGCTCCAGTTCATCACAGCACGAGCGGAAGACGCCGTCTGGTTGATATTGGACTGCAGCATCTGCATCGAGCTGGAGTTCGACTTCAGCATGCCATAGCAGTGCATGTAAGCGAGAGCGCCGAGGCGTCCCGTGGAGGTGCACTCCTCGGTGCGGTTGAAGTAATCGCTCATATTGTCGCGAATCGCGGCCTCGTCGTTGATAGCCGTGCAGGAAGTGTTGATTCGCTGCAATTGAGTGAGAAGGGACTGATCCGCTATGGCCCGGGTATTGGTTCCGAGCAGGGCGTTCAGCTCTTCGTTAGCGATATCTACGTAGGCGCCGAAGAGCTGGGCCGTGGCCACGCTTTCTTCCGCGCTCAGGCTGAGGAGGGCGCGTTCATAGCGGCCGCTCGGCTTGAAGCCGCGGTTCAGGAAAAGCTGAACCACGTTTTTGTGGCCGTGGAACGCTGCCTTTACGAGGGCTACTCCGCCGTTCTCGGTATTGAGCTCGACGCCGTGAGAGAGCAGGAGCTCGATCACGTTGGCCTTTCCGCTTTCAGCGGCCTTGGTGAGGGCGGAGCGGCCGGTGGGGCCGATCTTGTTCACGTCGGCCCCTTTTTCGATCAGCAGCTGCACTACACGCAGGTCGTAGCTCTGGTCGTCGCCGAAGTGGATCGCGTCCGCGAGCACGGGTTCACCGAACTCGTTTTCCGCATCGGGGCTGGCGCCGTCTTCTAGGAGGGCTTGGATGGTTTCAAATCTTTCTTCTTTCTCGAGATTGTCGAGGTTTTGCACGGCATTCACGAGTTTCATCTCTTTGGAGATGGTGATGGGGGCCACGGTAGTGGTGGCGGGTTGGGCTTCAGGCTTCTTTTCGGAGCTGCAGCCCGTGAAAGCCAAGCTGGCCACGAGCACGGAGGCAAAACTGATAGCGCGCAATTGGTTCGTCTTAAACATAGGAACTCCCGATTCTCCCCGGGGTCCGCGAGGTAGGTAAAGGTGGAACGCGCACTTCTAGCAGCGCTCCCTGGGAAGTGCAAACAAACTTCATTTTCTCTTTTGTTGCGGATAGTTAGGCTTGGGTACTGGGGCCGGGAAGGCAGGAGAATTGCTGCCGCGCGATACCTTGAGAGTACCAAGGGAGAGGTATAATTTGGCTTTATGGACGAGGAGCCCAGCCCATCCAGCCCCAACCGAAAGATCATCCATGTGGATATGGACTGTTTTTATGCCGCCGTGGAGGTGAAGCATAACCCCAAGCTCAAGGGGAAGCCGGTAGGGATAGGAGGGCCGCCCGACTCTCGTTCCGTGCTTTGCACCGCCAGTTACGAGGCCAGAAAATTCAAGGTGCGGGCCGCTATGCCGAGCTCCACGGCCGTGCGCCTTTGTCCTGGTCTCATCCTGATCCCGCCGAATTTCGAGCTCTATAAAAAGGAGAGCCATGCCGTGCGCGAGATCTTTCTTCGCTATACCGAGGCCGTAGAGCCTTTGTCTTTGGATGAAGCCTATCTGGACGTTTCCCGTTCCGATCACTGCAGAGGCTCCGCCACGCTGATCGCCAAGGAGATCCGTGCCACTATCCAGAAGGAGCTCGGTTTAACCGCTTCCGCCGGCGTGGCGCCCAATAAATTTCTCGCCAAGGTGGCCAGCGACTGGAACAAGCCGAACGGGCAGTTCGTGATCCGGCCCTCGGACGTGGAAGCCTTTGTGAGGAAGCTGGAGGTGGAGAAGATCCATGGCGTGGGGAAAGTGACCGCGAGAAAGATGCATGAGAAGGGCCTCTTCACTTGCGCGGATATCCAGAAGCAAAGCCCGGAGCAGTTGCGGAAATGGTTCGGTTCGAGCGGTGCCTGGTACGCGCAGATCGCGAGAGGGGTGGACGACCGGCCCGTGGAGCCCCATTCCGAAAGGAAATCGCTGACGGTGGAGGAAACGTTTCATCGTGATCTTGCTTCCCTGGAGGAGTGTTTGCAGGTGGTTCCTCATCTTTACCGCGATTGGGAGAAACGGATGTCGCGCGGGGATTATCGGGAAAAGATCCGGGGATTCGTGGTGAAGGTGAAGTTTTTCGATTTCAAGGCCACCACGCACGAAGTGAGCTCGCCTCGCTGGCCTTCCGAGCGCGATTTTGCCGAGCTGCTAAAGAAGGCATGGGGCAGAAGGGAAACGCCGGTGCGCTTGATCGGGCTGGGGGTGCGCCTGGCTTCCGAAGAGAGGGAGGCCCCTGAGGAGAAACGCCCCCGCCAGCTCCTTCTTCCGCTTTGAGGCGATTTGGAACCACGGGCCTGGGGCATCGTACCTGGCTTGGCTCCTTTTTCCGGCATAGCCGTTGCTTTTAGGGCTGGCATGGCCTTTGAACACAGGCGGGTATGGACAGAACGGCTTTTCTTAAAGAAGTGGGATCCAATCTTCGAAACGCCCGGAAGCGGGCGGGGATGAAGCAAGTTGAGGTGGAGACAAAAGCGGGTGTGGCCTACCGCCACTACCAGGATATTGAGGCGGGAAAGGTGAACGTGAGCCTGGATACTCTCTGCAGGCTGGCCGACGCATTCAATACCACTGTTTCTGACCTCTGCCGCGCTTCTTGCTGAAGGTTTTTGCGGGATCCGTTAGTATCTCTTCCCATGAAGTTCATTCGATGGTTTCTGGGGCGTCTGGTTCTTTTTTTTGACTGGCTCTTCTCGCCGAAAGAGCCGGATTTATCCGACGAGGCCAGAAGGCAAATCGCCGCGTCCTCCTCCGGGCTTTACCTCTATCAATTCGAGGCCTGCCCTTTCTGCGTGAAGGTGAGGCGCTACCTGAAGCGAGAAGGGATCAGCCTTCCCCTGGTAGATGCCACTCGGGATCCTGGCAGAAGTGAACTGGCCAAGGGCGGTGGCAAGATACAGACGCCTTGCCTGAAGATCGAGAAAGCGGGAGCGGATACGGTCTGGCTCTACGAGAGCAATGATATCATCGCTTATCTGCGTGCGAATGTGGTGGGAGGCGGGCCGAATTCCTGAGGCGAGGGGCTTCTGGGAAGAATTGGTTTTTTGCGTACGGCCATCCTCTAGCGCATACTTTTCGGGGAATTTTAATCACACCCTCCTTTAGTGTGCGCCGCCACAGTTTCGCTTCTAGGGCAGAATGCTCGCGTATCGAGGCGGGGGATCTAAAATACAGGAGGCGGTACCAAAGGCGGCCTTTTGTGCTGCAGACAGAAAGCCTTTGGCAAGGTGAGATAAAGGCTAATCCTCTATCACCTGCTTCGCAGCCATTCGTTTACGGATTCAAACAGCTCATCCAGGCTTGGGGGAAGGTCTGGATACCGCGCCTGATGCTTTGCCCATGCCATTTCCATAGCACTATTTAGCCAGCTCCTGTCCATCTGGCCTCCAATTTGCCTTGCAGCTAGAAGGGATCGCATCTTTTCTTTGTCCAGCTCGATAGCGCTCTGAAGATATGCGCCAAAGATCGTCGTAGTCCTTGACTCGCGTGTTTCCCGCTTTGAACCGATGAACGGCCATGAGCTTATCAGCCACGATGTTTTCGATAGAAGCGGCAAGGATTGAGTTTTCACTTCCGAGGGGCGATGGAATCTCAGCCACATCGGCCGGGCCGCCGTATACAATGTCGATATTGAACGTATTGCTCGCTCCGGAGTCTGTTTCGTAACGAATAGTTGCGAAAGCTCCACGTTTCGCTTTCTCCTCGATCCCGCGAAATTCCGTGAGCCCGAATTTGATACCTTTAGCCTCCCTGAGGCCCACCAGAATTTTGCGTATGGCTTCATTGTCGCTGACTTTGAGTGTGCTGAAATCAAGATCCACCGTGGCCCTGGGAGTGCGGATGTAGGCCCAGAGTAAATTGCCACCTTTGAATACAAACTCTTCACTCTGCTTATTGAGGGCCTCAATAAAGGTGAAAATCACGTACTTTAAAAAAGATTGAGGGCCGAATAGTTTGTTCTTCGCCGCCCACGATTTCGCTCGAGCTAGAAAGTTCTTAGCCATCTGCTAGCTCCTGCATCACGTGTATGAGCACTTTCGTGCCAAGTGCCTCATCATACTTTTTGATTTTCAGCGTATCCGGCTCTTTTTGCTTCAGGTAGCGCTTGAGTGCCGTGAAGAATTCGGGCCCCACCGGAGCGATTCGATAGGCCTCGCAGAGAGTTCTCTCAAGATCGTAGATTCTTATCACCTGGCCTTCGAGTTTCAATTTCGTGATTCCAGTGAGTCGCGAAGGCACCACGCGGTGAACCTCGAGCATTTTATTGCTGAGTGATGTGGATCTTGCGATGTCCACATCGAGCCGCTCCACGCTGTGATCGGAAAGCTTGTGAAGGAAGAGCGCGGTGCGCCCGGAAAGAACGGCCTGTGGATAAAATTTTGCCACGGCCATCGCGGCAGCGATCATGGGGTCTAAGGCGGGAGAGGAATATAGGCCGCTTCCGAGCGCCTGTAGCTCTCCGGATTCTACTTTGCGTTTGATCGCTACCCGGCTGCCGAAAATTCGTTCCAGATCTTTCGATTTTAGTACGAAGTTTTTGGGGAGTTTTCTTGTTTTTGTAGCCATGTAACTATTTTATCACTTTTATTGTTTTAGTGATAATTTTGTTACGATCTGCCTCTGGTGTCTGATGCGTGTGGTGGTTTGTTTTCTTCTATGGATTCAGGTGTTTAGGCTTTTGAGTCTAATTCGGGGTGAATCCCAGGCAAAAAAAATCCCAGGCTTTCGCCCGGGATTCTCTTACAGACGTAAGGCTGATTACTACCAGCGTCCGCCGCCGCCGCCGCCGAAGCTACGGCCGCCTTCGCGAGGAGCCATAGGCTTAGCTTCGTTCACGGTCATGGGACGTCCTTCCCAATCAGCGCCGTGGAACTTGTCGATTGCGTTCTGAGCTTCCGTCTCAGAGCTCATTTCCACGAAACCGAAGCCCTTAGAGCGGCCGGTGTCGCGGTCGGTGATGATCTTCGAAGAGGTCACCGTTCCACACTGAGAGAATGTCTCAGAGAGAAGAGCGTCGTTAACGGAATAAGGCAGGTTGCCTACGTATAGTTTCTTTCCCAAAATAACCTCCAAAAGGCTGGGAGCCGCTAAGAAGTTATGAACACAATGCACACAGACTCAGACAAAGCAGCGAATTAGACTCGGAAGGCAACCTATCAGGACACTGGGAAAATTGCAGGCAAATTTCGATTTTGGGCCTCTGATTTGGTGGGGGGCAGGGCTGCAGTAAGAGCGGTGTGATGGGGGCGGGGCGGCTCTAGGCCGAGCGGGAGCGGTGCGCGCGGAAATCTTTCTTAACTAGTTGAAAGTACTGATATGATGCTAGGCATTATATTCTGGGCATATGCGTCATGGTTTGTTATATTGCGTGCTCTTACTCATTCCCAACCCCGGAAGGAGATCCGAAATGCAACCATTCCAAAGACGACAACGCCTTGGAACCAAGATCGTAATGAAGTGCCACCAGTGCCGGCACGAATGCCAGCCCAAGAACGGTGATTGGCACGACTCCAAAGATGGGCAGATCTTCCTCTGCCGTGATTGCGAGCGTTCCTCGCTTTCCATCCGTCCCAAACTGCACTTGCCGTTGATGAACAGCTCTCTCCGAGCTTGATTCCCTCTCCCGGTACCTGAAAAAGGGGAAGCCCTCGTCGAAGGCTTCTCCTTTTGCTTTTCTTTCTCTCCCGGCGCCCTCATGTCATGATTTATCTACATGCGATCACGATCATTTTTGTTGGTGGCCTCCGTAGCCTTTGCCGTTTCCTTAAGCCCGTTATCCGCTAAAGCAGGTGCTCTGGGCGACGCTGCCTCTTATATCGGCAACGATCTGGCCTCTCCCGTAACCACCGATGCCTGGCTTCCCTTTGCGATCGGCTCCGGCCTCACGCTTGCTCTATTCGCCACCAAATCGGAAACCTCCCATCCCTTCCAGGAAAAGATCACCCGCGACCGTCCCCTCGATCGCTGGGCCTCTTTCGGCGACTGGAGTGGCAAGATGTATCCGAACATGATTTATACCGGAGCGGCCTTGCTTTCAGCGGCCTTTGGGCATGAACGTGGATTAGTGCGCGCGGAAGAAATGGCTTTGGCCTCGATCTATTCCGGTTCGGTGGCCGCTCTGATGAAGATCACTTTCCAGGAAGGGCGGCCCAATAATCCTGTCGATCGCAAGAGCTTTCCCTCGGGGCACGCTACCACTGCTTTTGCCTTCGCAGGAATTGTGGGGGCGGAGCATGGGGTATGGGCCGCGATCCCGGCCTATATTATTGCCACCAATACCGCTTACAGCCGCATCAACGACAATAAACACTATCTCCATGATGTGGTGGGGGGAGCCACGCTGGGTATAAGCTATGCTCTCGGAATTTACTATATCCGCAAGGAGCGGGAAGCAGCGAAGACCGCCGGTCGGGAAGCCAGGCCCGTGCCTTTGGTGGCACTGGTGCCTGCCCCGGATCTATCCGGCGGTGCTATCGGTGCTCTGTTTTCTTTCTAACTTATCGAGTTAGCAGCACAGCGGGTTCGCCGTTAAAAACGAAGCCTTTGGCTCTGTAACCGTTTCGGCGAAGGTTCTGGTGCCACTGGCGTGCGCTCTTCACCACGCCTGCGGCCACGGAGTCGAATTTGGCGTCTACTTTGGTTTCCCGCATTCCCATGCCGCCGCCTTCGCCATTGTCCCAGCCGAATTTGTCTTCCTTCAGCAGGCGGGGCTTCACAAAGGGGCTCTTCATCAGGGCGCGGCCCATGGAAAGGCTGTCGCGATAAACCTCGTCGATAGAGGCGCGCATCACCGTTTGTTGGAAGAGCGTGAGCATTTCGGGATCCATCACGCGCACGCGAACCGTGTTCCGCTCGCTGGTGGGGTTCCAGTTCTTGAAGAACAATCCGCGGATCGCGCTGATGCGGTTTCTCTCGCCCCTCTCATGAGGAACATAAAACGGCTCGATCTCGGGCGAAGGATTGGGAATTCCATAGCCGAATGCCTTCTTGTTTACGGCAAGCATGCGCCAGAGCTGCCGGCTTACGGGAAAGATTCCCGTGGTGGAAAGAGCGGAAACCGAGAAACTACCGCAGCCTCCCCCTTCGAACTTCAAAGGATCAGCGTTGAGGCCGAACCGGCGATGCGGGTGGTTGGGGTGGGAAAGGAAGCTGTGGATGAAGTTCATCATGCGCCCGCACTGCTCGGGTTCCACTTCGATGGCAAGGGTGGCGATCCTCTGCTTTTTGGTGATGGCTTGGCGGAAAACCGAGCTGATCAGAGTGGGGGTTTGCAAGTGGCCGTCTTTGAAGATGGAGAACAATCCGGTTACGCCCCAGCCAGCGTTGGCCATGGCCATCTGCTGGTTGGTTTGCTCTCCGGTGATGCCGGTATTTCCTTCGTAAGTTTTTCCGTTGATCTCGCAGCTCCAGCCGAGCATTACGTGGCCCTGATCGAGATGTTTCAGGTTGATCAATCCAAGATTGAAAACGCTCTCGCGGAAGCCGTTCGGGCTGCGAAGGTCCAGGGTGGTGTTGGGGAGGCGATTGTGAAGAACGATATAGGATTTGCCCCGAACCAACCGTTTACGGAGGTTGGCATAGAAGCGCTCGTTCCAGCCGGAATTCACTTCCTGAAAGTAATCTTCCGGGCTGCTCTCTACGAGGCGGGGCACATAATCGGCCGGAACGTATTTGTCGTAAGCCGCGTGGGCGCTATGGCTTAGAGCGAGGGATAAGATCGCGAAAACGAGAGGCCGGTGTGCCATGATTCTCCTTAATAGCCCGGGTCCTGAACTAGCCAATTCTATATCATTTTAATATGGTATTTACAAACGAAATAAGTCTTTGGAATCATAGGTATTCGCTCTCAAGCTGTCGAGAATTTTTGCCGAAAAATGGCTATGCGGTTCCTCTTTCTCGCCTTGGCCACTCTTTGTTGTCTCAGGCCGGGCGTTTCGCAGGCAGGGCCCTCCCCCGAGAAGCGCGAAAAAGTGCTCTTTATCGGAAGCTCCACTGTGTGGTTCTGGCGAGACAGCATGAAGGAAGACTTTCCTCACGTTCAGGCCGTGAATCTAGGAGAAGGCGGCACCGATTTCGGCTTTCTCATGAAACAAGCTCCGGCCTGGGCCAAGGCCTATCCCGACGCCAATCAGGTGGTGATTTATTCCGGTGATAACGACCTCGCCTCCGGCCGCCAACCCGGAGAGGTAGCGCGTACTTTTCATCAACTGGCGGAAATTCTTCACGCTGAATTCCCCGGGGCCGAGCTTCACGTGATTTCCATCAAGCCGAGCCCGGATCGCTTCGACAAAATTTATCTTTATCAGCAAGCCAACGATCTCATCGAGGCCAATGCAAAACAGCTCGGCTATATCTCCTTCATCGACACTCATACCCCCATGCTAGGCCCGGATGGCTACCCGCAGAGGGAGCTTTTCCGCGAAGACCGTTTGCATATGGCCGGATCTGGCTACGAGCTTTGGCGCGAGATGGTGGGGCCGAGCCTGAGCGGATGTGAGGAAATTGGCACGGCGGGGGCCCGCTTTTCCGCGAATACCGGGCGGATTTACAAGCTCAGCTCCGGAAAGAGGCAGCTCTCCCAGCTGGCAGAAAAAACGAAAAACCTGATCACGAAGGTAACAGGGGAGGCGGAGAAGGGGTGCCATGCCAAAGCCGAAGTGGCTCTGGCATTCAGAAATGCCTCCGTAGCCCTGAAGGCGGGGAACGAAGGCGCTCTGGAAAACGGCTCGGCGCTGGTAATCACCGCGATCGGCCGGGCGCTCGTGGCCCGGGCTGCCCTTCATGCCTCCTACAGAAAGGCCGCCGCGGAAACGAAGCGTTTCGGTGCCTGGCTATCCAGCCAGGCGCTCAATCTCAAAGCTCCTGCCGGTGAGAGCGCTCAGCTGCGCAGGGAAGCCGTGGGCGGAAGGCGCCTGGTTTCCCAGGCCAGCCGGAAGATTCTTTCCGCCGACCATGAGCTGGAGGAGGAGGTTCGCAAACTGGAAGATCTCGGCAAACAGCTTCTGGAGCGTTGGGAAGGCACCCTGGCAGATTCCTCTTCCCCTAGATTCAAGGCCGCCAGGGAGGAGATCGAGAGGCTTCGGTCCGAGCGGATTCGCCTGGACGAAGCAGCCATCGAGGCGGGTAAACGTTAGCGTTCCCCTGCTTTCGTGAACGCTGCTCCTTTTCTTGCTATCATCAGCTTATGATCGCAGCCGCAAATCTCATCCTGATTGTTCTTCTTTCGTTGCTTCCCGGGAAGGGCCACAGGGCCGATCCTCACGGCCTCCATGCATTCACGGAAGACGCTTTGATCCGGGAAATGCTTACGGAAGGGCGTTTCGGCGAGTTCGATGCCGCGGTGGAGAGTTTCGTGAGCACGAGAGCCATGATCGATCTGAAATTGAAGCGGCAACCGGATCTTTCTCGGACCTCCTCCGGAGGATCGCTGCTGGACTTGATTCAGCTGGCTGCCCGAGTGGCTACCTTCGCGGCGGAGTTAAAAACTTTGGGGCCGGTGAAAGGACTGGTTCAGGCCGCGCGCTGGGTGGAAAGCGGTGTAATCCGGCGCTCTGGCGTGAAGCAGAGAGATTTTCCCTCCTTTTTTTCCATCGTGGGCCGACAGGGCCTGAAAGCTTTGGCTCCGGGCGATCTCGATGCATTGGATATGGATCTTAATAGCTCCAGGCAGGTGATGGACCAAAGCTATCAGCGCGCTCTTCGCGAGCTGCGCGAGAGGGAGCCTTCGGCAAGGCAATCCCTTACCGGTGGCTTTTCGCACCGCTGATTTAAGTCAGTTTTATAAACAGGAAATTTTTACCTTTTCTGCATGACTGCGATTTCCCGCTAAGGGCATGAAATCCCGGTAGTAGCAGGGTTTTGCCCTTCTGGCACGCCTCCTGCTCTATTCCTGCCTGCGGAGCTCAGGACTAGGCTTCGCTTAAAGGATAGGAGGCCTCGTATGAAACGGAATCTTCTGCTTGCTTCAGGAATTCTCTTTGCTCTTTATCTCATGCTCCGCGATCAGAGCCAGTTCAGCCATAAAACAGGAGGAGAAAACGGAAACGCCGTTCTGCACGAGAGTAGTCCCGCGCTGAGCGAGGAGCCTCTAAGCCATCTGGCTACTGAGGTGATCGAAGAGGAAGTCGCAGCCGTGCTTCCTTCGTCCAGAGTGGTGGCCAGCATTACCGAGCCTGCGAATCAGGAGGGAATGCACAAGGTGATACAGACGCTGGAAACTTCGATGCGAGATAGATTCGTGCGTGTGGAGAGGCTGGTTTCGCGATCGGCTAGCGGTGGAATCCGCGTGAGCAGCGAGGTGGCCATGGTGGCGAATCAATTGATGCTCAAAAAGCCAGTGGGTATGGCTGACTATATTTTTCTTGAGATGCTCGGCCGTGCCGGGGCCACCAAGGTAAAGGAGCTTGGTGAAGGGGCTTTTCTGGCCACCTTCGAAGCTCGGCCTCTGGACCCCAAGGCGCTGGAAGAGGATATCGCCCGCGTGCAGGAACTGGCTGGCGTGGAGATCAGTGCGGAGCCCAATTATATCGGCAGGGTTTTCTAAGGGGCAGCCACGGGCGGGCCGCTTTCGGTCCAGGTGTGCTCTACCGAAGCCGGAGCGCCGTTTCTGGCTTTTCGCTGGCTGAATAGTTTCAGGATCTCAGGATTCGCTCTTACTTCCGCCAGATCGAGCGGAGTCCGGCGGCGCTCGTCGACGGCGTTCACGTTCGCACCCTCCCAAAGAAGCATTCTGATAAATTCTTTGTGATCGCGCAAAGCTGCTGCGTGAAGAGGGGTTTCCCCCAGATAATTCCTGGCCTCGAGTTTTGCCCCGTGATGGATGAGAAGGGCTCCCATATCCGGGAAGTTGGATTGGGCCGCCCGGTGGAGCAGGGTATCCAGGCGGATGTCCCTTGTTCCGAGAGCCGCTCCGCGCTTCAGGCTCGAACTGGCCGCCACGGTATCGTTGTTCTCCACTGCATCCAGGAGCCGTTCCGTTTCTCTTTCCACTTCACGCAGATAATCGGCGAGCTTGTAAAAGCGGCTGGTTTCCGCGATCTGCCCGGGGTCGCGGCCCTGGTAGTCTTTGAGGCGAAGGTCGGCTCCCAGCTTCACCAAAGTTTTAGCTGCTTGTAGATCGTTCCTGCCCGCCGCTTGATGCAATGCTGTTTCGCCTTCGGAATCCCTGTCGTTCACATCCATGTTTCTGGCGGCTTTTTCGAGGCAAGAGGGGCCGTGGCCCGAAAGAAGAGCGGCGTGAAGGTTAAGTTCCGGGCAGGGCGGCCTGGTTTTACGGGGAGGGGGCGGGCGCAAGTTCAGACGATTATGCTCGATGGAATTCTGCGGATCGGCGGCCACGGCTTTTACGGCAGCCAATGTCAAAGCGGCGGAAAGAATAAACAGAACAAACAGAGGCATTGAACGCTCCTTGGCCTCCATCGCCAGGCAGTATAGGGGCAGATAGCCCCTGCCTTCCAGGGAATAAACTTAAATTATTTTTAATCTTCCTGGAGGCCGCGAAAGGCTTTGGGGATCGAAGGCTTAGGTAAAAGCACGGGAACGCCTTCTCTCTTTATTTGTCTTAGCAGCTTTGGAAGCCCTGGGCCAAAATGAGTTTCTGCGAGGTGCCAAATCAATGCCGGCGCATAAGCGCGCAAACTGCGCGCTTCAAAAGTTTCAGAACACCATCATGGGCACTCTCTCTTCTGGAAATTTTCCGGCGAGCCCTTAAAGTAGGAGGCTGAAATCAACCAGCAAGCAGTAGAGGATCTGCCTCCTTTCACTGCCGGAGGCTTCATGCACTCGCCCCTTCTCTTGTCGCTTATGGCTCCTTTTTTCGCCCATGCCTTCACCGTGACCGGATTTCATCCCCAAGGCACGGTTAAGGCGCCCCGGCAGGCCCGGGCTGTGTTCAGCGAGCCCATGGTTCCTTTTGGTGATCCCAGGGGTAAGGAACCCTTTCAGGTGGACTGCACCACGGCAGGAAAAGGGGTGTGGGAGGATTCCCGCACCTGGATCTATGAATTTGAAAGCGAGCTCAAGGCCGGAGAGAGCTGCCGCTTCTCCTTGAAGAAAGACCTGAAAAGCGAAAAGGGAAGCGCCCCGAGCGGTAGTTCGGAATTCCGGTTTGAAACCGGTGGCCCGTCCGTATTGAGAACCGAGCCCTATGAGGGATC
>CAZTCD010000041.1:0-15090 GCA_964612065.1 uncultured Bdellovibrionales bacterium | reverse complement strand
CACAGATCGAACAGAAACCGGTTTTTCTCGTAGGTCTCGATGGCACAGCCGAAGAGGGCAGCGTGGAGAAAAATGCCTATCTTCTCGTGGAGGGTTTGCCGGAACGGATTCCTGTGAGGGTGATGTCCTCGAAGATCAGGGATCAGCTGCTGAAAACCAGGCGCTACTCTTTCGAAGACGGCTACGATTACGATGAATCGGGGGAACGAGTGAAGCGGCCCGGAATGGAAGTGATCGCTCTCGAGAGCACCCGTACTTTGCCCGCCAACACCCGGGTTCAGCTGGTTTGGGGGAAAGGCATCAAAGGAGCGCGGGGATCGGCCACTTCTCAGGACCGGTTTCTGGCCTATAGAACCCAGCAGGAGTTTATCGCCACTTTCAGCTGCCAGAGGGAAAATGCTGAAGCCGCTTGCCTGCCGATCGCGGAAATGTACCTGCAGTTCAACTCCATGGTGGAAAACAAGCTCCTGGCTTCCGTGCAGCTCAAGGGAGGCGGAGCCACCTTCAAGCCGGAGCCATCGAAAGAAAAGTACGTGGGAAGCTTGGTGTTCAAAGGCCCGTTCCCGCCGAATACCAAGTTCACTCTTTCTATTCCCAAGCTGAAGGACGATCAGGGGCGACCGCTCCTGAACCAGAAGAAGTTCCCTCTCGAGGTTTCAACGGAAGACTATCCTCCCCTTGCCAAGTTTTCGGCTGCTTTCGGGATTCTGGAGGCAGGAGATCCGGTGCTCCCGGTTACGCTGCGGAATGTGGAGGCGAATGTGGGGGCCACGAAAGTGCAGGGCCGCAAGATTTCCGTGGGAGCGGATCACCCGGCCAAGCTGATGGGGTGGATCAGCCGCCTTAAGTACAAAGACAGCTACTATACACGATACGAAAACGACCGCAGGATCGACACCCGCCGGGAAGCTTTTCTCGCTAATGAAAGCGGAGGGCAAAAGTTCACCCTGCCCAAGCCGAATGGCGCCCAGGCCTTCGAGGTGGTGGGAATTCCTCTGGGGGAAAAAGGCTTCCATATCGTGGAGCTTGAGAGCCAGCTCCTTGGCCAATCGCTTCTGGGCGAAAAAACGCCGATGTATGTGGCGGCGGGAGCCCTCGTTACCAATCTTTCCGTGCACTTCAAGTGGGGAAAGGAAAACAGCCTCGTTTGGGTTACGGCTCTAGATAGCGGAAAGCCCGTGAAGGGAGCCCGGGTGAGGGCCAGTGATTGCCAGGGCAATATTCTCTGGGAAGGAAAGAGCGGAAACGACGGAATCGCGCGCACTGAAAAGATCGTGAGTGGATCGAGCCTGCCTGATTGCAATGCCTCACAAAGCAATACCTTTTCCAGCGGATTGGTGATCGTGGCGGAGAAAGACGGCGACTTCAGCTTGGTGCATTCGAGCTGGGATGACGGGATAGAAACCTGGCGCTTCCAGTTGCCTACAGGCGGTGAACGAAGCGATACCGTGGCTCATACCGTGCTTGACCGCACTCTCTTCCGCGCCGGGCAGGAAGTGCATATGAAGCATTTCCTGAGGGAGCGTTATCTCCTTGGGCTGCGGATGAAAAAAGAAGGTTTGCCGGGCTCGCTGGTGCTTTTGCATTCCACCGGAAAGAAGATTGTGTTGCCGCTGAAGTTCGGGCCGAATGGGGCCGCGGAAAACAGCTGGAAGATCCCCAAAAACGCCGAACTCGGAAACTGGGATATTTATCTCACGGTGGGAGAGCAAAAAAGCGCGCAAGGCAGGTCGGGAGAGGAAGAAGAGTTCCGTACCTGGGGGAAGGGCGTGTATCACAGTGGTTCGTTCCGGGTGGAGGAATTCCGTCTTCCCGTGATGGCGGGGAGTTTGCAATGGCCGTCTGGCGCCATCGTGGGAAAAAGCTCCGTGTCTGTTGATCTCAATATCCGCTATCTCTCGGGGGGTGGGGCTTCCGGGCTTCCGGTGCGCCTTCGCAGCCGTGCTGATAGATACCCGGGCCTGCAATTCAGCGAGTTCGAGGGATTGGTATTTGCCAATGGAGGAGTGAAAACCGGCCGTTTCAACCGCGCGGATTCTTCCGAGGCTGAAAAGACCGAGAAGATCCTGCCTGACCAGCGCTTCACCCTGGATAGCGGAGGGGCGGCCAGAGCTAATCTTGGCGGGATTCCCCTCTTTGATGTTCCCACCCGGGTGCAAGTGGAAGCGGAATACAGAGATCCCAACGGCGAGGTGCAATCGATCGGCCGCAGCGCCATTATTTATCCCACTGGAGCATTGGTGGGCATCCAGCCCGACGGCTGGCTGGCACGCAAGGAAAAGGTGAAATTCAAAATTGCCGTGGTGAGCCCCGAAGGGAAACCGCTTCAGGGCCGCAAGGTGAAAGTGTACTGGCTGGAAAAAGAGAGCTTCTCTCACCGCAAGCGGATCGTGGGTGGATTCTACGCCTATGAGAATTTCGAGGAAATTCGTGGTCTCGGTACGGCTTGCAAGGGAGAAACCGATGCGAAGGGGTTCCTTTTCTGTGAGGGCTCCGCTCCTGCTACAGGAAATCTGGTGCTTGTGGCGGAAACCGAGGAAGGGGGAAAAACCAGCCGCTCCCATCATGAGATTTATGTGGCGGGAGGGGAGGACCACTGGTTCCGCCAGGATAACGACGACAGAATCGACCTTCTCCCGGAGCGGAGATCCTATGAGGGAGGAGACACGGCCCACCTTCAGGTTAGGTCGCCCTTTCGTTCGGCTACTGCGCTGGTAACAGTGGAAAGGGAAGGCGTAATCGATGCCTTCGTGACGGAAGTTCAAGGCAGTGAGCCGGTGATTCAGGTGCCGGTGAAGGCCTCCTATGCACCGAACGTATTCATCTCCGCTCTTCTTGTGCGCGGAAGGGTGGGAGAGCCGAAGCCCACCGGGCTGGTGGATCTTGCCAAGCCTGCCCATAAGCTCGGCATCACGGAAATTTCCGTGGGCTGGAAGGCGCATCGGCTGAACGTAAGCGTGGAAACCGACCGCTCGGAATACCGAGTGAGGGAAAAGGCGAAGGTGAAGGTGAGGGCGGTAAGGGAGATCGACGGCAAACCGGCCTCGGGTGGTGAGGTGCTTCTGGCGGCGGTGGACGAAGCCCTCCTCGGATTGCGGCCCAACCAATCCTGGAAACTTCTTGAGGAAATGATGGGCAAGCGAGCGCTGCAGGTGAATACCTGCACGGCCCAGAGCCAGGTGGTGGGCAAGCGCCATTTCGGCCTCAAAGCGCTCCCGACGGGCGGTGGCGGTGGCCAAAGCTCTGCCCGGGAGCTCTTCGATACTTTGCTGTTCTGGAAAGCAATTCTTCCGCTGAACTCAAGAGGAGAGGCGGAAGCCGAAGTTCCGATGAACGATTCTCTCTCGAGCTTCCGCATTGTGGCGGTGGCATCGGAAGGGGCCGATCGCTTCGGCACTGGGGAAAGATCTGTGGCCACGCGCCAGGATCTTTCGCTCTTCTCGGGCATTTCACCCCTTGCCCGGCATGGCGACAAGATTCAGCCCGAGGTTACCGTGAGAAATAGCGGGAACGGGCACCTTAAGGCGGATGTGTCTCTGAAGGTGGATGGGAGAGCTTTGCGCAGCCAGGCGGTGAGCCTGCAGCCAGGAGAAGCGAAGGCGGTAGTGTGGGAAATGCGAGTGCCTCCAGGCGGTGAAAGCCAGGCCTTCGAATTCGAAGCCAAGAGTGGTTCGGCCAGCGATGCCTTGAAAGTGATCCAGAAGCTCGAGCCTCCCTTGCGCGAGACAGTGGTGCAGAGCACTCTGGAGCGGCTCGAGGGCAAGCTCGTGATTCCAGTGGAGCTGGCGAAAGGCGCTTTGCCCGGCATGGGAAGGGTGGGGGTTCGCCTTTCTCCCACTCTGGGCGCGAATCTGGCCGGTGTAATTAATTATATGAAAGAGTATCCCTGGAACTGTCTGGAGCAGCAAACCTCCAAGGCGGTGGCATTGCGGGATAAAAAGCTCTGGGCTTCGGTGAGGGATCACCTCTCCAGCTATGTGGCCACGAACGGTTTACTGAAGTATTTCCCGGAAAGCTATTACGGAAGCGATTCGCTTACTTCTTATGTGCTCCAGATCGCCCAGGAAGCCGGCTACGATTTTCCCTCTGAGCAGCTTCCGAAAGTGATGGAGGGCCTGAGGAATTTTGTTACCGGCCGGTCCTACTTTGCGGGATTTCAGTATCCGGCTGCGGATATCGCGATCCGAAAACTCACCGCCATGGATGCGTTGAGCCGCTACGGCAGCTTTGACCCGGCCTGGATTTCGCTCATTCAGATAGAGCCACAGCTCTGGCCGATGCGCGCGCTTCTGGATTGGTACAATCTCTTGCAGCGGGAACAAAAAATCCCCGATCGCGCCCAGCGGCTAGCGGAAGTGCAGCAGATCCTGCGGGCCAGGATTGAATGGCGGGGCACCGTGGTGGGATTCAAAGGCGGAAGCGATCTCTGGTGGCTGATGGGTTCGATGGATGAAGAGGCGAACCGGCTGCTTCTGGCCGCCAGTTCCGATGATCAGTGGAAAGCGGAGATCGGCCGTCTCGTGCGCGGTTCCATCGGCCGTATGAAAAAAGGCCGATGGGATCTCACCACGGCGAACGCTTGGGGTGTGCTCGCGATGGAGCGATTTTCGTCCATCCACGAGAAAGATCCGGTGAGCGGATCTACTCAGGCCGTTTTGGCGGGCAAGAAGGAAGAGGTGCAGTGGGCTCCGGCAAAAGAATCGGCCAGCCTTTCTTTCCCGTGGCCGGCAAAAAAAGCCGATCTCGAGCTCTCCCATCAGGGTGGGGGAAAGCCATGGGCGCAGTTGGATGCCCGGGCGGCGATCCGTCTTTCCGCGCCCATCTTCAAAGGATATCGGGTGAAGCGCACCGTTACACCAGTGGAGCAAAAGCGAAAAGGATCCTGGAGCGTGGGAGATATCTATAGAGTAACGCTCGCGATCGAAGCCCCTGCCGATATGACCTGGGTGGTGGTGGCCGATCCTGTTCCGGCCGGCGCCACGGTGCTTGGATCGGGGCTTGGCAATGATTCGTCTTTCCTCACCAAAGGGGAAAAGCGGAAGGGCTGGAGCTGGGGAACTTTCGAGGAGCGCAGTTTCTCCGGATACCGCGCTTATCACGAATGGATGCCTAAAGGCTCGCATCAGCTGGAATATACAGTGAGGCTGAATGCGGCTGGCAGCTTCCAGTTGCCCAATACGAGAGTGGAAGCCATGTACGCGCCGGAGATGTATGCGGAGGTTCCGAACGAGAATGTTTCCGTTGGCAAATAAAAAAGTTTTTATTGCGGCCCTTTTCTTTCTCGTCTCGTCCGAGGCAATGGGGGGGCTGTTGCCCTCCTTCAGCGAAGTGAAGG
Organism: uncultured Bdellovibrionales bacterium; assembly: GCA_964612065.1. Classification (GTDB taxonomy): domain Bacteria; phylum Bdellovibrionota; class UBA1018; order CAIPTA01; family CAIPTA01; genus JAKFYM01. The sequence goes on along the minus strand of CAZTCD010000041.1, from coordinate 9,755 downwards.
GCGCCTACCGAAGCTCGGAGGGGCGTCTGCTCGATCGGGAGGGAAAACTCCTTCAGGAGCAAAGGCTCAGCATGGAAAGCCGGGCCTTGGGATGGGTGCCCTATCATGAGGTAAGCCCCGCCTTCCGGGACGCTCTTCTCTATGTGGAGGACAAACGCTTTTTCGAGCACCATGGCGTGGATTTGCAGGCCGTGGCGGGCGCGGCTTGGCAGAGGCTGGTGAGCGGAAGCCGGCGCGGAGCCAGCACGATCACCATGCAGCTGGTGAAGGTGTTGGAACGGGAGCGCGGGGCCCAGGTGAGCCGCCCTTCTATCTGGGGAAAAATCCGGCAGGCGCGCCTTGCCTGGGCTCTGGAAGAGGAGTGGAGCAAAGAGCAGATTTTTGAGTGCTATATCAATCTCACGGGATTCCGGGGGGAGCTCAGAGGTATAGCCGCCGCTTCCCGGGCTTTGTTCGGCAAAGATCCGCACGGCCTCGATCAGAGGGAGAGCTTCCTGCTAGTCACCCTCCTTCGCGCTCCGTCCATGAGCGCAGGCGCCGTGGCAAAGCGGCTTTGCCGCTATGCCGAGGAGCGCTCCGGCCTGGGAGATTGCAGCAGTCTTACGCAGTTTGCGGAGACCAGCCTCGGGCGCGCCAGAGCCCCGGCTTTTCGCGTGGAGCTGGCGCCTCATCTGGCCCGGCAGCTGCTTACCTCCTCCCGGAGCGAGCGGCGTTCCACCGTAAGCTTGCCTCTGCAACGTATGGTGCAGGAGGCAGTTCGCAATCAGCTGGTGAGCCTGGCCGGAAAAAACGTGCGCGATGCCGCCGTGATCGTGGCTCACAATCGCACCGGCGAGGTGCTTGCCTATGTGGGAGGTTCCGGTAACCTCAGCCTTTCTCCCCAGGTAGATATGACCCGTTCGCGTCGGCAGGCGGGATCCACGCTGAAGCCCTTTCTCTATGCTCTTGCCTTCGAAAAACAAATCCTCAAACCAGGCTCATGGATTCTCGACGAGCCCTTCGAAATCGGCCTCGACCGGGGTTCCTACGAGCCTGGAAACTACGATCATAGCTTCCACGGCCCGGTAACTGCCAGGGTGGCTCTGGCGAGCTCACTCAATGTGCCAGCCGTGCGCGCCGTGGGGCTGGTAGGAGTGGATGGCTTTCGTGATTTTCTCGAGCAGCTCGGCTTTCAGAATCTGGCGGAGGGAGATCATTACGGCCCCTCTCTTGCGCTCGGCACTGCGGATATAAGCCTGCAGGATCTCGTGCAAGCCTATATGTCTCTGGCTAATGGAGGAAAGTGGAAAGCCCTTAAGTTTTTGCCTGGAGAAACAACGGCTGGGAAACGCAGAGTGCTGGCAGAGAGAACCGCGGGAGAGATTTCGGCCATTCTTTCCGATCGCAGCAACCGGGCTCTCACCTTCGGCTGGGATTCCATCCTCGCCACCCCATATCCCTCTGCGGTAAAAACCGGCACCAGCAAAGACATGCGCGACAACTGGTGCATTGGCTACTCCCACGAGTATACGGTGGGGGTTTGGGTGGGCAACGGAAGCGGCGAGCCGATGTGGCAGGTGAGCGGGATTTCCGGTGCGGCCCCGGTCTGGCGTTCCGTGATGGATCGTTTGCATAAGGGCCGTGTGTCCCGTCCTCTTCTTTACGCCGCTCAGGCCAAGCAGAGCCCGGGTTCCTCCCCCGCATTCGACAGAGGAAAGTTCGGGCGGATACTGTATCCTCAGCAGGGGGCGGTGCTCGCGCTGGATCCGGATATTCCGGAGCAGCGGCAGAGGGTGGTTTTCGAGGCGGAGGGCGACGGCATTCTCCTCCTCGACGGCAAGCCGCTGGAGGATTCTCTTTGGAAACCCACAAAAGGGCGGCATCATCTAGTGCTGAGTGCGCGAGATGGCGCAAAGATAGATTCCCTTAGCTTTGAGGTGCGTTAAAAAAAGATGGAAGGCAAAGGCGCAAGCAAAACAGTTCGCCTGGCAGTGGCAATGGCTTTCGCGTTGGTGGCTGCGGTTGTTACGGCTCTCATTTATTTCGAGAGAGATTTGATCTTTCAGTGGGATTGGGCCAAACCCCACGGCCGCTTCCAGGCCGAACCAGACGAAACTCTCGAGCGCCTGGCTCGTGATTATGCAGAGACACAGCGCCCCGGAGCTGCCTGTGTGGGAAAATGGCTGGGTAAGGATGAAAAGTTTCTTTACCTGGCATTAGGATGCGGCCGTTTTGATGAAAAAATGGGGAAGTTGGAGGTAGAGGGCGACACCACCTATATTCCTTCGAGATTCCGCTACTCTGGCCAGGAGATTCGTTCCTTCGAGCAGCCCAACAAAAATAGAAATGCCTATGAAAATGGGATCAGACGCATCTTTCCCCTGCCGGTCTACGAAAAATTTCGCTCCATCGGTGTATCAGACTTTCAACGCAACGGTCTCAAGCGTATGGCTGAGCGTGGCATTTCGCCCTGAGCCAAGTGGAAACCGGCGAAGCGAATCAGGGCCAAAATAGGATTTCCGGGAATTCCGGTATAGACTCGATCGAGCTTTCTCTCGCAGGCGGCATTGCTGGTTGGGGGAAGGCCTCACATCTTCGAAAAATTTTCCGGAGGCATTTATGGCGTTTCAACTTCCCAAACTTCCTTACGATCAGGGCGCACTTGCTCCCACCATGTCGCAAGAAACCTTCACCTACCATTATGGCAAGCACCATAAGGCGTATATCGACAAATTGAACGAGCTGATCAGCCAGTCTCCTCAGCGTGACGCAAGCCTGGAAGAGATCGTGAGAAAATCGGAAGGCGGCCTCTTCAATAACGCCGCCCAGGCCTGGAACCATACCTTTTTCTGGCACTGCTTGAGCCCGAAGGCTGAGGACCACAAGGCGTCCGCCGCGCTTCAGCAGGCGATTGACAAAAAGTTCGGTTCCACGAAGGCGTTCATGGAGCAGTTCGTTACCCAAGGCGTGGGTAACTTCGGTTCCGGCTGGACCTGGCTGGTGCGAAAAGAGGGCGGTGCCCTGGATATCGTGAACACCAAGAACGCGGAAACCCCGATCACCGGCAAAGACGTTCCTCTGCTGGTGGTGGACGTTTGGGAACACGCTTACTATGTGGACTACCGGAACGAGCGGAAGCGTTTCATCGAATCGCTGAATAATATCTACAACTGGCGGTTCGCTTCGGAGCGTTTCGAGTCGGCTGAGGTGTTTGCGGCCACTCCTTTGATGCGCGCCTAAACCGGCTTCTTTTTGTGTGAATCTGGCTGCCCGATGGGCCCTCAGCAGGGCCTTCGGGCAGTTTGGTTTTGGGGGTAATGGGGTTGTCGGTAGCGGTAGAGGTAAAGATAGGCCCTTAGCAGACAAGGGGGCCTGTTTATGGGAAGATATGGCTTGGCCGAAAAGGCCGGCCCTTTATCAAGAGGACTTTATGCTCAAGCTTTCTGCTTTTCTGTGCATCACTCTTTTACTCAGCTCTTGTGCCACGGTTTCCAAAAGCTCTTTGGAACAAGGCCCCGAGTATTATGCTTCTCTAAGCGAGGAGCAAGCCGAGAAGGAGCTCAATGCGGTGCTGGGGGAGATCGAAAAGATCGACGAGGAAATCCAAAGCGCCGAGAACCGTGTGAATTCTGCCCGTGTGCAGCAGAGCTCGGATGCTTCCAAAGAGGGAGCTGTTGAGGGCGCTATGGCTGAGCTGGAGGCGGTGCAGGCACGGAAGGGACAGCTTCTGAATGCACAAGTGCAGCTGGAAAAGCGTCTCAGGGATTTCCAGACGAATAAGTATTGAGCGTAGCTCTTTTGGGTAAGGGGCTCAGAACTTCAGGTCACGCACCCAGTGGCAGGTATAGCCGTTAGGGTGTTTCTGAAGATAGGCCTGATGGTATTCTTCGGCGGAAAAAAAAGTTCCTGCGGGCACGATTTCGGTGACCAGAGGCTTTTTCCAGGCGCCACTTTCATTCACCTGCGTCACGATCTCTTCGGCCGTCTTTTTCTGTTCTTCGCTATGAAAGAAAATGGCTGAGCGGTATTGCGAGCCGATGTCATTACCTTGCCGGTGCGGGGTGGTGGGATCGTGCATGGTGAAGAAGAATTTCAGGATTTCTGCATAAGTGATTTTTGATGGGTCGAATTCCATCTGAATCGCTTCCGCATGGCCCGTGGAGCCGGTTTTCACATCTTCATAGCGAGGGTGGGGAGTGTTGCCTCCGGTATAGCCCACTTCCGTACGGATCACCCCTGGCAGGGCGCGAATCAATTCTTCCACTCCCCAGAAGCATCCGCCGGCAAGGGTGGCAATCTGAGGGCTCATGATTTTTCCTTTCCAAAAAGGGAAAGGTACTCGCCGTAGCCTTCTCTTTCCAGGTCGTCTTTCGGGATAAAGCGAAGAGAGGCGGAGTTCATGCAATAGCGAAGGCCTCCCTGCTCGGCGGGGCCATCGTCGAAAAGGTGGCCCAGGTGGGAATCCCCTGTCTTGGATCGCACTTCCATTCGCACCATGAAATGGCTTTCGTCTTTCCGGGTAACCAGATTAGCGGGCTCCAGGGGGCGGGTGAAACTTGGCCAGCCGGTTCCGGAATCAAATTTGTCGTGTGAGGAGAACAGGGGCTCGCCGGACACTACGTCCACGTAGATTCCTTCGGCGTGGTTATCCCAATAGGCATTCTGAAAAGCGCGCTCCGTTCCGTCTTCCTGGGTTACGGCATACTGGAGCGGGGTAAGTTTTTCTTTGAGCTCTTCCTGGCTTGGTTTGGGCTGGCCGTTATAGCAGATGGGTTTGTTCATGGAGGGAAGATAGCAAAACTTCCGCCACAGGCAATAGCCGGCCCTGGAATAGAATCGCTTACTTTTCTCTTAAGAAGAGCTTAAGGTTCCCGGAGGCGCTTCCGTCTCCATCAATCCGGCCATAGACGCTTCCACTTGCCGGGGCTCCCATCAGGCCGTTAGGAAAGCTATAGGTTACGGCAGATCCGCTGCAGCTTGTGGCCAGAGGGAAGATGTCGATTTCCACGGGAAAGCGGTTCTGGGTGCCATTTCCGATAGGTACCCGTACGGTCGTATCGATGGCGGAGCCGTCGTGCACGATGCTCGCGGAGTAGCTTTGGCAATCGCTGATAAACGCCGTCTCCGGCGTGGAGCCCGTTCTGTTCATCATCCAACGCACTTGGAGGCGCCCGGCGCCAAGATTGTCCGGATTGTTGGAGCCGTCTACACCGCCGGAGAGCGTGGCCATGCGGGTGAAGCTGTTAGTGGAAGGGGTGAAGAGGTAAGGCTCATCGACCGAGGGCGCTCCATTAGGGCGTGCCATGATTGGAAAGCCGGAAGTGATATCTTCATCGGAATCGGAAACATCCGTGACTCTTTTTATTCCGGAAGGAAGAGCGAGGGTTGCGGGCGCCGGCGTTGCGGAGATGGCGGACATCCACATCTCTTCAAAGGTATCATCATCGGTATCGGCGTTAAAATAGGCTTTCCCGTTGGAATAGGCGTTGAAGCTCTTCACGCTTCTGGCAACGGTATTGATCGCGGCGGGGCTGATCTTGGTGGCATTCGCTCCGCCGGTGATATTGGCGTAGTAGAGCTCCATGATATCAACGCCGGCGATATCGGCGGTAAACAATACCTTGGTGCCCGTGGAATCCAGCACGAAGCTCTTGAGGGTTTCCAGGGTGGAAACATGGCCGAGCTTGATCGCGCCGCTTACCTGGCCATTGGAGAGGTCTACGGAAGTGTTGGTGGCCGTATTGTCTACCGTGGTCACGGTATCGGCGAATAGCTGCTTTGCAATCGGGCTTGCAGGGGTTGTGAAATCCTGCACGGAATACACAACCTTCGAGTCGTCTGCTTTGAACTCAATCTGGCTGAATCGGTAGTTGTTATTGGCAAGAGCGAACTGGTGGCTCAGGTGTATCGTCCCGGCCGGGTTGGTCATATCGAGCATCTTCGCGAAAAGATTGTCCGGAGCTCCGGGAATACGGCCGAGTGCCATGGCTTTGTTGGTGTGGCCGATCGCGAACCAGGGGCTATCGGCGCCGGAAGCAAGCAATGCGATGGGAGCAGAGGAGGTGACAGCTGTGCCATCGTAGCTGATATCGATCTGGTGCACGGAGTCCGTGCCGGCATCGTTGGCATGGTAGATCAGATGATTTCCGTCCGCGCTGAATCCGAACTCATCGCCTCGGCTCGGGTTGGCGGAAATCTCGGATCCGTTGATCTTGGTTCCGCTTTCATAGGCGGTGGGCCCTGCGCCGTTGATCGTGGAACTTGTGAAGCTGCTACCGGTAAGAGAGGCGATATGAAGATGGTAGGAGTATGAATTTTCCTTCGTACCGGAGAATATAACATAGGGATTGGTTGACCCGGGCTTGATGTCGAATCGGAACTGCTTGTCGTCCCCGCAGCTCGTGCATTTGAATACTCCCAGATTGACCAAGGGAGAGGAAACTCCGCTGATCTTGGGCGGGGCCGCAGGATAGGAGGTGCCGTTCAGAGGCACCGAGTAGAGCTCCATCACGTTTGCGGTGTCTTGATCACTTACATAAACAACATAGTTGCCGTCATCGCTCACGCGAAATTCCTGGGGGCCAAAGGTGCTGCCATTGGCGGGGGAGGCGTTGTCTAGGCGGTGCAGAGAGCCATCGGTGAGCTTGTAAAGCCAGAGCTGAAAATAGGAGGCAGGGGCCTCGAGCAGAAACAGGAGTTGCTCCCGATTGGGCACGCGTTTGAGCGCTTTCACGCCCTTGATTCCGGCATGGTTGATTCCGATTCGGGTTTGTTGGCCCGTGCTCAGGTTACGGCGGAACAGGCCAAATGGGGTGATGGTGTTCTCGTTGGTAGCGGAGAGCATCAATACATTGCTGTTAGGGAAAAACTCCCCTCGGCCCATCTGAATGTCCGCCGGATCACCTTTGAAAAAATAACTCCCGGTTTCCGTGCCGTCGCAGTCGTCTGCGGCTGTTTTGGAGGAAATATCCACGTGCCTTCCGCAAGGCACGATTTTCAGGCTGGCCAGGGAGGGCCAGGGAGATGATATCGCCGCAAGCGAAGGCGTGAAGAAGGTATCGCTGTTGCAGAGAGCGAGGTTGGTGAGATCGATATTTACGGTTTCCGACAGCGTGCTCAGATCCTTGCTGGGCCCATATCCGCAGCGCACCCGGGAGGTGGATCCGGGAGTGCCCGTTAGGTTTGCGGTGGGCCATCCCACGCTATAGAACTCGTAGTTGCCGAAAGGGAGAAGAAGCCTGATCTCGCTGTCGGTTTCCGAGGCTCCTTTGGTGGAGAACACCTGGCCGGAGGAGGTGTTTCGGGCATAAACCATCACGCCACCGGCGAGCTCCACCAGGGTTTCTATGGGATTCTCCATGCGGATGAGGCCGGGATCCTTGAGGGAGTGCTGCCGGCCGTCCACCCGCACTTCCGTATAGCCGCCGCCGCTGAGGCGATCGAATTTATCGAGGAATTTTCCGCAGCCGGAAAGGGAAATGCCGAGAAGAACGAGTGGAAGTATTTTTTTCGTCATAGAAAGATCTCAATCATTTACGTAAATTCTCACCGCTCCCGCAGAAGAGGTTAGCTTCAGGGAAGAGGGGTTTGTGCTGTTCGCTGGATTCGCCAGTCCGTGGGGAAAGATGATTCTCTGCGGGGAGCCGGCGCAATTCTCCTGATTGGGGTAGATCTCGATTGCTGTGGCGAGGAAGCTCGTCTGGCTCTGCATGCCGAGAGGCACCTCCAGTGAATGAGTGGTTTGCGAGCCATTCGTACCGGGAGGCAGAATGCAATCGCTTACGATTCCGCTTCCTTCTTCGGTGATGCCGGAACCGCCCTCGGATTTGTAGCCCAGAAGACGGAACTTCACGCCACCTGCTCCATTGGTACCCCCGAACATATTGGAGAGGCGTACCGGGGAGGAGGAGGCATAGTTCGCGAGCATGAAGAGATCGTCCACGGAATTGCTTTGCCCGCTGCTCCCCGTGGCCAATCCGCGATAGAAGATGCCCGACGGGAATCCGGGGAAGCTTTGCCCGTGGCGAGGGGCTTCCACAATGGTCAGATCTTCCACCACGCCTCCGAGCGGGAGCGCCGTGCTATTGGTGGATACTCCGGAAGGATCATGAACAAAGGGGAGATTCAGGGTGGTGTTGTCGAAGGTGAGGAAGACTTTGCCGTAGGCTACGTTGATCGTGCTGAAGCTTTCGCCTGCGGCAGGCGACTGAGCCACGGCGGTGGCGTTGTTTGCGGCACCGCCGAGGTTGGCTTTCCAGAGCTGTTTGTCGCCTATGGCAGCTCCGGTATCGGCGATGTAGTAAGCGGTATTGTAGTCAAGAATTCCGAGATCGGGTTCGTTTCCGGAGATATTGATCCCCGTGCTCATCGTGGAGTGGGAAACCTTAATGGCGGCGGATCCGGGAAAGGCAACGTCTTTAACAAAGAGCTCCGGCATCAGTGAGGTTTCCGGATCTCCCGCGAACATCAGGCGGTGGTTCGTGCCGTCGGTTAGAAAGGCGATATAGTCGAACTCCGGATCCGCCGCCGTTACGGAACCCACCGGCAAGGCGGCCGCGGTGGAGATGGAGGCCAGGTTGGAGAAGTCAGCGTAATAGAGAGCGTCTCTATCGCTTCCTTCGCGCAAGGTATAGGCCACATGATCCGCGTAGCGGGAGATGGCAAGGCGGCCGTAGCTGGCGCCCGAATAGGTGGGAGTGCCCGAAACGGTTTTTACGTCGATGGAGGCGGGGAATATCTCGGAGGCATACACTTCGAGATAGCCTGCGGTGCTCTGATCGCTCATCCACACTACTTTTGTGCCGTTGTGGTTCAGGAAAAACGCGTTGATCACGGTATTGGCGATAGGAGTGCTATGGGACACTTTTCGGATCACTTGGTCGCTCAGGCGCACCGTGAACAGCTCATTTTCGGTACCGCTCAGTTGATATCCGGAGAAGGTTACGTACTGGCTGTCAGAAGAGATTTCCCAGTCTCCATAGCCGGAATCTATTCCGGCTCCTGTGGGGCTGGCGTGGGAGATCTTTACCGGAGTGGGAGTGGCGGCCGTGAGGTCGATCATATAAAGCTCGGCCACCGATGCGGTGGTCATATCGCCGGCATAGATGAGCTTGGTGTGATCTGGGGTTAGCCGCATGGAATCGATACCGCTGCAGCCACCGCAAGCGGAGTGCACCAGGGTGCCTCCCCTGGTTCCTATATTGGTGAAGAAAAGGTCATACTGGTTATTGGTAACTTCGTCGGCCGCATAGGCAGCTTTTCCCCTGCCCGGTAGAACCGTAAAATCGTAAACGTTTCGGTCGCTGCCGATGGGATTGTTCTGCCGAACCATGCCTGTGCCGTCGGTTCGCACCGAATAGAGATCATCCCTTCCATTGATGTATTGATCGGAAATGTAGAGAATTCTTCCGCTCGGCGGGTCGGAATCGGTGAAACCGCTCACTTCGCCCGTGCCTGCTCCGCCTTTGATGAAGCGGGCGCTTTCCTCCGTACTGCAGAGAGAGGCGTAGGCCTTGCTGTTGAAGGTGGAGGGATCCGAAGCGCAGAACACCATCTGCGCGGGGCTCAGGCCGCCGGTCTGCAGGGTGGTATCCGTGAAAGGAGCTGCGTCGCAGTTGCCTGTGTTTACCGTGATGGGGATCGTAACCACGCCGGAATTGCCCGTGAGCGCCGCGGGGAGAGCCATCGTATCCGCGCCGCACTTTGGCGTACCGTTCATCCCGGAGGAATCCCAGCCCACGGCTTGAAAGCGATACTGTCCGTTGGGCAGGGTGAAG
>CAZTCD010000040.1:0-35002 GCA_964612065.1 uncultured Bdellovibrionales bacterium | reverse complement strand
GATTTAATGACCTAAACAATTGTGTCAACACCAACAAAAAGAATTCTCTCAAATTTTACAACGCAGCGTGTGCATTGTTTTGCATTTACACGGTACGCAATCAGCTTCGCGTTATTTAAGTGACGCATGAATGAAAGCGCAGAGCGGAATCGTATAGGAAGGAGGACAAAACATTCCTATTATTAAAATTGCGCCTCGTCAGCACCAGCAAAAGCGCAAATGAACGATATCAAGGTCACATGGAGAGACCGATTACTCGCCAGGACAGGCGTGGAGGTAAAGCATGGCAGCAAGCGGACACTCAAAGCGCGCACCCGCATCATCTCATCTCTTGCAGGATTTGCTCGGCCTCAGCTTTCTCTTTCTCGGCATTTTCACGTTGCTCTCTCTGTCGTCGTACTCGAGCCAGGATCCCTCCTTTTTCACCTCAGCACGCAGTAGCGCCAGGAATCTCGCCGGGATTGCCGGCTCCCATTGGGCGGGCCTGCTCTGGCAAGTGCTCGGAGCTGCCTCTTATATGCTCACCTTTGTTTTCTTTTTGGCAGGCGTCGCGCTCTTTCGCCGCATCTCACGGCAGGCATGGCTGCTCGCCACCGCAAACTTCCTCCTTCTTCTCGTTTGCACGGCAGCCTGTTTCGGCCTGATTGAAAAAACGGTAAAGGTGGGAGGCTCGAGCTTCGCCATGGGTGGACTAGTGGGCGACCTGCTGAGTGGCCTCTTCCGATCTTACCTGAATACTGCTGGTGCCGCTCTTCTCTCCACCTTCCTTCTACTATTCGCGATCAGCCTTTCGATAAAGGTCAGCGTGAGAGATCTGGCACTACATTCCTGGCTTTTCGCCTCCAAGGTCACCGTGCGCGTGCTGGGGGCGCTCTTCTATGTGGGTCTGCAGATCTGGTCTACCGCCTCCGCGGCCTATAGCGAGGCCCGGCCGGCAGTGGGCGACGGGTTAAAATCCGGCTGGGACCAGCTGATGGAGCTTTATCGTCGAAAGCGCGAAGAGCGCGCTGAAGCGGCGGCCAAAGAGCTGGAGGAAAGAGCGCGCGAACCGGAAATCATCCACGAACACGAACCGGTGATCCATAACCTTCCCGCCAATGTGCTGCCTTTGAGAAAGCCTGAAGCGGCCAAGCCCGCGCCTCAGCAGGGAGCTGAAGCCTTCTCGATGGAAGCTTTCGAAGAAGCCGAAGCTCCTGAGCTGGCGGAAGGCCCGGAGATCATCACGGATGGCGCTGCCACTACGGCTCCTCTATTTGATGCGCCAGGAGAAATGGAAGCCCAAGCGGGAGCCAAGCCCACGATGAGCCCGCTGATGAGCTTCATGAAAAAGGCAGTGATCGGAAATGAAAAGGCCGTGAAGGCCGCGCTGGGCAAAAAAATCAAATTCGAACTGCCTTCGCTTTCATTTCTCAATACCCCTATCAATGAAGATCGCTCTATCGATCGCGACGAGTTGAAGCGAAACTCCAAAATGCTCGAAGAGAAGCTTGGTGATTTCAACGTGAAGGGCCAAGTAATGGCGGTTAAACCCGGGCCCGTTGTAACCATGTATGAATTCAAGCCTGCCGCGGGAATAAAAGTGGCTTCCATTTCCAATCTTTCCGACGACCTCGCGCTTTCGCTTTCCGCCAAAAGCATCCGCATCGTGGCCCCCATCCCCGGCAGGGATGTGGTGGGCATCGAGGTACCGAACAAGAATAGGGAATCCGTGCTTCTCAAAGAAGTGATCGGTGCCGACACTTTCGAATCAAAAAATCACTCCATCCCTATCGCGGTAGGAAAAGATATTCTCGGAGCGCCTGTAGTTGCCGATCTGAAAAAGATGCCTCACCTTCTTGTGGCGGGAACTACAGGATCCGGAAAATCTGTTTTCGTAAACACCCTGATCACATCCCTGCTCTACAAGTTCACTCCTCACGATCTGAATCTCATTCTGGTTGACCCAAAGCAGCTCGAGCTGGCGCCTTACAACGACATCCCCCATCTGATTCTTCCCGTGGTGACAGAGCCCAAAAAAGCCGCGCTCGCTCTTGGCTGGGCCGTGGCCGAAATGGAAAGGCGCTACAAGATCATCGCTTCCTCCGTAACCAGAGACATCGAAGGTTATAACAAGAAGCTGGAAGAGGTTGGCGTGGAGAAGATGAGCGCGCTCCTCAATCGCGGCAAGAACGAGCTCGACGAAAAAGTGATCCCGGAGCGCATGCCCAAACTTGTGGTGATCATCGATGAGCTCGCCGATCTCATGATGACGGCCAAGGCGGATGTGGAAAACAACATCTGCCGCTTGGCCCAAAAAGCGCGGGCCGCAGGAATCCATCTGGTGCTCGCCACTCAGCGCCCCAGCACCGACGTGATCACCGGCCTGATCAAGGCTAACCTGCCCTCACGCATGTGCTTCAAAGTGAGCTCCAAAGTGGACAGCCGGGTGATGTTCGACGCCATGGGGGCGGAAAAGCTCATTGGCAATGGCGATATGCTCTTCATGCCTCCTGGGGATTCCAGCCTGGTGCGGATGCACGGAGCCTATATTTCCGTAGAGGAGATCGATCAGATCACCAATTTCTGGCGCGCCCAAGGCAAACCCAACTACCGCGAAGACATTTTGGTGGATCCAGAGGCCGAATTCGACGGAGACGATCCCCAGATGGCGGGGGACACCGCCGATCCCCTATATCAGCAGGCCCTCGACATCGCTTACTCGTCCAACGCCGTGAGCGCATCCTATCTTCAGCGGCGCCTTCGAATTGGTTACAACAAAGCCGCACGATTCGTGGAAATGATGGAGGCTCAGGGGATCGTAGGGCCTGCTGATGGCGCCAAGCCCCGCCCCGTGATCGGGCCGCGCCCTTGAATCAGTCCTGGACTATTCGAGTGCCGCTCACGATATCCTGAAAAAAGCGGCCATCCTTTTTGCGAAATCCAATCACACACAATGCACCGGCAGTGCTCCACACCAGCAGGCAGCCAGCCATCCTGAATCCGAGCTTCGCCGCCGAAAGAGGAGCACTATCCTCACCTCGGATTCTAAGGCCCATCAGAGCTTGGGCTGGAGTACGCCCCCATACCAAAGGCAGGCCAATAAAATACACAACCGAGATCACGGCAAAGCTGGCGGCGAGCAACTGGCCGCTCGAATACGAAAATGCCTCCCGGAAAACGCTGCCCGCCACCTTTCCCGTAGAGGAGATTGCATTGCTGTGAGCCGCGAGCATGAAAATCGAGAATATCTTCGCCGTCCAGATACTGAATCCCGCAATCACACTTATGTCGATAAAATGAGAAATCACTCTCGAAGAAATTTTCGCGGCTCTGTATGACGATTGCGACGCAAGTTTGAGCCCGCGCTCATCACGCAACAGCTCTTCTGAATGCAAGGCCGGTATAGGCATCAATCTTCATCCTCATCGCTGTCCATCTGGCCAATGGAAGCCGGGCTTCGACCGCTTGAGTACGCAGAGGGCTCAAGCGCGGGAATCCGGTGTTTACTGGCGATACTTTCCGAAAGGTCAGCAAGTTCCTCTGCCTGCTTGCCCGCCGCCTTTCGGGCCGCGCGGCATTCTTTCAAAGTCAGCTTTGGGTTGAACGGCGCCACCGGGCGCAGAAGCGCCGGAAGGTCATCTCCCGCGGCGTCGCGCATCCATTCCTCCGGAACGTAGGCTTTAAAGCGTTCCTGCATGCGGGCCAGGGCTTCCGCGTCTTCCGAGAGCCCCATTCGGCAACGGGCCATGGATCTGTCCTCACGAGCTTGCCGCATGAAATTTTCGAAATGCCGATCCAACGCTTTGGAATCCAGCGAGCAGGAACGATTTTTCAGAATGTCTTTCCATCCGGATCCCTCACCCAAGGGGGTCTCGAAAGGCATCATTGTCCAGGTGTCCCTGGGATTTCTCACGCCCGCTCGAGCCAGCTTTCTGGTAGTCCTGTCGGACACCTTAGCAAAAGCGCGAATCACAAGAGCGAGACTCATCGATTCCGACGTTTCTCTTATCTCCACGCCGGCTTCGCACTCGAAACGCACCACCCTCTTGCGCATCACCCGCGCCCGCTCACTGGCTTCGGCCAACTCACTTTTGAAGATAGAGCGGCAGATCTGGTCTACCTTGTTTTCCTTAACGGCGGCCTGAAGGTCCTGATCCATCTGCGCTACGCATACGTTGCCTTTTCCCAGCTCAATCCGCGCCAGCTCAAGCGCGACCTGTCGTGGGTCTTTAGCCGCGGGAAAATTCTGGCCGTCTTCCGCCAGCTCCATACTCACACCGGAAGATTTTCCGGAGTTGCTGGTGAAATAATAGATTTCCGAACTGGCATCCATCTCGATGGCGTATGCCGATGAAGTGGCAAAATTGGTTAAAACGGTGGCCCATACCAGGTATTGCATGCGGGTCTCCCTATCCTGCCTATCGGCAGGCAGGAGCCTTTTCTTGATGAGAAATTCGCATAAACCCCTGCGAATTCAGCAGTTTTGGAAGTAAATAGATGGATCAATAAGCCACAATGATGCGCAACACCATATCTCGATAGAAATCGAGGAAAGACTCGCAAAAACAAAGAAGTTTCCGCATTGCGGGCCCTAGGGGTGCGTGCTAATACCTAGGGCACCTCTCACGGCACCCTGTTTTTAGCCCCCGCTAAAAGCTGATGTTTAAGTGCTCCCCCTGAGATTTGATTCAAACCAGGGTGGGTTTTGGTGCCGGCGGAAAGCCGCTGCTTCAATGGGTGAAGCTTTGGCCATTAACCAACTTAAACCAGAAAAAGGGGACTATTGTGCCTAATGTTGTCATGAAAGACCTGCTCGAAGCAGGCGTTCACTTCGGTCACCAAACCAAGCGCTGGAATCCTAAAATGAAGCCCTACGTTTACGGGGCTCGTAACGGAATCTACATCATCGATCTTCAGAAGACTCTTGGCCTGGCCAGAGAAGCCGTGGATTTCGCCAAGAAAGTTACCAGCGAAGGCAAAAAAGTGCTCTTCGTTGGAACGAAGAAGCAAGCCCGCGACATCGTTTTTCAGGAAGCCAAGCGTGCTGAGCAATTCGCTGTGACCAACCGCTGGCTCGGCGGAACCCTCACCAATTACTCCACCATCAAGGCATCCATCGATCAGCTGAAGAAGTACAATGCGATGGAAGAAAGCGGAGAGCTTCAGGCGCTTAACAAGAAGCACCTGGCCCGAATCACCAAGCATCGTGAAAAGCTTCAGAAGAACCTCGGCGGCATCACTGAAATGCGCAAGCTTCCTGGCGCGCTCTTCATCATCGATCCTTCCAAGGAGCACACCGCAGTTCTAGAGGCCAACCGCCTTGGAATCCCTGTAATCTCCGTAGTTGATACCAATTGCGATCCTTCCGGCATCGATTTTGTAGTGCCCGGAAACGACGATGCCATCAAGAGCATTCGCCTTTTCTGCTCGCTCGTTGCGGAAGCCTGCATCGAAGGCCAGGCCAAGTATCAGGAAAAACTCCGCGCCAACGAAATCCAGGAAGAAAAGGAAACTGAAACCCAGGCTCCTGTATCCCGTTTCGAAGGCCACGTGGACCTCGTAACTCCGGATGAAGCTGAACTCGCTATGAAAGCCGAGGAGAGCTCCGAAGGTGAAGGAGAAAAGGCTTAAGCCTTCCTCCTTTTTTCCCAACCTTACATCTGTTTTACGAAAGAGGATCACGATGGAAATCAGTGCAAATGTTGTAAAAGAACTCCGCGAGCGCACCGGCGCCGGAATGATGGACTGCAAAAAAGCTCTTCTGGAAACAAAGGGCAACGTAGACGAGGCGATTGAGTACCTTCGCAAGAAAGGCCTCTCCGCTGCTGCCAAAAAGGCCGGCCGCGACACCAAGGAAGGAACTATCGGCACCTATGTTCACTCCAACGGCAAGATTGCTGTAATGGTGGAAGTGAACTGCGAGACCGATTTCGTGGCCAGAAACGAAAAGTTTCAGTCTGTGGTGAAGGATATTGCCATGCATATCGCCGCCGCTGCGCCCATCTGCGTAGACAAGGAAGATATGCCCCAGGATTTCATCGCAAAGGAGCGCGAAATCGCTTTGGCGCAGATGAAGGAAGATCCCAAAATGGCCGGCAAGCCTCAGGCCGTTCTCGATAAGATCATCGAAGGAAAAGTTCAGAAGATCTACGACGAACAATGCCTCATGGGGCAAAAGTTCGTGAAGAATCCCGACATCAGCATCAAGGATTTCCTCTCGCAGAGCGTGGCCACCATCGGTGAGAACCTCAGCGTTGCCCGCTTTACCAGATATGTCCTCGGCGAAAGCGCAAAGAAGAGCGCGCCTCAGGAAAATGCCTGATGGCCAGCAATTCGGGGGGAAAGCCAGCCTACAATAGAGTGCTGCTAAAGCTCTCTGGCGAAGCGTTGGCTGGAAAAAAAGGTCACGGAATCGACCTGCAGATCCTCAAGGATCTCGCGGCGGATATTAAAGAAATTTACGATCAAGGAGTTCAGATCGCCATCGTAGTTGGCGGAGGCAATATCTTCCGGGGTATGAACGCCTCGGAGGCCGGCATGGACCGTGCTTCCGCAGACTATATGGGTATGCTTGCCACGGTAATGAATGCTCTGGCCATTCAGGATGCCCTGGAGAAACAGGGCGTATTCACCAGGGTTCAAAGCGCCATCGAGATGCAGGAAATCGCGGAGCCTTATATCAGGCGCCGCGCAGAGCGCCATCTGGAAAAGAATCGGGTGGTAGTGTTTGCTGCTGGAACAGGAAACCCGTTTTTTACCACGGATACTGCGGCTGCGCTTCGGGCCTGTGAGATCGGTGCCAGCGTTCTCTTGAAGGCCACCAAGGTAGCCGGTGTTTATGACTCAGATCCGGTAAAAAACCCCGACGCCAAGCTCTTTTCGGAACTCACTTATATCGATGTTCTCAATAAGGGCCTCGAGGTGATGGATTCCGCGGCGATTTCGCTCTGCATGGACAACGCGATGCCCATCATCGTTTTCAACATGAACGAGCGTGGAGCCATGCGCGATGTGATCATGGGGAAAAAGATCGGAACTTTGATATTGCCAAATCAGTGAACCGTTTTATCCGCAATCGGGAAGTGATCTGATAGTCTGATAGAAAGTAGAGAGGGACGTATGAAGGAAATCATTCAGAAGTTCGAACAGGAAAACTCCGCCTCAGTAAAGAGTCTGAAAGAGCAGCTGGGCAAAGTACGCACAGGCCGGGCCAATGTCTCTCTGCTTGAGGGTGTAATGGTGGATTATTACGGTACCCCTACCCCGATCAAACAAGTGGCCAATCTTTCCACTCCCGACGCCCGAACCATTCAAGTGCAGGCATGGGAAAGCTCACTTCTGGGAGCGATTGAAAAAGCAATCATTGCCGCTAACCTTGGTCTTACGCCCATGAACGATGGCAAGCTCGTTCGAGTGCCGGTTCCGGCTCTCACGGAAGAGCGGCGCAAGGATCTCGTTAAGCAGTGTAAAAAAATGGCGGAAGAATCCAAAGTTACCGTTCGCAACCACCGCCGTGATGCGAATGAAGGCCTCAAGAAGCTGGAAAAAGAAAAACAAATTTCCGAAGACGAATGCAAGCGTGGCGAGCAGGAAGTTCAGAAGAAGACAGACGCTGCCATCGCCGAAATCGATAAAGTCCTAGCTGACCGGGAGAAGGATATCCTCACCATCTGAGGATCTGTCGGTTGGCACGGTGACAAAACTTCCGCGACATATCGCGATCATCATGGACGGTAATGGCCGCTGGGCTAAAAAGCGCGGCCATAACCGGGCTTTTGGTCATGCCAAGGGCGTGGAACGCGCCCGTGAAATCACCCGCGAATGTGCTCGCCTTGGTGTAGAGGCTCTTACTCTTTATACCTTTTCCACGGAAAACTGGCAGCGCCCGGCCTCAGAAGTAAACTTCCTGATGAAGCTTCTCTCCCGTTACCTTACCCACGAGATGAAGCAGATCGTGGACAACAATCTCCGGTTTCGTGCTGTTGGCAATACGTCCATGCTTCCCGAAAACATCCAGCAGGAGCTACGTAAGCTGGAAGCGGGCACCAATCAGAACAGGGGCATGTATTTGAATATTGCTCTTTCCTATGGGTCCCGCCAGGAGATCACCAATGCGGTAAAGTCGATCGCGCGCGACGCCGTCAACGGAAAGCTGACGCCAGAGCAGATCACCGAAGAGCTGATTTCAAGCCGCCTTTATACCTGGGAAAGTCCCGATCCGGATCTCGTTATCCGTACCGGCGGCGATCAGAGAATTTCAAACTTCCTTCTCTGGCAAAGCGCTTACTCCGAACTCTATTTCACGGAAAAGTGCTGGCCTGATTTCGGCGTGGAAGATTTGCAGGAGGCCATCGCGGTATATGCCTCCAGAGAGCGCCGCTTCGGAAAGGTACAGAAGCTCCATGAATCTCGAGCATAAGAAGCGCGTGATTTCGGCCGTAGTAGGCCTTCTCGTTTTGCTCGCCCTCTACTTTGGCCTCGGCCATATGGGTGTGGTTCTTATTGCCGTGGCTATATCCGTGGGGGCTTATTTCGAGTTTCTAACCTTTTCCGGAACCACCGGTGGATCTCGCTGGATAAGCTTGCTTGCCGGCATGGCGCTTTCCATTTGGCTCTGCCTCGGGCTACCCGGAGAACTCGAAGCGATCTATCTCGCTGCTCTTTTGATTCTTTTACGCGGGTTGTGGGGAGTGCACCAGAGCAGGCCGGAAGATTTACCTGAAAAATTTCGGAGGATTCAGGCCAGAATCCTTAGCCTTGTCTACTTGGTCGTATTTCCGTCTTTCGTTCCTAAGGTTCATGCCTTACCCCACGGCCCTTGGCTTCTGCTTTTGCTGATTGGAATTGTTTGGCTCGGTGATATCGGAGCCTACTATGGAGGCAAAGCCTTTGGACGCAACAAGCTGTCTCCTGTGATCAGCCCGGGAAAAACCTTGGAAGGGGCTGCTGCTGGCCTTCTCGCTTGCGGCCTTTGGGGCGTTTTCTATGGAAGCGCCGCATTACCCCATTTGCCAGCTTGGAAATTGGCCTTCATTTCTGTCTTAGGATCAGTGGTAGCGCAAGCTGGCGACTTATTGGAATCCTTGATGAAACGAGCTTATTCCGTGAAAGATAGTGGAAGTTTGATCCCCGGCCATGGCGGAGTATTTGATCGATTTGATAGCCTTATATTAGTGGCGCCGTTTTTCTATCTTTTACTTCGCCTTCTCACCTAGTAGGCAGGGCCCCGTGTTAGGATCCTAACCATGCCCTCCTTCCTTCCAAATTTTCTCGGCACTCTGCAGTATGCTTTCGCCATCATTACCCTCCTCGGAGGAGTGATTGCAGTTCACGAACTAGGACACTTCCTGTTCGCCAAGTGGGCTGGAATCCGCGTAGACACTTTTTCTATCGGATTCGGGCCGAGACTGTTCGCGAAAAAATGGGGAGAAACAGAATATTGCCTCTCCTTAATTCCTCTCGGTGGCTTCGTAAAAATTTACGGGCAAGATCCCGATGAGCTTGCGAACGATCCGTCTCCAGCTCCTGATCGAGCTTTTTCCCAGAAATCTTTGGGCCAGAAAATTTCCGTTCTCTTTGGCGGACCGCTTTTCAACTACATCCTCGCCATTCTGATCTTTGCTTTTCTTGCTGTGATCGGGGTGCAAAAAATCCCTGCGGTTGCCACTCGTGTAGTCGCCGAAACTCCCGCCTATAAAGCGGGGCTTCGCTCGGGTGACGTAATCCAATCTGTAGACGGAAAAGAAACACGCACATACGAAGACGTGCTGGATCAGATCGCGAGGCAGCCGGAGAAAACACTTCGCTTCTCCCTGCTGCGTGAGGGCCGCCCCCTCGACCTCGACGTAAAAGTGCAAAAAGAGCACGCTCTGACCCCCTATGGGGAAGAGAGTGAGGCCGGAGTACTGGAAGGCCTTGACCCTCTTGCCAGAGAGCCGATGGTAGCCACCACCCTGAAAATTCACCCCTGGGGCTTTATGTCGGGTGACAAAATCACCGAGTTCGATGGAAAGCCCGTGCGATCCTGGGAGGATCTGGAAAAGGCCTTGTCGGCTTCCATCCAAGGAGCAGGTGGATCCCTTCGCTTTAAGGTCCTGAGGGGAGCTGACACCGTTGACATCACCACACCGCCGGTAACTGCCCTGATCTCCAAGGTTGGACCCAGCAGGGATGTTCACGCCTTTCTGGAACTGGCCGGACTGCACAGCCCTGAACTTTTCGTACAGGAAGTGGTTGCGGATGCTCCCGCACATGAAGCTGGAGTGAAGCCTGGTGATCGCCTCGTATCAGTGAATGGGCAGAAGGTTTTCAGCTTCGATCACCTTCGAGCCACGATCCAGTCCGCCGGCGAGACCGTGGCTAAAGCGGCGAAGATCACTGGAAAGGAACCGGCTCTCGAAAAAGCACTGAAACTGGAAATCGAGAGAGACGGAAAGCGTGAGACACTCACCTCCTCCATCCGCTCCACCAAGGGCAAAGATCCTCTCGGGGAAACGATCGTAACGTATACGATCGGGATTCAATCAGCTGGAAAGCCCATGATGCCGCCCAATCTTCTATTGGAGCGCACTTTTAATCCGTTTAAAGCGCTTTGGATTGGCACGGCGGAGACAACCTCACACACCGTGATGACGGTGGTCGGCCTGAAAAAGCTGCTTTTCGGTGAGGTGAGCGCAAAGTCGGTTGGTGGCCCCATCATGATTGGCAAGCTCGCAGGCGATACATTTGCGAGCCGAGGATGGCGCGATTTTCTCAGGATTATGGCGATCATCTCCATTTCCCTAGGCGTATTCAATTTGATCCCGGTACCCATTCTCGACGGCGGCCACATTGTGTTTGCCGTGATCGAGAGCATGCGCGGCCGGCCGCTTTCCCATAAAGTTCAGCAGACTGCTCTGAAAGTGGGGCTTTCTCTTATTCTTCTTCTGATGGTATTCGCGCTATACAATGATATTTCGCGCGTAATCCCGTTCTCCTTTTAAGAAAATGAGCCCGCTCCTCCATCTCGCAATAGACACATCCGCCTCACGCCCCACGGTAGCGGTTATGCGCGGGGAGGAACCGATGGCGGAATGGCTGGGTCCTGGAGGCTTGCAACACCATGAAACGCTCCTGGCCGGTATTCATGAAACGCTGAGAAAATCCGGGACCACCCTCGGAGAACTTCATTTTTTATCCGTAGGCATCGGGCCTGGACTGTTTACCGGCCTAAGGATTGGCCTGGTAACTGCCAAATTCCTAGCTGACCCTCTCGGGCTCTCTTGCGTGGCTGTACCTTCGCTACTTGCCCTGGGCCTGCAGAGCGGCTACGTGGGAAAACGCAGGGTTTGGGCTCTGGGCGACGCCAGAAGCAGGCGAGTTTATGCTCTCGGTATCGATTCCTTCTCGCCGGACTTTTCTTCGCCGGAAGAAGAAGCGGTAGCGGTCAGTCCGGAAGAGGCCGCCTCAAAGATAAAAGATGGCGATACATTGATCGGTGACGGCGCTTTGCTCTACCGTGACATTTGGCCATCTGGAGCGGAAATTTCCTTCGCAGGTGATCCCGAGAGAAATGCCCTTATGGCAGGTAGCGTGGGAAAAATAGGTTCAAGGCGCCACTCTCTCGGCCTCACCTGCACGGCCTCCGAGCTCGAGCCCAAATACCTTCGTACCGGCAATTCCGCGATTCGATAATTTTATGAAACCAGCATACAACATCACCATCGACCTCACTTCCCCCGAAACCCATAGGGCACGAATCCGGATTGAAGCCGCATCGGAAGAGCTTCCGCCTTTGCTTCAGTTCCCGGTCTGGACACCAGGATCTTATCTCGTCAGAGAGTACTCAAGGCACATCACCCTTCTAGAGCCTGCGGAGAAGATCAGCAAAAATGAGTGGCGCATTACGGGCAACCCCCGAAGAGTTTCTTATGAAGTTTATTGCTTTGAAAGAACGGTGCGCACGTCTTTCCTCGACGAACATTACTGTGCCCTTGTGGGTGCCACGCTGCTACCCATTCTTCACGCCCCGTTTCAGGTGGATCTGATTTTACCCAAGAACTGGTCGGCTCCGGCCTCCGCACTTAAGTTCCGCAAAGTGGCTGCCGGGCGGTTTCGCGCCCTGGTGGCAAATGAAGACGATTGGATCGATAAGCCGATCATCGCCTACGCGCCGGGTTTCGGTGAAAGTGGAAAATTCCGTTTAAAGGGGATCACTCACCATATCGTTTGGGTGGGATCTGAATGTTCTCGGGACATGAAAGAGCTCAAGATGGCTTTCGAAAAAATCGCCCGGGAAACAATTCAGATGTTTGGTGGCGCTCCGTTTAAAGAGTATTGGTTTCTCCTTCATTTTGGCCAGAAACTATATGGCGGCCTGGAACATCGGGATTCGCAGCTCTCCCAATTCGACGGCTCTGCCCTCCGAGAGGGATTAGGGTGGAACCGGTTTATCAAGCTGATCGCTCATGAGTATTTTCACTCCTGGAACGTCAAGAGCCTTAGGCCGCTGGCACTCGGTCCGTTCGACTATTTGCGCGAAAACTACACTCCGGACATCTGGTTTGCAGAGGGGCTTACTGACTACTTTGATGACATCATCCCGATGAAGGCAGGTCTTTTCTCCAAAGACGATCAAGCCAACGCACGCCTTAAAGATGTCTCGATTTTTCCGGACGGACACCCTGGCCACTTCCGTCGATCTCTGGCGGAGTCCAGCTTCGATGCCTGGATTCGTTATTATCGCCCAGATGAAGATAGCATCAATACGGACGTGAGTTATTACGGCAAAGGAGCTGTTCTCGGATGGTGCTGGGATGCCCATTTACAACGAAAGTCCAAGGGCAAATGGACCCTCGCACGCCTGATGAAGGAATTTTATAAAGAATACGGAATTGATGCATACGTCACACTAAGGGCGGCAAAACCAGGTTTTACCCGCGAAAGTCTTCTTCGATTCGCAGAAAAGAAAACCGGTATATCTCAGTACCGGCTGGTAGATTCCTGGGTCACCTCCAGAAAACCATTGCCCTGGCGGGCCGCTGCCAAATTTTTCGGCCTAAAGGTAAAAACAGCGGTAACTCTCCCGTCCCTGCACTACCTGGGGGCCGGCACGCTGTGGAAAGATGGTAAAGGCATAGTTCAGAATATTCTCGCCGGGGGGGCCGCCGAACGCGCTGGCTTGGCACCGCAGGACGAGATCATAGCTGTAGGAGATGTGCGTGTTAACGACGTTGAGAAATTCTCCTCTGCCTTAAAAAGTGCGATGCGGGCAGGCAAAGAAATAGAACTCGTCCTAGGGCGACTCGACCGCGTGATTTCAAGAAGGGTGAAATGGCGCACCCACGAGGGGATCGGCACTGAATTTACTGTCGATAGATCCTGATCAACTCACGGGAAGTACCGCAATATGCGGGCAAACACCTATTCCGGCCAATGAAGAGCTGCGGATCAGTTTTCTGGATTCGGCTTCGATAAACACCAATCCGTTATCGGTAGTATTCAAGATGAAGTACTTGCCGTCAGGGCTTATCTCGAGCCCCAAAGGGCTTTTTTCGCTGAGCTCGGTGATTCCGAGGAGTTTCTTCTTTTCGGGGTTCCAGAAGCTCACCATTTTTCCTTCGAGATGCGCCACACCCAGAACTTCTGTAGATGGGGAATAGCGAAGACTGAAATTAAAGCGGAAACGATCCTTCAGATCTTCCGGAAGCCTGCTTTCCCACTCCTGCCCCGTCAAGGTTCCAAAAAGAACTGGTGACATCAGCTGCTTGTATCCGGCCCACGAGCGAGTCGAGATGAACACGTTGTCATCGTCATCGCGCTCGAGATGGCAGTATGCCAAATAGGGATTTTCGGAATTATAGGCTGGCGTGGGTTTCCCCGTTTTCAAATCGATCAGTACCGCCCCCCCTTCCGAAGGGGGCTCGCCCGGGGAGCGGCTTCTCCCATAATGGCCCACCAACATTTTTTTACCATTCGAACTTAGAATCAGGTTGTGAGGGCGAAACTGTCCTGTGGCGATTTTTCTTTTCACGGAAAGATCGGGCAAGCGCCGCTCTACCACCACTCCCGGACCGGCATTTTCCTCTGCAAAAAACTCCGGCACGAAGATGCTTTCACCATCGGCAGAAAAACAAGCGTGACCGGAAAACTGGTGTGCTTTCCCGTCCGGTTCGATCGATGCCACTACTTCTTGCCGTTTCAAATCCACAAGGCAGGCTTTCCTGCCTTCCAGCTCAGGGAAGAAGGCATAGGCCGGCTCCCTTCCAGGAGCTAAAACGATCGCATGACGATGAACTATGGGAAGCTCGATGGCAAATTCAACTTTTCGAGCCTTCGTATTCACGGAAACAAAATGAGAGCGGGTCGGATCTGAATTCGTGGAGGTATAAAGAATCCTCATTTGGCCGAATTCAGAAAAATCCTCTAACTGCTGTCCCATCAACTCTTTGGTGCTAACGCCCCCACCCTGGGGTTCCTTAACGGGCGGCTTGGCTGAACTCTTCGGCTTCGCCCCAGAAGCGAATGGCACCTTCGTGAACGCCGCTACGGCGAGAAGCCCACCAATAAAAGATCTTCTATCCATCACTAAGCTCTTTCTTATGCTATAGCTGGAGTATACATGGGATCCACGGGCGGCCAAACTCTTGAAAATTCAGCCGTTAACTGGCTCGATCTTCAGCACCACTCCCCTCATGGGGAACTCAAATGGTATGGCTTTTCGGAGCTCGAAACGGACGCTGATCGCACTTGGTCTTGGTCACTTTCTTCGGCTTGCCGGTTGCACCTACCGGCGCAAGCAGGCTCCCTTTACTACACTTTTATTGCTCCGATCATTAACACCGGAATCAATTTGAAGCTCGACGGCGCTTCCGTTCGGTTCCATCAATCCAATCGCCCCTGGCAGGAGTTCTCGGGAAAACTCGAATTGCCTTCACCGGCATCAACGATAGAATTCTGCCCCGACCGCTTTAACGGAAGCCCCGACCGCTTTGCTCCCGCCGATGGAAGGCCGCTGGCCCTCCAATTCAAATTCCTTAAATTCGTTCCTGGCAGGCAATCCTCACCGGAAATCAAAACTCGAAAGATTTGCCCCTACCCTTTCTCTAAAATGGAAGTTTACTCCCCGAAATTCGCCCCCTGCTGCACTTGGTGGCTGAAACCTGAGCTGGCCTTTGAGGGGAACGAAGGAGACCCCTGGAATTCCAACGCAGCGAAGGCTTTGCGTTCTTCGGTACTGGACGGATCCTATCGATTCTGCAAACTGGATATATGCCAGGCTCCGCTAATGGAGATGGATGAGCTGGAACGAGCTGCAGATTTGGATCTCCCCATAGCGGCAGAGAATCTGGCCGCTTTGCGGAAGGGAGAAACAGAAATGCCGGCAGGGCCTGCCGCAGTCGTAGTGCTCGCTGATCCGCGCTGCAATCTCGCCTGTCCGAGCTGCAGAAAAGGTATGATCCAATCCTTGACCGAATCGGAAAAAGAGCAAGTCGATGAGTCCGCCCGCCTCTTGGATCAATATGCCGATTCGATTCAATCTCTCGTACTAGCCTCCAACGGCGAAGTATTCTTCAGCCCCTATTTGCGTGGTTTGCTGAAAAATGCCACCTCCGATCGATACCCGAACTTGAAGTCAGTCGAAATTCTCTCCAACGGCATCTTGTTTGATGAAAAGTCCTACGAGAGTCTTCGGCCAGGAAGCCTGAATATCCGCAAAGCTCATATTTCCATCGACGCAGGAAACGCGGAAACTTACGCCAAAATCAGAGGCGGAGATTGGCAGCGCCTCCAGCGGAACCTTGAGTGGATCAAAAGCCTTAGAAAAAATGGAAGCATTGAGAATTTTCGGCTCAATTTCGTGATCCGGAAACAAAACTACAAATCGCTGTCAGATTTCTTCCAGCTTGCTGAATCATTAAAAGTGGACGAAGTGTTCCTTTCCCAGGTGCTTCCTTGGACTGAGGCTGCACTTGATTATGAAAACGAAAATATCTTTGAGAAAAAACACCCTGAGTACCCCGATCTAAAAGAACTCTTGTCCGAGCTGGAATCCACTGCCTGGCCCTTTTTGATTCTTGGCAATGCGAACGAGGCCCTAAAATGAGTATTTTGAAACAAAAATCCGCTAACGCACGAACAGCGATATTGATGCGCACCTGCAACCGGCCTCTTTTTCTCACAAGGGCTCTGGAAAGCGTACTGGCGCAAACTGATCCAGACTGGTGCATTGCCCTGGTGAACGACGGTGGAGATAAAGAGGAGCTCGATCGTACTTTATCTCCTTATCTGGAGCGGATTGCCGGCAGAATCGCGATCATCCATTTTGATAAGCCGGAAGGAAGAGGGAAAGGGAAACATCTGAATGCCGGTCTAGAGGTCACAACCTCTGACTTCATTGCCATCCACGACGACGATGATTCGTGGGAGCCAAATTTCCTGGAGCGCACCCTGGCTGAGATTGGCAGCCTCGAGGCCATAGTTACCCAGAGTATCGAGGTCCATGAGCAGTTGGACAACGGAGCCTTGATAGAAATTTCTCGCGAAATTTACGAGCCATGGCAAAAGTTTGAAATTTCCCTGTTTCGCTTGGCCGAAAGCCTTACCTTTCCTCCCATAGCCCTCCTGTTTCGGCGAAGAATACTGGGAGCGATCGGAGCTTTTGATCCGGAACTGGGGCCTCTGGAAGATTGGGAGTTTTCTTTGCGTCTTTTCTCTCATTACGAGGTGAAGTTTCTTGAAGAGCCCCTCGCCCACTACCGGCAAAGGAAGGGAAACGAGAAGAGCCACGAATCCAATAGCCGTGTGAATTCCGCCAGAGTGTATGCCGAACTCGATGCCCGGATCCGCAATCGTTTGCTTAGAGAAGATATTGCAAACGGCAAAATGGGCCTCGGTTGGCTAGTGAACCTCGCCCAAGGGCACGGCCGAATGTATCTGGAATTAATTCAAAGGGGCGGAGCAAAGGCCGAATGAGCGGCTTAACCAAACAGGTTTCGGTAGTCTATGCGGTCGATAAGAACTATCTTTTACCACTAACCGTATCGGTTTTGTCGCTAATCGAAAACTTTGCTTCCCACCGCAACCTAAAGATCTTCATCCTCCACAATGGGGTTTCAGAAGAGGCATTCAAACCCGTTAGATCCACCCTGCTACCAAAGCTCCGGCAGGGAATCGACCTGGTCTTTCTGGAATATGATTCAGCACTGCTGAAAAAACTCCCCACTACTCTTCATTTCAGCCATTCAAATTATGCCCGCTTACTCACACCATCGCTGGTTCCTGAGGATTTGGAAAAGCTCCTCTATCTTGATGCCGATACCTTGATTCTCAGCGATGTTTCGGCGCTTTTTGATCTAGACGTATCCCCTTGGGCTTCCATGCTTGCACCGGATTGGACCGGCAAGATCCATCATCCTTTGCAGCAATTTCCTTCCGATCTTTCCTCATGGGAAATCCCTGATGATGCCCCCTATTTCAATACAGGGGTACAGCTGATGAACCTGCGCCGTTGGCGAGAAGAAAAAATTTCCGAGCACTTATTGGAAACCGCCAGAGCAAGGCCAGATCTTTTGTTTCTCGCCGATCAGAACTTGTTCAATATCTGCCTTTACGGAAAAATCGGCCGGCTTGATCCGAAATGGAATAAACAGTTCATCTACAAGAAAATACGCGAGGGCGAATGGAAAATGCCCTATCAAATCCACTCTTGGGATCCTCCTCATCTCATCCACTTCGTAAGCGAGGAAAAGCCCTGGCTTCCCGGCTGCACCCTGCCTGAGAAAGATCTGTACTATTCCTACTGGAAAAAAACGCAGTTCCCTTTTAACCAGCCTTAACCTGGCATTACCAGGAGCTTAACTGCCAATCGGATGCCAAACCGTTTTGTACTCCACAAAATCGAGAATCGAAGCCAACTGCTCGCTCTCGCTCCGCGGATAAGCTACGCGCTTCATATTTTCCACACCTAGCTTTTTCACTTCCACCAAGGTGGAGCTATCACCCGCGCAAACGGCCTGAACCTCCATATGGGAAGCCATATGTTTGTATAAATCCGGTTTGCTTTCGGTGAGGAGATTAACCACTCCCGCTGGAAGGTCAGAGGTAGCGAATATCTCGGCCAATGGAGCCAACATGGGCCCTAACTTGCCAGGCATGGTAGAGACCACGGTGTTTCCCGAGGCAAGTATTGCTGCGAGCTGAGCTGCGAAGGGAGCAAAGCTCATTTCAGCCGCAGGCAAAAATCCAACCACGCCTACAGGCTCTGGAGTAGTGAAGTTATGATGAGGGCCGCTCACTGGGTTCACGGAGCCGATCAGCTGCTGAAACTTATCCGTAAAGCCCGCAAAATACACAAAAGCATCAATAAACGCACCGGCCTGAGAAGCGGCCTCTCGTTCTGAGAGCCCAAAAACAGATTCCAGACATTCTTCCACTTCGGCTCTTCTGGACGAAGCCACCTCTGCCATCCGGTAAAGGATCTGACCCCGGTTATAAGCCGATCGCGTGGCCCAGGAAGGAAAGGCCGCGCGAGCTGCATCCACTGCGGAGCGAAGATCTTTTCGAGTGGACTCGCAAAGATTTGCGTAATTGGAACCATCCGCCGCGAGGAAAGAAAAAGAGCGGCCCGATTCTGTTCTGGGAAATGCCCCATTGATAAAGAGCTTTATCGTCTTTGGCACTCTCATCAGCGAACCTCCAGATATGGCAGCAAGCCATGGCGCCCACCCTCACGGCCCCAACCACTCTCAAAATACCCTCCGAACGGAGAGGCTGGATCGAATTTATTGTAGGTATTGGCCCAGATCACCCCTGCCTTGAGAGCATGGGCGGTCAAATGAATCTTGGAGCCTTTCTCGCTCCAAACACCCGCCGCCAGCCCATAGGCAGTGTCATTGGCTTTCTGAATCGCTTCATCGGGCGTGCGGAAAGTGGAGATAGCCAGCACAGGGCCAAAAATCTCCACACGAGAAATCGTGGAAGAGGAAGTTACTCCGTCGAAAAAGCAGGGACGATGGAAATATCCTTTTGAGGGAAGCGGATTGCTTGCCTCAAAATACTCACCACCCTCTTTTTTGCCTTCAGCAACAAGCTGCTGAATTTTCTTCAACTGCTCCTCCGAATTGATAGCACCCACGTCGGTATTCTTGTCGAGAGGATCCCCCACTCGAAGCTGGCGCATTCTCCGTTTCAATTTTTTCACGAAGATCTCTGAAATACTTTCCTCAAGGAGCAGCCTGGAGCCTGCACAACAAACATGGCCCTGGTTGAAGAAGATGCCATTGATCACGCCTTCCACAGCCTGATCGAGGGCGGCGTCTTCATAAACGATATGAGCGCTCTTTCCACCCAGTTCCAAAGTTAATCGTTTTCCCGAGGCCGAAGCAGCCAAGGCAATTCGCTTCCCCACCTCGGTGGATCCGGTGAAAGCAATCTTCTGAATACCGGGATGATTCACCAATGCGGCGCCCGTGGCTCCGGCGCCGGTCACAATATTCACCACTCCATCCGGCAATTCAGCTTGCTGAAAGATCTCCGCCAGCAGCAGCGCCGAGAGGGACGTGGTTTCAGCCGGCTTCAGTACCACCGTATTTCCGGCAGCCAGAGCCGGCGCAATTTTCCAGGCCGCCATCATAAGCGGAAAATTCCAAGGAATCACCTGGCCCGCCACGCCGATAGACGAAACCTTGTGCCCGGGAAAAGCATAGTCCAGCTTGTCAGCCCAGCCGGCGTAGTAGAAAAAATGCGCGGCCGCGAGAGGAATGTCGATATCGCGGCTCTCCTTGATCGGCTTGCCGCCATCCAAAGTTTCCAGAACCGCCAGCTCCCGGGATCTCTCCTGAAGAAGGCGCGCAATCCGGAACAAGTACTTTCCCCGCTCTCGGCCGCTTAAACGGCTCCAACGGTTTTCATAGGCGCGCTTTGCTGCCGCTACCGCCTTTTCCACGTCTGCTTCGCCGGCTTCGGCAATTTCCGAGATCTTCTCGGCTTTGGCAGGATTGATAGAAGGGAAATAGCGGCCTGTTTCCGGCTCAACGAACTTTCCATCGATGAAAAGCTTCTGCCGAGGTTCAATTTTCAGGAAATCAGAGGCCTCAGGAGCCGGGGAATATTTGAATTCAAAGGTCGGGGCAAGCTGATGCTTTTCCGTCCCCGAGATCGGAGCTCCTGCCTTCGGCATCTTCACCAGCTTCGCCTTCACAGCCATAGGCGGAACTTTTCTTTTTTTGGAATTCTGTTTTTGCGTTTGCTTTGCCATCGTTATCTCTCAATCCGTTGAAAACGCTTTTTCATAGTAATAGCGGCCAGTGTGCTGCTTAAAAATCTGCCGAAGAATGTCGTTCAGGAGAACGGACGCACCGAATCTAAACCAGTCGGGTGTCAACCAAGCCTGCCCTAAAGTCTCATTCACCATACAGAGATAATGAATTGCTTGTTTGGCCGTGCGAATTCCACCGGCAGGCTTCATCCCAACCATTCGCCCCGTGCGATCGTAATAGTCTGCAATCGCCTGAAGCATCACCAACGTAACAGGAAGAGTAGCCGCCGGCTGCACCTTCCCGGTCGAGGTTTTGATAAAATCCGCTCCCGCCTCCATCGCCAAGTCAGAGGCCAGGCGAACATTATCAAAAGTCTTAAGCTCACCGGTCTCCAGAATCACTTTCAGATGAGCGCGGTCACCGCAGATATCTTTTACCTTTACGATCTCATCGAAAACCTTCTGGTACCTGCCGGAGAGAAAAGCCCCCCGATCGATCACCATATCGATTTCATCGGCGCCCAGCTGAACGGCGCGTTTCACGTCCAGCATTTTAACGTCCTCCGGAGCTTGGCCGGAGGGAAAGGCCGTGGATACAGCCGCCACTTTGATTCGGCTTCCATGAAGCGCTTCTTTTGCACACGAGATTAAGGAGGGGTAAACACAAACCGCCGCTACGGAAGGAATCGCGTTCAGCTTCTTCCCTTTTGCGGCCAGTTGGTCTCTAAGCTGCTCCTGAACGATGGCAGGAACAGGATGCTTGGCTTTGCTGCAAAGTTGTTTGACCTTACCTGGGGTATCCATTCCCTCCAAAGTAGTGAGATCAAGCATGGTCAGAGCGGCATACAACGCCCCCAGCTTACTTTCATTTTTAATGCTTCGCTTGGTGAACGACTCGGCGCGCTCATTCACCCCCACCATATCAATCGGATTACGGGAAAGCGGAATCCTGGGGCCCGACGGCATTCGAATCTGGATATCAGCCATAGGCCTCAGAATATGGCATTCCCTATGGAGGAAAACCAAGATTTTCGTGCTCAAAATGCTGCAGTGAATTGCCCAATTCCCCGGGAAAAGGCATATACTGATTCCGCCATGACCACAGCCTTCAATAGGGTGTTCTTTTTAGTGCTCGATTCGGTTGGAATCGGAGCCATGCCTGATGCGGCCGCCTTCGGAGACACCGGAGCCCACACCTTAGGACATATCGCAGAAAGCGTAGGTGGCCTCCACCTTCCTCATCTGGAAAAAATGGGGTTGGGCAATATCGCGGAACTAAACGGGATATCCCGGATCGAAAAGCCAACAGCCTCGTTCGGTAAGAGCGCGGAATTAGCCAAGGGGAAAGACACCACCACCGGGCACTGGGAAATGGCTGGCATTCGGGTAAAAAAACCTTTTCCCACCTTCTACGAGGGTTTTCCGCAGGAATTCGTGGATCGCTTTGTGAAGGACGCAGGGATACCAGGTTACCTCGGTAATATCGCCGCCAGCGGAACCGAAATCATTAAGGAAATGGGCCACGAACACATCCGCACCGGAAAACCGATCGTATACACCAGTGCTGATTCTGTTTTTCAAATCGCCTGCCACGAAGAGCATTTCGGGCTGGAGCGTCTCTATAAAATTTGTGAAGTAGCCCGCCACTTGTGCGATGAGCTCGGGTTAGCCAGAGTAATCGCAAGGCCTTTTGTAGGAGAATCGGGAAACTATAAGCGAACCACAAACCGCAAAGACTACTCTGTGGCTTTGCCGGAAGAGACCACCATGGACCGCCTGCTCCGCCTTCCGGGCCTGGAAACCATCAGTATCGGAAAAGTGGCGAGCATTTATTCTGAGCGCGGCTTCACGAAAAAGGTAAAAGCCGGCGACAATCGGGCAATTTTTGATGCCTTTCTATCCGAGAGCAAACGAGACTTCCGTGGCCTTGCCTTTGCCAATCTCGTGGACTTTGACCAGCTCTACGGCCACCGCAGAAACGCGAAAGGCTATGCCTCGGAGCTGGAGTGGCTGGATAGTGCCCTTCCCGCACTGATGGAAAACCTGGGCGAGAAAGATCTTTTGCTGATGACGGCCGATCACGGAAATGATCCCACCTTCAGAGGCACGGATCATACCCGTGAATACGTGCCAGTTCTGGCCTGGAGCCATGCCACGGAACGAAAGGGCGGCTGCGATCTGGGTATACGCGATACTTTCGCCGATCTAGGCCAGACTATCCTGGAGGCTTTGGGCAGCAGCGAAAAGCAGCCCATTGGAAAGTCATTTCTCGATAAAGTTCTTTAAGGCAGGGATGCTATGAACCCAGTACAGCTCATCAAGAAAAAACGTGACGGCAGAAATCTCACCAAAGAGGAACTCCAATTCCTGGTGGAAGGATTCACCAAGGGAGAGATTCCCGAATACCAGATGAGCGCCTTTCTCATGGCCACTTTCTTTCAAGGAATGAACCCCGAGGAATCAGCACAGCTGGTCTCCCTCATGATGCATTCCGGCCAGGTCGTGGAACTGACCAAGGTGAAACTTCCCAAAGTGGATAAACATTCCACCGGTGGCATAGGCGATAAAACCACCATCGTGCTGGCCCCCTTGCTCGCCGCCTGCGGAGTGGCTTATCCCACGATGAGCGGTAGAGGCCTGGCCCATACCGGTGGCACCCTGGATAAACTGGAATCCATACCTGGATTCAAAACCTCTATTTCGCTGAAGCGTTTCGAAGAGCTCGTAGCCACCGTGGGTCTGGCTTTTATCGGGCAAACGGACGAGATCTGCCCGGCTGATCGCAAAATGTATGCTCTCAGAGATGTAACAGGAACCGTGGAGAGCAATCCGCTGATCGTGGCCAGTATCATGAGCAAAAAGCTCGCGGAAGGAATCGATGGCCTGGTTTTCGACGTGAAGTGCGGATCCGGCGCCT
Source organism: uncultured Bdellovibrionales bacterium (assembly GCA_964612065.1). Lineage (GTDB taxonomy): Bacteria > Bdellovibrionota > UBA1018 > CAIPTA01 > CAIPTA01 > JAKFYM01. The sequence goes on along the minus strand of CAZTCD010000040.1, from coordinate 11,870 downwards.
TTATGAAAACAGAAAACAAAGCCCGCGCGCTGGCCGAGGCTCTCGTTGGCACGGCAAAGGCTGCGGGCAAGCAGGCCTCTGCTTTGGTTACCAATATGAACGAGCCTTGTGGCCATGCCGTAGGAAACAGCATTGAAATCAACGAATGTGTGGCTTACCTGCGCCGGGGGCCTCAGGATCCCCCGCCCCACCTCGGCCTGCACGAACTGATCATGGAGCTGGGAGTCGAATTGTTTTCCATAGCGGAACTCGCGAAGGGAAAAAAGCGGCCGAATCCTTCCGCCGTCAAAGAAACGCTGGAACAGGCCCTGGTGAGTGGCATGGCTTATTCGAAGTTCCTGGAAATCGTGAGTCTCCAGGGAGGTGATACGGGAGCCGTAGACCAGGGTTTGCCGCTTGCTCCTAAAAAAGTGACCCTTACCGCCTCGAAAAAGGGCTTTCTCAAAGAGATCGATGGCGAAAAGGTAGGCATGGCCCTGATTGAGCTGGGAGGAGGCAGGAGGAAGGTTGCCGATAAAATCGATCCCTCCGTGGGGTTCCGTTTTGAAAAACGGCTCGGTGACGCGGTCAAAAAAGATGAGGTTATCGCTCAAATATACGCCAAAGACGCGAAAACCGCCGAAATAGCCCGTAAGATGCTGGATGACGCTACCGAAATCTCCTCAGAACCCAGCCCAAAACCTAAATTGATCCTAGGACGAATTTAGTTTAGACAATACCCGTCAAAAGGACGGGGGACCCTTCATGCAAAATTCCGTGGTGGTGGAGCAAATCCAGGACGTAGTGTCTTTCCTGGAGCCGCGCATGAATGTGCGTCCAGAGGTTGCATTGATTCTGGGTAGCGGGCTGGGTGGCCTGGCTTCAACGATTGAGAACCCGACCTATATTCCCTATTCGGAGATTCCTCATTTTCATAAGCCATCCGTGGAGGGCCACGATGGCCGGATCGCTTTCGGGTACTTGCGGGGCATTCCTGTGGCCGTAATGCAGGGGCGCTGGCACTTTTACGAGGGTCACTCCATGAATAGCATCGTGATCCCTACCCGGGCTTTGGCAGCCCTTGGAGCTCATACGCTCTTTCTGACCAATGCTGCTGGCGGAGTTAACACTTCTTTCCAGGCACATGATTTGATGATCATCGAAGACCATGTGAACCTCATGGGCGACAATCCCCTCACGGGTAGGGATTCTGTGGCTTTTGGTCCTCGCTTTCCAGACATGAGTGAACCCTATTGCCGTGAACACATTTCCATTCTCGAATCCGCTGCCCAGAAACTCGGCATCAAAGTACAGAAGGGAGTATATGTGGGCTTACGGGGGCCAACTTACGAAACTCCTGCAGAAGTACGTATGATACGCACTCTCGGAGGCGACGCGGTAGGAATGAGCACCGTGCCGGAAGCGATCGCCGCTCGCCATCTGGGAATGCGAGTAGCGGGGATCTCGGTTATCACGAATATGGCGGCCGGTATCGAGCAGAAAACCCTCGACCATGCGGAAGTGACTGAGGCCGCTAACGCTGTAATGGATACACTTTCCTCTTTGATCCTGGAAAGCTTGCCCGCGATCGCACAGTATTCTGCAGCCACCCTTCCCAAAGGCAATCCTCTCAAGCGATAATCTGGGCCGCATGGCTAATCTTGTTCTCGAAAACGGTTTTTTTCTGCTCAACGACGGATCCGGAAAGCTTATGCGCGGCTGCTTGCGTATCGAGAACGGCCGTATTTCCGCCCTGAAAAAATCAATCACCCCCAAAAAGGGGGAAAATCGGTTGAATCTGAACGGCCGGCTTGTGATACCGGGATTCGTTCATACTCATGTTCATCTTTGCCAAACCCTATTCCGTAATTTCGCTGATGATCTCGAGTTACTTGACTGGTTGAAATACAGGATCTGGCCTTTTGAGGCCTCCCATACCGAAAACAGCTTGTATGCCTCGGCCCGGCTCGGCATTGCCGAGCTCCTTTCGGGAGGATCTACCACGATTCTCGACATGGGCACGGTTCGCCATACGGATTCCATCTTTGAAGCAGCTAAAGAAATGGGAATCCGCGCCTTCATCGGGAAATGCCTTATGGATCATGAAAATAATCCCAAAGGCCTCCGTGAATCCACCAGGGAATCATTGCAGGAAAACCTTGAGCTTTACGAGCGCTGGCATGGACAAGCGGGCGATCGCTTGCGCTATGCGAGCGCGCCTCGATTTCTCCTCTCCTGCACGGAAAATCTCATGCGTGAGCTCCGGGAGTTCAGCAAGGCAAATGGCTCCCTGGTTCACTCCCATAGCAGCGAAAACAGAAGTGAGATCGAAGCGGTTCGGAAAAACTATGGATGTGAAAATATTGAAGCCTTTCACCGCCTCGGCCTTGCCAGCTCGAAACTGGTTCTGGCCCATTGCATCCATCTCTCGGAAACGGAAAGAACAATACTCGCTGAAACCTCTACAAAAGTAAGCCATTGCCCCAGCTCGAATCTCAAACTGGCAAGCGGCCTGTGTAACGTGCCCGAGCTCAGAAAGAGAGGAATTTCCGTGAGCCTTGGAGCCGATGGAGCACCCTGCAATAATAATTTGAATATATTTCAGGAAATGCGCCTTGCTTCACTGCTACAAAAGCCGCAACACGGGCCTAGGTCTATGCCCGCGAGAGAGGTTTTCGAAATGGCTACGATCGAAGGCGCGAAGGCATTGGGCCTGAAAGACGATATTGGATCCATTGAAGTCGGCAAGAAAGCGGACCTTGCGTGCTTGGATCTGTCGGGGCCGTCCAACGCCACGGATCTCAGTGAGAAAAATCCAGAACTGGCCTATTCCGCTCTGGTGTATTCTTCTGGCCCTGACTCGGTGATGCAAACATGGGTAGATGGAAGACTCGTTTACAATAACGGAAGATTCTCCGGCGGCAAAAGCACGGAGATCGTTCGCCTTGCCTCACTCGAACGAAAAAAACTCTTCGCACGCCTCTAAGTTGAAGGCTTTTTTCAGGCCTATCGAGACAAAAAGACTCTCCGCTTCGGCCATTCCGTCTCCGCTGATGCGCGGCAATCCCGGGATCTGCCCCTGAAACTGGCATTTTCCTTGCGAAACTGCCGTTGAATCCTAGAATGAACACCAACCCATTTCGCCAACCGACTCGAGGTTCTCATGAGATATCTAGCGTTGCTTTCATCCATCCTGCTTCTTCCTGCCTGCGCCTCATATAAGGCGGAAAAGAAAGTTGATGAAGAGCTTCGACAGGAGCCTGGAGTTTTCAGTCAGGCTGAAATCGCTGAGAAAAGCCATGACATCATTCTCAACCACCCTTCTCTTACGGATAAACAGCGATCGGAGATGCGTGAGTTGTTCGGCGAGGTTTTTCGTAAAAATATCGTTCTCCGAAGCGAGATCGGTAAGTTAAAGGGCGTATTCTTTAAAACCCTTTTCAGCCGGGATCGTAACGAGGCGGAGATGAAAGTATTGAAAAAGCGCCTGCTTGCCGCCAATGACAAAAAAATGAATCTTATGCTGGACGCTCTCGACAAGGCCTATAAGATTCTTGGGAAAGAGGGCAATCCGCAGCAATTTGAGCGGCTCTTCCGCGAGCTAGACCGAATCCATGCCTACGACGGCGTGGATCGAGAATAGACATCCACTAAAGGCTCCGCCTAAACAGTCAATATTGGCCAGAAAGGCTCCGTCTTGCGGAATTCTGCCGGCTGTGGTCTTTTGAAGCACCCTGGCAAACCCGGAGCCTCTGGCATGCGCCCCTTTATTCTTACCCTTGTTGTTTTTGCTTCGTTCTTCGTTCGGTCCGATGCTTTTGCTGCGGCCTCAAATTCGACTCAAGACCCCACTTGCGTAGAGTATCCCACTCCGCTTCCCCAACAAAAGGGCGGCCTTTGTCTCCATCCTAGCGAAGAAAACGCTGATGTTCTCTACTACCTTCACGGGAAAGACGGGGACGCTCAAATCTGGGGACTGGAAGGGTTCTGGAGCCAGCAGATTCGAGACTGGTGGAAAGCAAAGGGCCATCCGGCCCCGACAGTGGTTTCCATCTCGCTAGGAGCCGCCTGGCTTTTAGGCCCGAAAAACAATGCACCTGCGGGATTTGGCTTACTCGAGCATTTTCTTGCGAAGGTAATGCCCGACATCGAAGCTCGTTTAGGCGGAGTGAAAGGCCGTAGGCTCTTGCTCGGTGACTCCATGGGAGGATTCAACGCCATTCAGCTTGGAATGAAAACGGACCTGTTTGATAAAGTGGCTGCTCTCTGTGCTCCGATTGGCAATGACATCAGTCCATTTGCTTCCGACGAAGAGCTCGCGGCCTATGTGCGAAAGAGCAGCGCTTTCAGGTCCGGCAAGCATGGGTCGGAGGGATTTGACCTTCTTTTCGGCTCGCTCAAGCTGGTGCAAATGGTTGCAGGATTTTTCTGGACCGATGCAGAGGAGTTCAAGGCTTCTGATCCTCTTTTGATGGCCAGGGCCCTTCGCAGCCCTAGATCAGCCCAGTGGTATCTCGCGGCAGGGTTCTTTGACCACTACGTAACCTATGAGGGAAACGAAGCCTTTGCCTCGGCCCTGGCGGCCTCGGGAACCAGCGTGGATTGGAGACCGCAATGGGGCGGCCATTGCGCTGTGGACGTACCAAGCCTCGCCGACTTCCTGGTAAGATAGCCCGGCACTTTGACAAGGCCGCCCGTTTAAATCGACAATGTTGCGGTGATTCTCTTTTTTTTGGGAACTCCCGCCGAATTGATCAAATGCCACAGCGTGATTAGATGCCTGGAGCAGTCAGGCCATAGCGTTCTGATCATTGATTCCGGCCAGCAGAGTGAGGCCCTCAAGGCCGAGTTAACTTCGTTGTCCTACGGCAGTAACGTACGAGTAGAAACCTATTTGCCCGGCCATCTCCACCTCAAATACGCCAATATCGAAACCGGATGGCAAGCTCTCCGGTGGATGGCTCGCTGCCTTTGGCAGAGCGTTCGCAGCCGTAAGAGATTTCAGAAAGTGAATTTCTGGGTCGTGCATGGAGATACGCTGTCCACACTTCTAGGCTCCATACTCGGACGAGTTCACCGCGCCAAAACGCTGGCTCATATCGAAGCCGGGCTCAGAACCGGTAACGTTCTCAACCCCTTTCCAGAAGAAATTACCAGGCGATTGGTTTCCCGCATCGCCAGGCTCCATTTCAGCCCAAGCCGGGAAGCCACCCAAAACTTGAAACTGGGGTCTATAAAGGGAGAGATAATAGAAACACCGGGAAATACCCAGCTTGCCGCTCTGGCGGAAATCACGTTGGCAGCAAAAAAAAAGGTCAGCCTTCCTGCTGGAAAATTCGGTATTGGAAATCTTCATCGAGTCGAAAACCTGAAATTCCGCTGGAACGACATTAAGAAAGCTATTCGAACCGCCTCGGAAAAGCACTCCTTGGTTCTGATCCGCCACTCTGCCTTTAGGAACCGCCTGGAGCGGGACGAAGATTTTTATCTTTGGATTAAAGACAATCCGAATATCGTTCTGTCATCACGAATGCCATTTCGCGAATTCATTGTAATGCTTTCCAAAGCCCATTTCCTCCTCACCGACAGCAGCGGAAATCAGGACGATGCATCGTGTCTGGGCACTCCCACCCTGATCTTGCGCACGCATTGCGAAAGCCGTACAGCACTCTGGCCAGATGGCTCAGCCGTTCTAAGCCGATTCAATGAAGAAGCGATGAATTCTTTTTTTTCGGATCCTGAGAAATTCAGAACCCCTCCGTCTATCCCCAATGGCATAGCCGCCGACATGATTGCCCGGCGACTGATGGATAGTGGCATATGAAGCCGATCTTCAGCCTCATCGTGCCTACCTATAACGACAGCCAGGAGCTCAAGCCCTTACTCGATAGCTTTTTTTCTCAGTGGAAAACGAACTGGGAAATCCTTTTGGTAAATGATGCTTCGTCATCCGAACATAGCCAGAGCCTGGAACAATTTATTTCAAACCGCCGGGGAGCGAGAGCTTTGCATCTCCCCTCTCATCAGGGACGATTCAGGGCAAGAGTGGAGGGGGCAAACCAGGCCACTGGAACTTACCTGGTTTTCTCCGACTCCAGAGTTGAGCTTCCTTCTGAAACCTTACAACGCCTTGCCTCGTTGCTTCCGCAGCATCATTGCCTGATGGCCAATATCGGTATCGACTCCAGGCAGAGCATATATTCGCTCTACTGGAAGCGTTCCCACGAATGGTTTTTTAAAGACCATTTTTCCGCCGCGAAGGATCTGGTGAAAATAACTCCGGATACCTATGAAAGCCACTTGAAAGGCACAACGTTTCTAGCGTGCGAACGTTCAACCTTTCAGAAAGCATGCTCCGTCTTCGAGAACAATCCGCCGGAAAATGACGACACACCATTGCTTCTGGAAATTTGCCGCCTGCAGCCGATCGTCATCAATCCGGACTTGGCCGTCAGCTGGCGCCCTAGGCAGCATCTCATTCCTTTTCTCGCGAGGCTATGGAACCGCGCACCTGGTTTCGTGGAATACTATTTTTCACAGGATAAAAATGCACTTCATCGCTGGCTTTGGGCTTCTTTCCTGGTAACCAATCTTGGCATTGCCACCGCCATCGTCCGCCCCTCCCTTTTGGCGTTTTTAGGCCTGCTCTTTTTGCTAATTATGGGAGTTCAAAGCCTGAGGATGAGCCACACCATTTACGAAGCCGCCAAGATCCTACCGCTCCACGCCGCAAGTGTATTATCATTCGGCTTGGGGGTCTTTGCAGCAACTTGGAAACGAATCCTTCTCAGAAAAGCTTGAGCTGGCTCGACCTGCTCCGAGACAAGAGCGTTTCGATCCTCATTCCTATTCATAATGAAGCCCCAGCACTCGAGCAGAATGTACGTCTTTTGCTGGCGGAAGTTGCACCTTTCTTTCGAAAGAGAGAACTGATCGTTCTCGATGACGGCAGCACCGACAATTCCTCTGAAATCTTAGAGAGAATCCAGGAGCCGGGCCTTTCTGTTGTAAAAAGCGCCACAAACCAGGGCAAAGGCCATGCTCTCAGGGAAGGCCTTCGTCACGCTTCCGGAGATTATATATTTTTTATTGATGGAGGAATGGAACTTCACCCGAAGGAGATCCGAGTTTTTCTGGGTCTTCTCTTGATCTACGATGCCGATCTGATCATAGGATCCAAGCGCCATCCACAGTCCGAAGTGTATTACCCCTGGTACCGGCGGGCCCTAAGCTGGATCTTTCAAGGTGTGGTTAATGCTCTTTTTCATCTTCGTGTCACCGATACACAGGTGGGTCTCAAGCTGATGAAAGCCGAAGTGGCGCGTTCCGTTCTCCCGGACCTGCATATTGATGGATATGGCTTTGATCTGGAGCTTCTTCTCAAAGCGAGAGCAAAAGGATTCACCAAGGTATTGGAAGCGCCCGTACGGCTTGATTATTTCCTGAAAAATAAACGTGGAATCCTGGCGGAACTTCGCCATGTGGCAAAGGTAGCGCTTTTAATCACGCGGGATACATTTTATCTATTTTTGGAAAGCAGGCATCGTTGAAGCCCAAAGCCACCAATATTGCCTGGCTCGGAGTTTACTTTGGCCTGGCTGCAATAGCGCTCTGGTGGAACAGAGACGCTTTGAAAAGGCTGGAGAGCATCCCTTTGTCCGTATTGTTTTTTCTACTGGCGGGCCAGGGCTTGCTCATCCTGGGTTCTGCCCTTTTCAACTACGTTCTCTATCGATCCGGAAAAATTTTTCTTACGCTCCCTAAAACTTGTTCTCTTATCGTACACGGCCAGTCCCTCGATCAGATTGTGCCACGCGGGGGGCTAATGTTTCGCCTTGCCGCGCTGAAACTCAACTATGATCTGGGCGTTCCTACTCATCTTGCATTGCTCTCTCTCGGCGCGCTGCTGATTCTTTCGAGCACTCTCCTGATCGCGGTGATCGCCACCCTGGCATTGATAAAGCCGGAGATTGATACTGCATCACAGCTAGTGCCTTTGATCACAGCAGCCCTGATTGCGGCAGTTACCTTCATCAGTATCTGGCCTCGCCTTATAAGTTTTCTCTCCACCCGATTTTCCCGCTTAAAGGGCCTGGCCCAGCTTACAGCCGTCCCCCTGTCTGCCATTGCGTCTCTCGGCGCAATCAGCCTCTGCAATCAGCTTCTGTATGCATTTCTATTGCGCATCACTTTCGGAGCACTAGGCTCTGATACGCCCATCCACGCAACCATGCTATTCAGCACTGCTGCCACACTTGCCACCACATTCGGCTTTATGCCGGGCGGTCTTGGCCTGCTCGAGCTTTCTTTGGTAAGCGTGGGCACCTTCTATCAGCTGACATTGGAAAACGCTCTGCTGGCAGCTCTGTTGATGCGTACGAGCGGCATGATCGCGGTACTGATTCTTCTTCCGGCCTTTGCTATTCTGGTACCTTGGAAAAAAGAGAATACCCATGAGCGCAAGAGCTAGATCCTATTTCTTTCTCTGCTCTTTCCTTACCGGCAGCTGGACCTTCGTAAGAGATCCCCTCTGCCTAGCTTTGTTCCTTGGTTCATTTGCACTCACCTATCTGCTTCCTTTCCGGGAAACACCTCCGGTGAAACCGATGATGAATCGGCCCACCGGAGCGAACTTTTTTTACGGCATCGTTCCGGTCATTCCACTACTTGCTCAATGGCTGCTGGGCCGTCCCTTGGAATTCCCCATATCCGGAGACCATTCCCACCATGTTTTCACGCTTTATGAACTCACCATGGCGGCACTCCCGGTATTTGCTATGCCGTTGGTGGCCCTTGTCGTTGCCGATGGGGTGTCCAGAAAACATAACGACCACTTTATTCAGCCCGTTTTACTCGCTGTCCTCCTGCTCGGAGGATTCTGGATGGGCACTTCGCTGATTTTGGCCAGGTATCCCGCTGGCGCCTATTTTCTAGCTGTTCCCCTGGAGATTCTCGGGCAAATGGCGCCGGGAACCCCCCTGGCTGCAGTAAACGCATTCTCCTGGATTGCCTATCTCTGGATCCTCCGCCCGGTATTTCTCGGGCTTTGGCCCGACTATCGCTCTCTCTTTGCCTGCGGAGCCTGGTTGGCTCAATATGAATTCCTTTACTACTCTACCAGTACTTATCTCGAACCATGGTCCTGCGTGCTTATCCTGTTGGCGCTGGAAATGTGTGCCCGGGGCGGTGCCGCCCGCAACCGCGCGTTGTATGTGGCAGGAGCTGCCGCCTGCTTTAAAGACCAGGCAATCTTCGCGCTTCCCCTGGTTTGGCTGCTCAGTGCCGGAGGGCGTCCGTGGAACGCACCTCGCGCCCACCACCTAAAGGCAGCAATCGCCGCTTCTCCCTTTATTGTATTCATGGCTTTTCGCCGCTCTTATCCGAACCTGCGCCCCTTGGAGCTCCCTGGATTGGAGCAGGTCATGGGCGCGCCGGCCCTTCTAAGTGAGTATGGATCCCGGATCTATCTTCAACTCGGCACCCTTGGGGCGATAGCCGTCTTTATCTTTATCGGGTGGCTAACGCTTCGAAGCTTCCGCCCCTTTTCATGGCCGCCTGTTTTATGTCTCTTAACGGTTGCCTCCATGGAAGGTTTCTTCCTTTCGGATAAGGTGGGGCAAGGATGGGCAGGATATCCAAGATACCGCCTGCTATCATGGATCATTCTTACAGGGGCAGGATTGTTTCTGATTTATTCCGGGCCAAAACGGGAACGCGAATCCATTTGGGTATTGGGAATACTATTTCTGGCCTTTCTCCCCCGCACCGCCGTAGCACTCTATGAGCACTACCGCGAAGGCGATTATGCCTTGAACTTTGCAGAACATTACGATTCGCCAGTTTATTTTCCCATACGGCAGCTAGCAAATGGTCTCGCGTTGAAAGGAAAAAAGAGAGTCGTAGTGATTGACCCGATTCCGGAGGATCGCCTCCACTTTGCGATGATCAACGGATACCCTGACCTTTTCGAAAAATTTGACTTCGACTATTTAAAGCCCGAAATCACTCCCCTGCTTTGCTCCTGCGGTATGAGTGGTAGCTACGATGGAGTAATGCTCCTCGGGGTTCTTAAAGACTACGGCATGGGCTTCAAAGCGGAATTTCAGGGGCCCGATCAGGGAATGCTGGAGTCCTGCGCCTCCAGACTGGAGTCCACTTGCCAAAAGTTCGTCTCTGTTCGCACGAAAGGAGGCAAGCTTTGGGGAGCGCTCGGTCTGAATTGATTCAAATCTTGAAAGCGCTTCTTTTAGTAGTCGCCTTCATTTTCCTGGCCGGAGTCTATCTCCAGCCAGCATCCCTTTTTGTGCTTGGCGGGGATCGAAACTTAATCCTCAGCGACGGTATCGATTCCGTAACAGCCCCCTCCCAAGCTAGGGCCCTAAAAGAAGCAGCCACTCACAGCCCCCTTCAACTCCTGAACGGCACCATTCTGAATTTGCACCTCCACCCTCCCGAAGGCTTTCCCATGCACCTGGGTTGGCTGGAAAGAGCCCTTACGCTGATTTCCTTTTTATTTGTTCCCATCGAGCAAGCTCATGCCTTCATGGCCTGGGCACTATTAGCAATAAATGGAATCTGTTTTTACTGGATGGGAAGAGAACTGGGCTGGTCTCGCTCTTTATCTTTTTCACTGGCGTTCGCTTTCGCATTCAGCCCGTTCACCCGAGCTAGAGCTAGCACCCACCCGATCCTCGTGGGCATCTATCTTCTCCCCCTTACCGTAGTGGCGCTGAACCAGGTGTTCAGCCTAAAACGAAGGCTCCTTCCCTCGGCACTCATTCTCGCGGCAGCCGCCGCCGCTCACTACCATGTGCTCATGCTAGCGCTTTTAACCCCACTTTTTATCCTTACCGTTCCCCGCAAAACATTAACACTATCGAACTTTAGAAGGCTGTCCGTAGCCGCCCTGCCCGCCTTTTTTTTATTGATTTGGACCTTTGCCTCCCAGCCTGGGAGCGGGAGCGGCTTCACCTCTTACGGCGATCATAAATCACTCGACAACTTCGTCTACCAGCAAATGGGCACCAAGCCGATTGACTACCTGACATCTGACATGACCCACGGCCCGGAGGATTGGATTCCGCTAAGGGAGCTTTTCAATCGGCAAGTGCTGGCTAATCTTGGTAACAGTGATGCTCACGAAAGAGCCAACGGCATCCGCTGGTCGGTTTTAATCCTGTTTTTTATCGGTCTCCTGTTTGTTCTCAGAGGAAATGCAGGAGGCTTAAGATCCTTCCAGAAAGAGAACTCCAGGAGAATGTTCCTGGCGTTCACCGCTATCGCTGCAGGAGGTTTTTTATGCTCTCTTCCGCCCCCTTGGCTTGAGGCGGGCTCTTTGAGTCTTGCGCCGTCAGAGCTTTTGCGGTTGGTAGTGCCATCATTCCGGGTCACCAGCCGATTCGGAATATTTGTTCATTTCGGAGTGCTCGGTGCCGTTGGTTGTTTCCTTTCCAGCATAGAGGCAGGAATGCTCTGGAAGGGGCTTCGCCGCCCTCTCGCCCTGGCATTCCCTGTTTTGCTTTTGCTCGACTTTCCTCCCATTCACCCCGTAAAACTGGCCCGGCTACCTGACTTCCCTGCGAAATTAAATATTAATTGTGGAATTGGCGCACTGGTGAGTTCGAGGCTGGACCCCTATCAACGCACTATCTCAGCTTATTGGCTCCAGGCGGCCACTCGTAGCACTGACTGCATACTCCTCAATCCTGCCGATCTTTCTCAGAATGAAAGCACCCTTGCGAATTTGCTCAATGGCGATTCACCTCGGAGAACACGACGACTTCTGGAGTGTACCGGGACCTCTTGGCTGGCGGACGACGTCAGCTCCCCGGCCCCCCAGTTCTCCCGTCTTTGCCGGGACCTTGGGTGGACAAAAGAAGGCAACCTCTGCC